>JBHENF010000245.1:0-11253 GCA_046262175.1 Mycobacteriales bacterium
CACCGACGCCGACAACGGCCAATGCCTGTGCCGCCACCACCACCGCGCCAAGCACGCCGTCTTCACCGTGCTCGTCGACCACGACGGCACGTACGTCTGGATCACCCGCGGCGGCTGGACCTTCCGCCGACAACCCAAGGGGTTCTGACCCCCGCACCACCTGACCAGCCCGACCGGCAGCCGCCGGTGCGGGGATCAGGTGTGTCCGAGGTCGGTAGCGAGCCGCGTGGGTGGGTGACTGCAGGTAAGGGAAGCAGGCGCTCCCCAAGGAACGAGTTCTCCACAGGAGGTCTCGGCCTACGCGGACCGCTGGCGTCAGCCGACGGGAACGATGCCGCTGACGGTGAAGGTGGCGTCGAACGGAAGGTCGAGCGTCATTCGGTCGCTCGTCGTCCAGTCGGAGTTGAGAACCTCCCGTTGCGCCTTGCAGGTGCCGTCCGCCGGGGCGCTCACGGTGTACGTGCTCGTCGTGGCGGTGCCCGCGAGCCTGTGAAGCACCAGGCAGTTCGTGCGGCCCGGGTCGATCGCTCCGCCGGAGGTCAACGTGGTCATTCCCCAGTGGAAGCGGTGCTTCGTGCCGTTGGCGTAGGTGCAATCCAGCCGCATCCGGCCCTTCTGCGCGCCGGAGTCGACTGCCATGTTGGCCCAGTTCGCGGCCTCACCGAAGATCACGAGGCTGCTGTTCTTGCAGACCCGGTTCTGGATGACCAGGCTGTCGGTTCTGGCGAGGTCACCCAGGATGCGATCGGCGTCGGTGGAGTGGTCCTCCAGTGTCAGGCTCCCCAGCCGGCCATCGATGGCATCCTGAATCGAGCCCGCGATGGCAGCCGACGTCTTGTACGACCTCTGGCCGCCTCCGGCTGCGGAGCTCGGCAAGGCGGCACTCATGAGCAGCCCCGCGGCAGCCGATGTCACGAGCAGGGCGTGCAGGGGCCGGCGAGCATTCATGGCAGTCCTCGTCTTTGGCATGTCTGGTTGACGAGGACTGTGGGCTCATGTCTGACCTGCGCCAATGGTCCAAAAAGGTCACGTCCGGACCATTCGACGCAGAGTGACGCCTTCTATCTCTAGGTAAGACCCCGCCGGTGATCCACGACGCCTTCAATCCACCGTGGTCGGTACGACCAACTCACTTCGCTGGGACGGGATCTCCACCCGCAGCGGTGAGGCCTCGACGCGCAGCGGCCTGGCGAGCCACGACGGCAGCCACCAGTTCCACTTGCCGAGCAGCGACACCAGCGCGGGCACCAGCAGCGCCCGCACGATGGTGGCGTCGATGAGGATGCCGACACCGAGCGCCGTCGCGAGCACCTTGATGTCGGTCCCAGGTGAGGCGGCGAGCGCGGTGAAGGCGAGGAACAGGATCAGGGCGGCGCAGGTGACCAGGCGGCCGGTGCGACCGAGCCCCTGGACGACGGCCGTTCGGGTCGACCCGCTCTTGTCGTACTCCTCGCGCATCCGCGCCAGGATGAACACCTCGTAGTCCATCGACAGGCCGAACAGGAACGCGAAGATCAGCACCGGCAGCCAGAAGGTGACGGCTCCGGTGGGCGCCGTCCCGAACAGGGCACCCGACCCGTGGCCGTGCTGCCAGAACAGCACGACGAACCCGAACGTCGCCGACACGCTGACGACGTTGAGCAGCACCGCCTTGAGCGGGAGCAGCAGCGAGCGGAAGGTGCGGACCAGCAGCACGAAGGTCGCCAAGGAGATGAGCGCGATGACCAGCGGGAAGTGGCCGAACACCGCCTTGCTGTAGTCGAGGACCGTGGCCCCCGAGCCTGAGACGCCGATGAAGCCGGGCACGTCGTCGGCGGCAGCACGGATGCGGTCGACGACCTTGCTCTGCGCGATGTCGACGGTTTCGACCACGGGCACCACCTCGACGAGCGAGGTGCCGCCCTGATGCCACGCCAGGCTCGTCGGCGCGACGGCGTACGCGACACCGTCGGCGGTGGCGGCCTTGTCCGCGACGGCCTGCGCAGCCGCCTGGTCACCCTTGACGAGCAGCTCGAGCGGCGTGATGACCCCGGCGGGGACGCCGCCGTCGCGGAGCTCGGCAAGGGTGTCGACAGCCGGTCCGGCGGTCGCGAGCGACTCCGTGCCGGCCAGTCCCACCTTGATGCCGAACACGGGGACCACGAGCAGGCCGAGCAGCACGAGGCCGACGCCGGCGGCGACCCAGCGGTGGTTGCTGATCAGCCGCGCCCAGGCGCTCCAGCCGCGGGACGCTGCACTCTCGTGCCGGATGCGCGGCCAGTCGACCTTCGGGCCGATGCTGCCGAGCACCACCGGCAGCAGCGTCAGGACGACGGCGGTGCTGACCAGCGGGATGAGCATGCCGCCCAGACCCATGCTCCGCAGGAACGGAACAGGCACGACGATCAGCGCCAGCAGCGAGACGGCGACCGTTCCGGCGGAGGCGAGGACGGCATGACCGGCCGTGCGCATGGCCTCGACGACGGCTTCGGCGTTGTCCCGACCGTGCTCGCGCTCCTCACGCCATCGGTTCACGACCAGCAGCGAGTAGTCGACGGCGACCCCGAGCCCGACCAGCGCGATGAGGAACTGCACGACGAAGCTCATGTCCGTCAGGTAGCTCAGCGCCAGGACGCACAGGAACGTCGACAGGATCGAGACGGCCGCGATCACCAGCGGCAGGAAGGCCAGGAAGGACGCGAACACGAACAGCAGCACGACGAGCGCGCCGACGCCGCCCAGCAGCGTCTCGGCCAGCAGGCTCGGCGCCTGCTCGTCGTCCGCGGAGTTGCCCAGGGCCAGCTCGTTGTAGCCCGTCGTCCGGACGGTGAGGCCGGTCGACGTCGCCTGCTGCGCGAGGAACTCCTTCATCACGACGAAGTTGGGCTTGTCGGTGAAGCTGGTGAACTCCTTGTCGGTGACGACGGCGTACGCGGTGCGGCCGTCCTTCGTGACCAGGTGCTCGTCGCCGCTGTTGGTGGGCGACGCGACGCGGTACTGCGGGTACGCCTCCTCGACGGCGTTGAACAGGCCATCCACCTTCGCCCGCTGCGCCGCCACCGTGGTGCCCGGGGGCACGGTGACCGCCACGACGGCCGTGCCGAAGTCGGCGCCGTTGCCGTAGCTGTCCAGGATCTGCCGCGACGTCTCGTAGCCCGGCTGCCCCGGCAGCGAGAAGTCCACGGTCAGCCGGTCGACCGTCTTCGCCGACGTGGCCACGCCGGCGATGACCACGAGCAGCCAGAAGACGGCGACCAGGGCGCGATGGCGCAGGACGAACCGAGCAAGACCGGTCACAGACGTTCCCCCTCGTACGAATGACGGCGCGACCGTACCGGCGCGAGGCAGCCGGTCGATCATGCTTTTCCGAAGATGAGACGTTCGGGTGGTGGCAGGCTCATCGGTGTGACGCGGACGGACCTGCCGCTGGGGTTCGCGCACCGGGGGGCGCGGGCGCACGCACCGGACAACACGCTGCGAGGGTTCCGGCTCGCGCTCGAGATGGGCGCGCGCGGCATCGAGACCGACGTCTGGATGACCTCCGACGCCGTCCCGGTCCTGCACCACGGCGGGGCGCTGCGACGCCGGCCGATCGGCACGCTGCGTGCGGACCAGACGGGGCTGCCGCGGCTGGCCGACCTGTACGACGCGTGCGGGACCCACCTCGACCTGTCGCTCGACCTGAAGGACGGTCGCTCGGCGGGGGCCGTCCTCGAGGTCGCGCGCGCTGCAGGGCACGACCCGAGCCGGCTCTGGCTGTGCGGCTGGGGCCTGGGGCCGCTGCGCTGGCGCTCGGTCGACCCCGACGTCCGGCTGGTGTCCGACACCCGCAAGCAGCACCTCGCGGACGGCTGGCCGGCGCACCTGCGGAGCGTGCGCGAGGGCGGCGGCACGGCGGTCAACCTGCGGCGACGGCGGTGGACGAAGGCGCTCGTCGACCTGGTGCACGAGGCGGGGCTGCTGGCGTTCGGGTGGGACGCCCAGAGCGAGCGCCGGATCCGCGCGCTGCTCGCGCTCGGGTGCGATGCCGTGTACAGCGACCACGTGGACCGGATGGTCAGGGTCCTCGGCAGGCCCGCTGGGTAGGGTCGAGGAACGCTGCAAAGGAGCTGCCTTGCGCATCCCGTTCGAGTCCTCGGTCCGCTCCAGCCTCGGCGTGGAGTGGGAGCTGCAGCTCGTCGACCGCGAGACGCGCCAGCTGCGCAGCGGCGCGAACGAGATCCTCGGCGCGATGTCGCCGGACGGCGGCGAGCACCCCAAGGCGAAGTACGAGCTGCTGCAGTCCACGATCGAGGTCATCACCGGCATCTGCGGGACGGTCGAGGAGGCGATGGGCGACCTGTCGGCGACCATCGACGACGTCCGAGCCGAGGCTGACAAGCTCGGGCTCGGGCTCATGTGCGCCGGCACCCACCCGATCACGGAGTGGTCCAGCCAGGAGCTCAGCCCGAACCCGCGCTACTTCTCGCTGCTGGACAAGATGCAGTGGCTCGCCCGTCAGCTGCAGATCTTCGGCGTGCACGTGCACGTCGGCGTGCGCGCGCCGGAGAAGGTCATTCCGATCGTCAACGCCCTGACCGGGTACATCCCGCACTTCCTGGCGCTGTCCGCGTCGTCGCCGTACTGGATCGGCCACGACACCGGGCTCGCGTCCGCCCGCTCGAAGGTCTTCGAGCAGCTGCCCACTGCCGGGCTGCCGTTCCAGCTCACCGGCTGGGAGCAGTTCGAGGAGTACATGGAGACGCTGATCAAGACCGGCACCATCGCCTCCATCAAGGAGGTGTGGTGGGACATCCGGCCGCACCCGACGTTCGGGACGGTGGAGCTGCGGATCTGCGACGGGCTGTCCACGATCGGCGAGATCGGGATGGTCGCGGCGCTGTCGCAGTGCCTGGTCGACGTGTTCGACCGCGAGCTCGACAAGGGCTACACGCTGCCCATGCCCAAGGGCTGGGTGATGCGGGAGAACAAGTGGCGCGCCGCGCGGTACGGGCTGGATGCGGACGTCATCTACGGCGAGAACAACGACGTACGGCCGCTGCGCGAGTCGCTTGCCGAGCTGGTGCACGAGCTGCAGCCGACAGCTCAGCGGCTGGGCTGCGCGGAGCAGCTCGACCTCGTGCACGAGATCCTCGAGGGCGGCGCGTCGTACCAGCGGCAGCGGGCCGTGGCGGCCGCTAGTGGCGGCGATCTGACGGCCGTCGTCGACAGCCTGCTGCAGGAGTTCGCGACCGGCGAGCGCAACTGCCTGCCGACGCTCGAGCCCGCGTCCGCGACCGGTGAGGCCGGGGCGCCCGGAGCCGTGTCGTGAGCAAGACCACCGGCCCGGCCGTCGCGCAGGCGTGGCTCGAGGAGCACGAGCACGAGCTGTCCGTCGTACGACGGCACCTGCACGCGAACCCGGAGCTGGGCCGTCGCGAGTTCGCGACGACGGCCTACCTGGTGGAGCAGCTCGAGCGCGCGGGGCTGGTGCCGAAGGTACTCGGCGGCGGCACGGGGCTGATCTGCGACATCGGCAGCGGCGACGGGCCGCTGGTCCTGCTGCGTGCCGACATCGACGCGCTGCCGCTGCCGGACGAGAAGGACGTCCCGTACCGCTCCACGGTCCCAGGTGTCAGCCATGCCTGTGGGCATGACGTGCACACCACGGTGCTGCTCGGGGCCGGGCTCGCCCTGAACGGGGTGGCTGATCTCCTGCCCGGCCGGGTCCGGCTGCTGTTCCAGCCAGCTGAGGAGGTGATGCCCGGCGGCGCGCTCGACGTCATCGCGGAAGGCTGGCTCGCCGACGCCAGCGCCATCTTCGCCCTGCACTGCGACCCCGCCCTCGAGATCGGTCGCGTCGGCCTGAAGCAAGGCGCCATCACCGCCGCCGCGGACGCCGTCGAGGTGAAGCTCACGGGCCCGGGGGGCCACACCTCGCGGCCGCACAACACCGTTGACCTGGTCCACGCGCTGGCCACCGTCGCCACCGGGCTGCCGGCCGCGCTGTCCCGCCTCGTCGACCCGCGGGCCGGGCTTGCGCTGGTGTGGGGCCACATCGGCGCCGGGGTCGCGCACAACGCGATCCCGCGCGAGGGGCTGCTGCGCGGAACGCTGCGCGTGCTGGACAAGGCTGCGTGGCAGGACGCGCCGGAGCTGGTGCGGCGCGTCGTGGACGGGCTGGTGCTGCCCTACGGCGCGCGGGCCGAGGTCAGCTACCTGCGCGGTGTGCCACCGGTGGTCAACGACCCGTCCGCGACGTCGCTGCTGACGGCTGCTGTGAAGACCGCTCTCGGTCCGGGCGCTGCAGTGCCGACCGTGCAGTCGCTCGGCGGCGAGGACTTCGCGTGGTACCTCGACCACACGCCAGGAGCGATGGCCCGGCTCGGCGTGAAGCCGCCGGGGTCGGAGCGGCCGGTCGACCTGCACCAGGGGCAGTTCGACGTCGACGAGGCCGCGCTCGGCACCGGGGTCCGCGTCCTGGTCACGGCCGCGGTCGCCGCTCTCACCGCCACGTGACGGCGGCGCCCGGCTGGAAGGTCTGGACCGCCCTCGGGATCGTCTACGTCATCTGGGGTTCGACATACCTCGCCATTCGGTACGTCGTGGAGTCGCTCCCGCCCCTGCTCTCGGCCAGCGCTCGCTTCACGACCGCGGTGCTGCTGCTGGGCACCTACCTGCTGGTGCGGCGGGGGCGTCGCGCGCTGCACGCCAGCCGGCGCCAGTACGGCAACGCGGCCCTGGTTGGCGTCCTGCTGCTGACCGGCGGCAACGGCGGCGTCACCTTGGCCGAGGAGCGGGGACTGCCTTCCGGGCTTGCCGCGCTCCTGGTGGCTGCCGTGCCGCTCTGGGTGGTGCTGCTGCGGATGCTCGACCGCGACCGGCCGGCCCGCCGGACGCTGCTCGGAGTCGGGATCGGATTCGTCGGGCTCGCCGTGCTGCTCGGCCCCGGCGCGCGCCCCGGCGACGTCAGCCTCGGGCCGGCGGCGGTGGTGCTCGGGTCCAGCCTGCTGTGGTCGATCGGCTCCTACCTGGCGACGCGCCTGGACATGCCGCGCGAGCCGCTGGTCGCCTCCATGGCCGAGATGGCGGCCGGCGCAGTCGGGCTGCTGGTGGTCGGACTGGCCCGGCACGAGCGACTGCATCCGGCTGACGTCGAGCTGTCCTCGGCGCTCGCCCTGCTCTACCTCGTTGTCTTCGGCTCCCTCGTCGCGTACACCGCCTACTCCTGGCTGCTGGGCGTCGCGCCCGTGTCGAAGGTGTCGACGTACGCGTACGTGAACCCGGTCGTCGCGGTCCTGCTCGGCGCGCTGTTCGTCGGCGAGGACGTCACGACGACGGCGGTCATCGGGGGTGCGATGACGGTGCTCGCGGTGGCAGTCGTCGTGTCCGAGGAGGGCCGTCGCCGCCGTGCGGTGCCGGGGGAGCCGGCGGTGCCTCAGATCCCGGAGGACGTGCAGGGACGCGAGCGGAGCTCGGCGACGTAGTCGTCCGGAGCGCCGGCGGCCTCGGCGGCATCCGCGAGAACGCCGAGGTAGCGCGCCGACGGCAGGCCGCCTTCGTACCCGTCCAGCACATACACCCAGACCAGGTGGTCGCCCTGCAGGGTGTGCACCCGGACCTTGAGCTTGCTGTAGAGGCCGGTGTCGGCGCCCTCCCACGCGTCGAGGGCTGCCGCGTCGCCGTCCGTCACGTCGTACAGCGCGACGAAGACATGCTCGTCGGGCGCCTGGACGATCGTTGCGAGCGCGCCCTCCCAGCCGAGGTCCTCGCCGCCGAACGTGAGGCGCCAGCCCTCGAGCCAGCCGGTGCCGGCCGCCGGGGAGTGCGGGCAGCGGATCAGCATCTGCGCGGGGTCGCAGTTGCTGCCGTACGCCGCGTAGAGCGCCATGGGCGGCAGACTAGCGGCGGACAAGTGGGACGATGGTGGCGTGACACGCATCGCGATCGTCGGAGGCGGACCCGCCGGGTACGAGGCGGCGCTGGTGGCCGTGCAGCTCGGTGCCGAGGTGACGCTGGTGGACCGCGACGGCGTGGGCGGCCAGTGCGTCCTGTCCGACTGCGTGCCGTCGAAGACGTTCATCGCGACGAGCGAGGCGATGACGTCGCTGTCGCACGCCGACCGCGTGGGCGTGCACTCTGACGGGGCGGTGACCGCGTCGATCGCGGAGGTGCACGCACGGGTGAAGACGCTCGCGCTGGCGCAGTCCGCCGACATCACCCGGCGGCTCAGCCGCGAGGGCGTGACGCTGCTGCAGGGCGAGGCGTGCCTGCGTGGCGGCGGCAAGGTCGAGGTCGGCGACGAGGTGGTCGAGGCCGACGTGGTGCTCGTGGCGACCGGTGCGCGGCCTCGGGTGGTCGGCGGCGCGGAGCCTGACGGCGAGCGGGTCCTCGACTGGCGCCAGCTGTACGACCTGCCCGAGCTGCCGTCCCACCTCGTGGTCATCGGGTCCGGCGTGACGGGCGCGGAGTTCGCCAACGCCTACCTCGCCATGGGCTGCCAGGTGTCGTTGGTGTCGTCGCGGGAGCGGGTGCTCCCGGGCGAGGACAGCGACGCGGCCGAGCTGCTGCAGACGGTGTTCGAGCGGCGGGGGATGGACGTCGTACGCGGACGGGCAGCCTCGGTCGCTCGCGCCGGCGACGGCGTCGTCGTGACGCTGACGGACGGGCGGACCGTTGCCGGCAGCCACGCGCTCATGACGGTGGGATCGGTGCCGAACACCGCCGGGCTCGGGCTCGAGGAGGTCGGAGTGACGCTCACCGACAGCGGCTTCGTGCAGGTCGACCGGGTGTCCCGTACGACCGCTCCCGGCGTCTACGCGGCCGGCGACTGCACCGGCGTGCTGATGCTCGCGTCGGTGGCGGCGATGCAGGGGCGGATCGCCATGTGGCACGCGCTGGGCGAGGCGGTGTCGCCCCTGCGTCTCGGGACGGTCGCCGCCAACGTGTTCACCGATCCGGAGGTGGCGTCCGTGGGCGTTTCGCAGACGGCGGTCGAATCCGGCGCCGTGCAGGCGTTGACGGTCACGCTGCCGCTCGGCACGAACGCGCGCGCGAAGATGCAGGGCATCACCGACGGCTTCGTGAAGGTCTTCTGCCGGCCGGGGTCGGGCACCGTCCTCGGCGGTGTCGTCGTCGCGCCGCGCGCCAGCGAGCTCATCCTGTCGCTGTCGCTCGCCGTGCAGCACGGGCTGACCGCCGACCAGGTTGCGCACACGTTTGCCATCTACCCGTCGCTGTCCGGCTCGCTGACGGAGGCGGCGCGGCAGCTGATGCTCCACGACGTCTGAGCTGTCTCGTCGTACCGCGCGAGCGCCCGACAGCCCAGGTAGTTCCGCAGAACGAGCACGACTCGGCGGAAGCGGTGCAATTCTCCGCGGATGCTCCCCGTCCGCTTGTCGAAGCTCAAGAAGCCACCCCGCGCCAGGCGGCCCCCGTTGGGCGCGCCGCCGTCCGTCGCGTTGGAGGCGGTGCAGCTGCTCATGGAGGAGTACCGAACGCTCCGGGACGAGATCCTCGCCTCTATATCGGCGCAGCAGGCGGCCCTGACCTTCGGTGGCGCGGCGATCGCCATCCTGGCCGCCACAGGGACGTCGCTGCGCAAGGACGACATCGGCTCGTCGATCCCGATCTTCCTCGTGCTCATACCGTTCGTCTGCTACTTCGCGCTCAACACCTGGCTCGCGGAGGTCATCCGGATGCTCCGCGCCGGTAGCTGGCTGCGCCGCATCGAACGCCGGGTCAACCGGCACGTGTCCCTCGAGGGGCACGACTGCCCGCTGCTGTTCTGGGAGAACTGGGCACACACCGCCGACCAGGAGAACGTCGAGCAGATGCACCTGCTATCGATCGCCGGCGGGTACCTCCTGATCGCGTTCGCCTCGACGGCTCTCGGCTGCGCCGACCTGTTCCGACGGACCTGGGACAAGGGCTCGCGCTTCGACGTGACGAACTGGTTGCTGGTCATGCTCGCCTTCGGCGCGCTCGTCCTGCTCGTGTTCGTGTGCTGGCGGTCCTGGCGCGTGTACGGCCAGGCCGACACCCTGCGGATGGGACAACCGGACGTCGACGCCCGGGAGCCGTGCCCCTGAGGTCGGCGCAGCGATCACTACTCTCGAACGAGCGCCCAGTGGCGGACGTCGTGAGTGAGGGACCTGATGAGCGGGCGGTTCGACCAGAAGGTGTGCGTGGTGACGGGCGCGGCGTCCGGTATCGGCCGCGCTACCGCGCTGCTGCTGGCTCGGGAGGGTGCGACCGTCTATGCGCTCGACGTCAACCGGGACGGCGGCGAGGCCGTCGTCGCGGCCGCCGGCGGTCTCGTGCGGTTCATCCACTGCGACGTCAGCTCGCGGCAAGACTCGGAGACCGCAGTCGCGCGCGTGCTGCAGGAGCAGGCGCACATCGACCTGTTAGTGAACAACGCCGGCGTCATGTCGTTCACCTCCGTCGTCGAGACCGAGGAGCACGTGTGGGACAAGGTGCTGGCGACGAATCTCACCGCCGGTTATCGGCTCGCGCGCCTGTGCCTGCCGCACATGAGGTCCGGTGCCTCGATCGTGAACGTCAGCTCGGTGCACGCGCAGCGGAGCACGGCGCTCGTCGCACCTTATGCCGCTTCCAAGGCTGCACTCGAGGCCTTCACTCGCGTTCTCAGCATCGAGGTCGCAGGCGCGGGCATCCGCGTCAACGCCGTCGCGCCGGGTGCTATCGACACGCCGTTGCTCTGGTCGAACCCGAACATCGCTTCTGGCGTGGAGAAGCTTGACGGGCCGGTCGGGCAGCCGGAGGACGTCGCTGCGGCCATTGCCTTCCTCTGTTCGACGGATGCTCGGTTCGTAACGGGCACCACGCTCGCCGTCGACTTCGGCCGATTGGCTGCGCTTTAGCTGCGGCTGGTGCCGTGTCCCGGCGCGCAGTGCGCGCTGCTGGTCGGGCGTACAGGTCGGTCGCGGGACCTGCGGGATGGCTCAGTCCTTGATGTCGCAGATCGTCGAGCCAGCGGTGACGACCTCGCCCACAGCGGCGCTCAGGCCGCTTACGGTCCCGGCCTTGTGCGCCGTGATCGGCTGCTCCATCTTCATCGCCTCGAGGACCACCACGAGGTCGCCCTCTGCGACCGTCGCACCGTCCTCGACGGCGACCTTGACGAGCGTCCCCTGCATCGGCGACGTGAGCGAGTCGCCGGAGGCCTTCGCGCCACCCGCGCCGGCGCCGGCCTTGCGCGGTCCGCCCTGCTTCTTGGCCGGTGCCGCGCCAGCGCCGAGTCCGGCGGGCAGCGTCACCTCCAGGCGACGG
>JBHENF010000246.1:0-9954 GCA_046262175.1 Mycobacteriales bacterium
CACCTGCGCCTGGCCGCCGAGCTTGCCCTCGGTGCCGACCTCGCGGGCCACGCGCGTGACCTCGTCGGCGAACGACGACAGCTGGTCGACCATCGTGTTGATCGTCGACTTCAGCTCGAGCGTCTCGCCCTTGACGTCCACCGAGACCTTCTGCGACAGGTCACCCTGCGCCACAGCCGTCGTCACCTGGGCGATGTTGCGGACCTGGGCCGTGAGGTTGGCGGCCATGCCGTTGACGTTGTCCGTGAGGTCCTTCCACGTTCCGGCCACTCCGGGCACGTCGGCCTGACCGCCCAGCTTGCCCTCGGTGCCGACCTCACGGGCCACGGTGGTCACCTGCTCCGCGAACAGCTGCCGCGTGTCGGTCAGCGAGTTGATGGTGTCGGCCAGGGCGGCGACCTCGCCCTTGGCGTCGACGGTGATCTTCTGCGTCAGGTCGCCCCTGGCCACCGCGGTGACGATGAGCGCGATGTTGCGGACCTGGCTGGTCAGGTTGCCGGCCATGGAGTTGACCGAGTCGGTGAGGTCCTTCCAGGTGCCGCCGACGCCGGGGACGTCGGCCTGTCCACCCAGCTTGCCCTCCGTACCCACCTCGCGGGCGACGCGGGTGACCTCGTCCGCGAACGAGGACAGCTGGTCGACCATCGTGTTGAGGGTGTCGGCGAGGGCCGCGACCTCGCCCTTGGCGTCGACCGTGATCTTCTGGCTGAGGTCGCCACGGGCGACGGCAGTGGCCACCTGCGCGATGTTGCGGACCTGGCCGGTGAGGTTCGACGCCATGGAGTTGACCGAGTCGGTGAGGTCGCGCCAGGTGCCGGAGACGCCGCGCACCTGGGCCTGCCCGCCGAGGCGGCCCTCCGTACCCACCTCGCGGGCCACGCGGGTGACCTCGTCCGCGAACGACGAGAGCTGGTCGACCATGGTGTTGACGGTCGACTTGAGCTCCAGGATCTCGCCCTGAGCGTCGACCGTGATCTTCTGGCTGAGGTCGCCCTGCGCGACGGCGGTGGTGACCTGCGCGATGTTGCGCACCTGGCTGGTCAGGTTGCCGGCCATGGAGTTCACCGACTCCGTCAGGTCGCGCCACACACCGGAGACGCCCCGCACCTGGGCCTGCCCGCCGAGCTTGCCCTCCGTACCCACCTCGCGCGCGACGCGGGTGACCTCGTCCGCGAACGAGGACAGCTGGTCGACCATCGTGTTGACCGTGGTGCCGATGCGCAGGAACTCGCCCTTGACCGGCTGCCCGGCGATCTCCAGCGCCATCTGCTGCGACAGGTCGCCCTCGGCGACGGCCGCGATGACGCGGGCGACCTCGGTCGTCGGTCGTACGAGGTCGTCGATCAGGCTGTTGACCGCGGCGGCGCCCGTGCTCCAGTCGCCGTCCGCGCCGACCTCGTCCAGGCGCTCGGTCATGCGGCCCTCACGGCCGATGACGCGGCTGGCCCGGACGAGCTCCCGGGTGCGGCGCTCGTTGAGCGCGGCGAGCGCGTTGACGCGCTCCACCACCTGCCCCATGACCCCACCGCGGGGCTCGAGGCGTACGCCGAAGTCGCCGGCCACCAGCGAGTTCAGCGCGGCGAGCAGGTCGGTCGCGTCCGTGCCTGCGCCGCTGTCGACAGGCGCTGCCTGCCGCGGCGCCTTGGCGCGCGTCTTCGCCGGCGGGGTGTCGATGGACATGGGGCTCCTCGAAGGCCGCAGCGCACGCAGGTACCGGCGACCTGCCGGTCCTAGTGAACACCGCACGGAGGGTCATATCCACAGCCGGTGACGGAAGTGTCGCTCTCGGCGCATGCGCCGAAGGGAGTCGAGGCAGTCACCCCGACCGGGTGCCCTGCTAGGACTTGCTCAGCAGCGCGCGGATCTGCGGCACCAGGCTCTCCCCGAGGTCGACCTGCGACACCGTCACCGGGCTCTGCTCCTCGATGAGCAGCCCGCCGCGGCTGCGCTCGTTCTGGCGCAGGACGTCGTCGGGGCTGATGGAGACCGGTCGGGCAGCCGGCTGCACCGGTGCAGCCGCGCGCCGAGAGATCCGCATGTCAGGTGCATCGGCGCCGGCGCCGGTCCGGTGTAGCGCCCGGACGCGTCCGGTGCTGACCCGTTCGGGTGGTTTTGCCGCGGTGTACGGCGGAACCGGAGCATCCGTCCGGCGGCTCAGCGTGCCGCCGTCAGCACGGCCGACGTGTGGACCCGACCCCGTCCCGCGGCCTTCGCCTTGTACATCGCGCGATCAGCGCTGTGGACGAGAACCTCGGTCTGGAAGGCCCGGCCGCTGGCGACGCCCACGCTTGCGCTCAGGGTGATCTCGTCCTCCCGCCCGAGGGTGACGGGGTCCTCCCGCAGACGGGCCAGCAGCCGCTCGGCGACGACACGCCCCTGCTCCAGGTCGAGCTCAGGAAGCACGACGAGGAACTCCTCCCCTCCCCACCGGGCGGCCAGGTCGGCTGGGCGCAGGACCTCGCGGATCCCCTCCGCGACGTGCTGGAGAGCCCGGTCGCCGGAGCTGTGCCCGAAGGTGTCGTTGATGCGCTTGAAGTGGTCGAGGTCGAGGAGCAGGACCGTCGTCTCCACCTCAGCGGCGCTCAGCTCGCGGAGCCGCTCATCGGCGCACCGGCGGGTGCGTAGGCCGGTCAGCTCGTCGGTGTGCGCGAGAGCGAACAGCCGGTGCCTGCTGCGCAGAAGCCTTGACTGCAAGCCGATCAGGATGAGGGCGCCGAACGTTCCGACACCGAGCAGCAGCCACGGCAACCAGCTGGTCGTGCCCTGCACGGGCGCCAGCACGACGGCCTCGGGGACGACCAGGACGACGCGCCAGTCACTCCCGGGAACGTCGGCAACCGCGTAGTAGTAGCGGTCGTCGGCGGTGTAGCCCCTGCGATGCTGCCGAAGCGCCTTCCACAGCGCGGGGTCGCGCTGCTGCAGCGTCTGGCCGCCCACGTGCGCGGGCTCCGTGGACTCGATCACGACCCCGGCACCGTCGATCAGGTGCACCACGTTGCCGCGCAAGGAGGAAACGGAACGCAGGTACGCCGGCAGCGGGGTCGCGGAGATGCGGTAGGCACCGCTGAGGACGCGCCGTCCCGAAGGCGTGTCGTACGGAGTGGCGTAGCCGACGACGGGATCTGCGAGCGCAGCACTCGGCACGACGTTCGACACCGCGGCCGTACCGGCGACAGCCCTGCGCAGGTGGTCGTACCGGCTGGCGAGGTTCGTGCCCACGACGCCGGGCGTGCGCGGGTAGACGGCGAGCGCCACGCCCGTGGCGTCGAGCAGCACTGCCGCGGGCAGCGCGTCGTCGCGGATCGCTTGCTCGAACGCCTCCTGCGGCGCCGGGCCGCCGAGGCCGAGGCGGCCGAGCAGCGCCTCGCGGTGCAGGACGTCCTCGTTGAAGGCAGCAACCAGGCGCGCCTCGCCGTTGGCGCGATCGGCGATCCGCTGCTGGAGGTCCTGCACGGAGGCGTCCTGACTGCGCCACAGCAGGACCGCGGAGCCGGCCACCAGCATGAGGACGGCGAGGACCAGCAGTGCGGTCAGGCGGCGACCGGTCTGCGGCTGCGCTCGGGAGGCCGAAGCTCCGCCGTCGACGTCCGCCGAGGCTGACGGCAGGGTCGTGCGCCGATCGTCCGGGCCGGGTCGCTGCTGCGGCACGGGGCCGGTCCCGGCGAGGGACGGCGGGCGCGCTGCGCCCGCCTGCTGCAGTCCCGACCGGTCCGCGCCCATGGGGCCTCCCGCTCGCAGCATCCTTGCTGCGCGGGACAAGGTGAGCGAAAGGGCCGGAAGATGATCAGAAGTGACCCCTTCCGGCGCGCGACCGGCGGCGCGGGCTCGCGTTCAGGTCGCGCGGGTGACACGTCCGGACACGCTCCGCCGTAGCGACTTGGCGCGATACATGGACGCGTCTGCCAGCCGCAGCACCTGATCCGGGTCCTGGCCGGGCTGCATCTGCGCGATGCCCACGGAGACGCCCACGACGACGACGACGCCTCCTGCGAGAAGCATGGGCTGGCGCATCGCGGACAGGACGCGACGGGTGAGGCCCTCCGGGCTCGCCCTCGGGTCCGGCGGCGCGAGGATCACGAACTCGTCGCCGCCGAGGCGCGCGACGAGGTCCTCACCTCGGACAGCTCGCCGAAGCCGCCGAGCGACCTCCACGAGGACGGCATCTCCCGCAGCGTGTCCGTGGGTGTCATTGACGGCCTTGAACGCGTTGAGGTCGCAGAACAGCACCGACACACCAGTGCCGGACATCGTGTTCAGCGCCTTGAGCAGGTGCGCACGGTTCGGCAGGCCGGTGAGCTCGTCGGTCATCGCCCGCGTCAGCGCGTCCTCCGCCTCGTGCCGCGCCGCTGTCACATCGACCCCCACGCAGGCGAGCCGCTGTGGATCATCGCTGACCAGCGATGACGTCCACGCCACGGAGGTCCGCTGCTCCGTCGGAAGCTCGTGCTCGTGGCCGCTCGGCTCGCCGGTCAGCGTGATCCGCCGGAGCGCGTGCAGCAGGTCGACCGCCTGCCGCGGTTGGCACAGGACGGCCGTCGCGTCCCGGCCCACGACGTCGGCCGCAGCGCAGCCGAGGGCCTGCAGCGCGGCGGCGTTGACGTCGAGAACCTCGAGGCGCTCGCCGAGCAGCACCACGAAGGCGGAGGTGCGGCGCAACACCAGCTCTGCCAGGCCGTCCGCGGCCAGCCCCTCAGCAGCGAGGCCCGCCGAAGCGCCCACCCCCGTCTGTCCCGACGTCGGCCGGCCCGAGGAGTCGCTCACGGGTCGACGGCTGCCGACACCACGCGATCACGACCGGCCGACTTCGCCTCGTACAGGGCGGCGTCGGCGGCGTCGAGCAGGGCCGGGAACGAACCCGCGGAGCCCACGGCGGTCCCGATGCTGACGGTGACGGCGAGCGGGCGAGGGCCGCCGACGGCGACCGGCGTCGAGGCGACCGAGCTGCGCAGGCGCTCGGCGAGGTCGCTGAGGGCACCAGCTGTGCAGTCGGGCGCGAGCGCGACGAACTCTTCGCCGCCCCAACGGGTGACGGTCGCCTCGCTCCCGCAGGCGGCGCGCAGTCGAGCGGCGACGACGGCGAGAACCGCGTCACCAGCGATGTGCCCTTCCGTGTCGTTGACCTGCTTGAAGTGGTCGAGGTCGATGATGACGACGCCGAGGTCTCGCTCACGCGCCATGGTCCCCAGCAGCTGCTCGAGGCCGCGCCGGTTGCGCACACCGGTCAGCGCGTCGGTGGTGCTCAGGTCGGCCAGCTCCTGCGCGCGCGACGCGAGCCCCTGCTCGCGGGCACGTTGGCGCAGCGCGGCGCCCACCCGGGCCAGCAGCTCGGCCTGGTCGCACGGCTTCTTCAGGTAGTCGTGCGCGCCCAGGCTGAGGCCGCGGGCGGCCTCACCACCACTCGTTCGGGCGGTCAGGAACAGCACCGGCAGGTGCCGGAGGTCGGGGTCCGCCTGCATGCGTTCCAGCGTCGCCATGCCGTCGAGGACCGGCATGTCGACGTCCAGCAGCACCAGATCCGGTCTCAGCGCACGGCAGACCGCCAACCCGGCCTCGCCGTCCGGCGCCTCAGCGACGCGGTAGTCGGCGGCCTCGAGGTCGCGGCGCAGGATCCGCCGGATGGTGCTCGAGTCGTCGACGACGAGCACCGTCGCCACCCGGACCCGGTCCGGGCCGCGGCGCTCGTGGGTCGCACCGGGCTCGGTCATGTCGCCTCTACCGGGCCGCCCCGGTGCAAGCTCACCCTCAGCGTACGGTCACCGCAGCGAAAGCCGACCTGCTCGATCGTGGCGGTACCGAGCACCCGCAGCTCGTAGTCGCCGCCGAAGGCGACCGTCGGCAACGAGATCCTCGAGGGGTCCGGCAGTAGCGCCTTCACGTTTCCGGCGAGCATGTTCGTGAGCTCGCCGACCGTGTCCCGCACCTCGTCCGCGGTGGGTGACGGCGACTGGAACAGCTCGCCCGCGAGGACCTGGGCCAGGGCCTGCTCGCACCGGAACATGACCGCGCCGTTCCACGCGCCCTCGATCGTCACGCACCCGGTCACCACCGGCTCCGGCACGTCATGGGCGGAGTCGGTGCGCTCCAGCGGCGCGCTGAACAGCGTCTCCCAGATGCTCGTCGCGATCTCCTGGATGTCGTCCTCCACCGCCGTCACCGCCCTCCTTCAACTCGTGCCGGCCGGTAGAACGAGGTCCGTCCCACCTGCACACGCTCCCAGGTCTCGTCGAGGCCGTACGTCGTCTCGGCGCCGCCGAGGAAGAGCACACCACCCGGAGCCAGGATCCGCGCGGCCTGTGCCAGAACGGCGCGCTTGGCGTCAGCGTCGAAGTAGATCAGCACGTTCCGCAGCAGCACGACGTCCATGGACGGCAGCAACGGCCACGGACGGGCCAGGTTGAGCTGCCGGAACTGGACCCGCGCGCGAATGGGGTCCCGAACCCGCCAGCCCGCGCCCGCCCGCTCGAAGTGCCGCACGAGCGCCGCAGCGGGCAGGCCGCGGTTGGTCTCGAGCTGGCTGAACACACCGGCCTCCGCACGCGCGAGCACGTCGCGGGACAGGTCCGTCGCCAGCACCGAGATGGGGGCGCCGGGAAAGCTGTCGGCAGCGAGCATGGCGATGCTGTACGCCTCCTGCCCGGTCGACGCGGCCGCGGACCAGACCGAGGCGCGCCCGCGAGCGGCCAGCACCTGCGGCAGCACGACGTCCCGCAGCGCCTCGAAGGGGTGGACGTCGCGGAAGAAGGAGGTCTCGTTGGTGGTCATCGCCTGGACCACGTCGTCGCGCAGCGCCACCGTGCCCGTCCGCAACCGGCCGATCAGCTCCGCGACGGAGGCGCACCCCTCGCGCTCCGCGATCCGGGCGAGCCGAGCCTCCACCAGGTAGGCCTTGTTCTCGCCCAGCGCCAGCGCGCTCTCCTGCGCGACCAGCTGCCGGACGAAGCCGTAGTCGTCCGGCGACAGGCTCACCCGGAGGTCCCGAGACGGCTGACGAGCTCGGGCACGAGCAGCTCGATCGGCAGTGACGCGTGGGCGAGGCCGGCGTCGAGCACGGAGCCCGGCATGCTGCCGACGACCGCGGTGGCGGGGTCCTGCACGAGTACGTGGCCGCCGGCCGCCCGCACGGCCTGACAGCCGCGCAGTCCGTCCTGGCCCATGCCGGTCAGGACGACCGCGAGAACGGCGGGACCGTAGGCCTCGACAGCTGACCGGAAGAGCACGTCGGCAGCGGGCCGGCAGGAGTTCTCCGGCGGGTCGTCCGTCAGCTCGACCCGCACCTCCGCCCCGTCGCGCACCAGCCGCAGATGTCGCCCGCCTGGGGCCAGGTACACAGTCGACGGCTGCAGCACCTCCCCGTGCTCGGCTTCCCGAACCGCGAGCCCGCCCAGCCGGTCCAGCCGCTCGGCGAGCAGCCGGGTGAACATCGGCGGCATGTGCTGGACGACCAGCAGCGGGACCGCCAGGCGAGCGGGCAGCGCGCGCAACAGCGTGGCAAGCGCGTCCGGGCCGCCCGTCGAGACGCCGAGCACGACGGCGTCGACCCGCCCCGGCCGTCGTCCAGCGGGCACCGCGGCGCTCGTTCCGCCGGCAGCGGACTGCTTCGGCCGCGACGATCCCAGTTCCTTGACGAGCGGGGTGAGGTACTCCTCGACGTAGGCCTCCGCATCCGCAACGGCGCTGGCAACCGGCTTGACGACGAAGTCCGTGGCGCCCAGCGACAGGGCGTCCAGTGCCACCGCCGCCACCCGTTCATCGACGCTGCTGAACAGCACGACCGGCAGGTCCGGCTCGAGGCGCCGGATCTCCATCAGCGTCTCGAAGCCGTCCATGACGGGCATCTCGATGTCGAGGACGACCACGTCGGGTCGTCGCTGCGCGATCTTCGCGAGCGCCAGGCGACCGTTCCCCGCGAAATCGGTCCGCGCGATCACCGGGTCCCGCTCGAGGGCGCGCGCGATCACCCGCCGGATCACGACGGAGTCGTCGACCACCAGGACGTGGACCTGCTGCGCCGGCAGGTCCACGCGTCAGACCTCGAAGCCGAGCAGGTGGAGCTTGTCGAGCACGGCCTCCCTGGTGAAGGGCTTCATGAGGTACTCGTCGGCACCGGCTCCCAGTGCACGGATGACCTGCGGAATCTCCGTCTCCGTGGTCACCATCACGACCTTGGCCGACGAGATGTACGGCGGCCGCCGCATCGCCTCGAGGAACTCGATCCCCGACATCTCCGGCATGTTCCAGTCCACCAGGACGAGATCGGGCGCTGCGGCCTCGAGCTGTTCCAGGCCCTCGCGTCCGTTGCTGGCTTCGACCACGGTGAAGCCCAGTTCGCGCAGCATGCGACCCAGGATCAGGCGCATGGCGCGCGAATCGTCGATGACGAGGGACTGCACGGAGAGCTCCTCTGCGTCGCGCGGGTCAGGTGTCGGACAGGACGAGTTCAGGGTCGAGCACCAGCAGCAGACCGTAGGTCCGCTGGTGCGACGCGGTCAGCAGCCGGCGGATCTCCGGACCCACAGTCTCCGGCACGTCCTCGCGGTCCGCGGCGGCGACGGACACGACGTCGGAGGTCCGGTCGACGACGAGGCTCACCTGCTCTCCCCGGACGCGCACGACGATGTGCGTGCCTTCCTCGCCGACGGGTCGCGGCGGCATGCCGAGCCGGAGCCGGGCGTCGATGGCGGGGACGATCCGCCCGCGCAGGTTCAGCAGGCCGAGGACCGCCGCCGGCGCCAGGGGGACGGGTGTGACCTCCTCCCCGTGCACCACCTCGGAGACGCCGGCTGCGGGCAGCCCCAGCAGCAGGCCACCGACGACGAAGGTGCACAGCTGCACGTCGCCGAGGGGCGCTGTCACCGGGCACTCACGCCGGCATCGGCCGCCAGCACCTCGACGTCGAGGAGCTCCGCTACCCGTTCCCCGACCACGACGCAGGCCTCGACACCGCGCCGGCTGGCCGGCTGCCGTGGCACCTGCGGCTCAGGGACGACGTCGTCGATCGAGGCGACGACGAAACCTACGAGTCCGGTCGACGTGTCGCACACGACTGCCGCGATCGCGTCGAGCGCTGGCAGCGGGGCCTTGCTGCGGTCGACCTGCCGGCGCTCGGGCAGCACGTCGAAGACGCGTACGAGTGGGAGAAGGACGTCGCCGTACTGCACGACCTCCAGATCTCCCGCCCGTTCGATCCGGCCGTCGGGGAAGCTCTCCAGCCGCCGCACCTGGGTCACGCGCACGGCGAACCGCCCCCCGTCGGGCGCGGTGGCGAGGAGCAGCCCCGCGGCCTCGGCCGCCGGCGCGGTCTCGGCGCCCGTGTCGTCCGCGCCGGTCGCCACGCCGATGCCGGCCGCGGCGGCGAGCGCGGCCACGTCGAGCACGAGGGCAGGGCGGCCGTCGCCGAGGATCGTCGTACCGGCGTAGGCCGCCACCCCGCGCAGGAGTCGCGGCAGCGGCTTGACGACCGCGTCGACCGTGTCGCCGACGTCGTCGACGAGCAGGCCGAACCGCCGGCCGTCGGCCTCGACCACCACGACGACGAGGCCGCCGCTGCGCTGTGGTTCCACCCCGAGCCGCCCGGCGAGGTCGACCAGTGGCAGCAGGCGGCCGCGCAGGCGCAGCAGCCGGGATCCCTCGACCTCGTCCACTCTCTCAGCGACGTCGACGGCGTCGATCTGCGTGACCTCGCGCAGGTGCACCTGCGGGACCGCGTACCGGCCACCGCCGCTCCACGTCACCAGCACCGGCATGATCGCCAGGGTCAACGGGACGTTCAGCCGGAAGACCGCACCGTGACCGGGCGTGGAGCTGACGTCGACGCTCCCGCCGACCTGCTGGATCGCCGTCCGTACGACGTCCATGCCGACGCCACGGCCGGACGTGCTCGTGACCTCGTCGCGGGTCGTGACGCCCGCGTGGAACATCAGGTCGAGTGCCTGCCGCTCGGACAGGTCGGCGGCG
>JBHENF010000247.1:0-9512 GCA_046262175.1 Mycobacteriales bacterium
GGGCGCCCGCCACGCGATCGTGAGCATGAGGTCGACGACGCGGCGGCCGCCGAGGCGGAACAGCAGCTCCGGCGCGACCGGCAGCGCGAAGAACGCGCCGAGGTACGCGCCGGCCGCTGGGTGCGGGGTGTTGCGCAGCAGGCGGGCCAGGAGGACGGCGGCCGCGACAGCGGCCAGCAAGCCGGTGAGCCGGACGCCCACGGCGGCCATGACGTACGGCGAGAGCACGGAGTAGCCGTACGGGTGGACGCCGCCGTACCAGGACAGGTCGACGGGCGTGAACGGGTGCGCGCGGGCGAACGAGGCGCGGGCGAGCTGGGCGGCGAGGTCGGTGCCGGTCGGCCGGAGCAGCAGCAGGTGCAGCGTGCCGAGGACCGCGGCGAGCGCTCCCGCGCGCCACTCGGTGCGGGTCAGGGCGTGCCGGCCGACCGCGGCACCGCCTTCTTCCGCGGCGCACGCTTCTTCGCCGGCGGCGGCTTCGGCTCGTCGGCCTCGTCGGCGAGGAAGTCTCCCAGGACGTCGCCGACCACCTGCGGCGCCTCCTCGATGACGAAATGGCCGGCCCCCGGGACGGTGACCATGACGCAGTCGGGGCCGAGGTCGCGGACCACCGACTCGCCCGTGGACAGCGGCAGCACGGGGTCCAGCGCGCCCCACAGGACCAGCATCTTCTGCGCGTTGACCCGGGGCGCGCCGGCCGGCTTCTGCCGCCTCAGCGCGGCCGCGAGCTTCGGCCGGGCGGCGGCCCGGTAGTAGCCGAGCATCGCTGACACGTTGGCCGGCGCCGTGTACGCAGCTTCGTACTCCGACCGGCGCTCGGCGTCGAGCGGCTCGGGCGCCCGCCACGCGATCGTGAGCATGAGGTCGACGACGCGGCGGCCGCCGAGGCGGAACAGCAGCTCCGGCGCGACCGGCAGCGCGAAGAACGGGATGTGGACGGCGCGGTGCAGCGGCACCTGGCGGAACGGCGCGTTCGCGACGCACAGCCGCCGCACGAGATCGGGTCGCGCACCGGCGAGGCCGAGCGCGAGCGAGCCGCCCCAGTCGTGGCCGACCACGTCGACCGGCCCGCCCACCTCGCTCGCGATGAGGGCCGCCAGCTGCGTGACGAGCGACGGCACGTCGTACGGCCCCGTGTACGAGGAGCCGCCGAGGCCGGGCAGGTCCGGCGCCAGGACGCGGCGGCCACCGGCAAGGCGAGGCGCGATGTCGCGCCAGACCGACGAGGTCTCGGGCACGCCGTGCAGGAGCAGGACCGGGACGCCGTCCCCGGCGCCCTCCTCGCGGAGCAGGAACCTCGTGTCGGCGACGGTCACCGTGCGGACGCTCACGCGTAGAACACCCTCTCGACAACGGCCCGGGCCCGGCGGGTCGCCCGGCGGTAGTCGTCCAGGAACTCGCCCTGGGCTCCGGCAGGGTATCCGAGCGCGTGGGCCACTCCGGCGAGCTCGCGGCCGCTCGACGGCAGCGCCACGGCGGGCCGGCCGCGCACCAGGACGAGCGCGTTGCGGAC
The DNA here is from genome assembly GCA_046262175.1 of Mycobacteriales bacterium. GTDB lineage: Bacteria > Actinomycetota > Actinomycetes > Mycobacteriales > SCTD01 > RYN-124. The sequence continues at coordinate 1,514 of JBHENF010000247.1, forward strand.
GCGCGCGGCGAGGGCCCAGGCGACCGCCAGAACCTCGGCGTCGGCAGCTCCGACCAGCTCTGCTTCGGCGGCTGCGGCGAGCGCGTCGAGCGTGGAGGTGGTGCGCAGGCCGGGGATCTCGAAGGCGTGCCGAAGCTGCAGCAGCTGGACGGTCCACTCGACGTCGGCGAGGCCGCCGCGGCCGAGCTTGAGCGCCAGCGTCGGGTCGGCGCCCTTCATGCGCTCGTTCTCGACGCGGGCCTTGATGCGCCGGATCTCCAGCACCTGCTCGTCGGTCAGCCCGCCCTGTGGCCAGCGCAGCGGCCGTACCAGGTCCAGGAAGCGCAGGGACAGCTCCGCGTCTCCGGCGAGGTGGGCGGCCCGCAGCAGCGCCTGCGACTCCCAGACGTGCGACCACCGGTCGTAGTAGGCGGCGTACGACGCGAGGCTGCGCGTCAGCGCCCCCTGCCGCCCCTCCGGACGGAGGTCCGCGTCGACGGTCAGCGGCGGGTCCGGAGCGGGCAGGGCGAGCAGCCGGCGCAGCTCGTGCGCGACGTCGTGGGCGGCGGACGCGGCGTCCGCCTCGCTGACCCCGCCGACTGCCTCGTGGACGAACAGCACGTCGGCGTCCGACCCGTACCCCTGCTCCTCTCCCCCGAGCCGGCCCATGGCGATGACGGCGAGGCGTACGGGGACGTCCGCACGCCGTTCCGCCGCCACCTTGCGCATCGCGACCTCGAGTGCGGCGGCGACGGTGGCGGACGCGACGTGCGACAGCGCCCGCCCGACCGTCACCTGGTCGACCAGGGCGAGCAGGTCGGCGCACGCCACCCGCAGCAGCTCCTGCCGGCGCAGGCCACGCACCGCCGCGACGGATGCCTCCCAGTCATCGCGCCGGCGAGCCACCGCCGTGAACGCCTGTTCCAGCGCGGGCGAAGGGCGCGGCTGCAGCTCGTGGTCGTCGGCCAGCATGCGGACCGCCTCAGGCGCACGGGCGAGCAGGTCGGCGACAAAGCGGGACGACGCGAGCAGCCGGGCGAGCCGCTCCGCGGCGGTGCCCTCGTCGCGCAGCAGCCGGAGGTACCAGGGCGTGCCGCCGAGGGCGTCGGAGACCTGCCGGAACGACAGCAGCCCGGCGTCCGGGTCGGCGGCGTCGGCGAACCAGCCGAGCATCGCCGGCAGCAGCGTCTGCTGGATCGCCGCTCGCCGAGACACGCCGCCGGTCAGCGCCTCGAGCTGCCGCAGCGCCGAGCGCGGGTCGCTGAAGCCCAGCGCCTCCAGCCGCGCCTGGGCGGCCTGCGGCGTGAGCCGCGCCTCCTCGGCCGGCAGCCGCGCGACCGCAGCGAGCAGCGGCCGGTAGAAGAGCTTCTCGTGCAGCCGGCGCACCTCACGGCCGAACCCGGCCCGCTCCCGCGAGAACGTCTGCACCGCATCGCGCCGGTAGCCCATCGCGCGCGCGATCCGCCGCAGCCCGGCCTCGTCCTCGGCCGAGGGCAGCAGGTGGGTGCGGCGCAGCCGCTGCAGCTGCAGCCGGTGCTCTGCCGTCCGCAGCCAGCGGTACGCCTCGGCGAGGTGCCGCGCGTCCTCACGGCCGACGTAGCCGCCGGCCGCGAGCTGGTCGAGGGCCACGAGGGTCGTGCCGCTGCGGACGCTCTCGTCCGCACGACCGTGCACGAGCTGCAGCAGCTGGACGGCGAATTCGACGTCGCGCAGCCCGCCGCGGCCGAGCTTCACCTCGCGGTCGGCCTCGTCCGCCTTGAGCGTCTGCTCGACCCGCCGGCGCATGGCCTGCACGTCCTCGACGAAGTGCGGTCGCGTGCCCACCGCCCAGACCAGCGGCGCGAGCAGATCGACGTACTCCTTGCCGAGCGCCACGTCACCGGCGATCGGACGAGCCTTCAGCAGGGCCTGGAACTCCCACGTCTTCGCCCACCGCCGGTAGTACGCGTCGTGGCTGGCCAGCGTCCGCACCAGCGGTCCCGCCTTGCCCTCCGGCCGCAGCGCCGCGTCGACCGGCCACGCGACCTCGGCACAGACCCGCATCATCCCGGCGGCCAATGCCGTGGCGGTCTTGAGCGCGTCCTCGTCCGCGACGCCGTCGACGGGCTCGGCGACGAAGACGACGTCGACGTCGCTGACGTAGTTGAGCTCCCGGCCGCCCGCCTTGCCCATCCCGACGACAGCGAGCCGGCAGCCCGGCGCCTCCGCCGGCAGGCCCGCCAGCGCGACGGCCAGACCGGCGCTCAGCGTTGCGGCGGCCAGGTCGGCCAGCTCCCCCGCCACGTCCTCGACGGCGACCGTGCCGGACAGGTCGCGCGCCGCCAGGCCGAGCAGGCAGCGCCGGTAGGCCGTCCGCAGCGCGGCCACGACCTCGGGGCCGGTGCCGGCGGCGCGCGCGCCGGCAGTGCCCGTCACCGGCTGCGGCTGCGCCCCGACGGCGTCGAGCAGCTGCCACTGCAGGCCGAGCAGCGACGGCCGCACCGTCGCGAGCTCGTCGTCGACCAGGACGTACCAGTCGGCCGGGTGAGCGACGAGGTGGTCGCCGAGTGCCGCGCTTGTGCCGAGCACGCCGAGCAGCCGGCTGCGGAAGGCGTGCGAGTGACGCAGCGCGTCGAGCAGCTCGGCGGGTGCCCGTACCGCCTCGGCCAGGCGGGCCAACGCGGTCGCGGCCAGGTCGGGGTCAGTCGTGTCGGCAAGAGCCGAGACGACCTCCTCCGCGGGGCCGAGCCCGACCCGCGCCAGCGCCTGCTCCGTCGCCTCGGGTTCGGCGAACCCCAGGCGGACCAGCCGCGAACGGATGGTCCCGCCGCGGTCGTCGAAGGCGGTCACACGACCGGCAGGTACGTCCGCGTCTCGCCGCGGACCATGGCGGCGAACCGCCCGGTGAACGGCCGCCAGACCTCCTCGATCTCCGGCAGGGCGGCGACCGCGCGATCAGCCACGAGCTCAGGGTCGAGGCCCGCGTCGAGCACACCGTCGGCGTCCGCGGCCGCCCAGCCGCGCACCATGTCCGGCGGCGTCTCGATGTGGAACTGGATGCCGTACGACCGCGCGCCGACGCGGAACGCCTGGTGCGGGTAGCGCGTGCTCGCCGCCAGCAGCAGCGCCCCCGGCGGCAGGTCGACGACGGCGTCCCAGTGCCACTGGACGACCAGCGGCGACAGTGGGATGTCGCCGAACAGCGGGTCGTCGCCCGCGGCGTCCCGCTTCGCGACGAGCCGGGCACCCAGCTCCGGGCCGTTGTCGCCCGGGCGCACGCGTCCTCCGGTCGCCTCGGCGAGCAGCTGCCCGCCGAGGCAGATCCCCAGCACCGGCAGGGCATCCGCCGTCGCGGCGCGCAGCAGCTCCTTGGTGTGCCTGAGCCACGGCGCGCTGCCGTCGTCGTACGCCTGCTGCGGTCCGCCCATGACGATGAGGGCGTCGTGCTCCGTCACGCGGTCGGGCAGCGCGTCGCCGTTCCAAGGCTCGACGACGTCCAGGTCGAGGCCGGCCGCGGGCAGCCACTCGGCCAGCGTCCCCGGGGACTCCGTCGCGGTGTGCGTGATGACGAGGGCTCTCACAGGACGGGGAGGTAGCGGCCGAGCTCGAACGGGGTGACCTCGGAGCGGTACGCCTGCCACTCCGCCCGCTTGTTGCGCAGGAAGAAGTCGAAGACGTGCTCGCCCAACGTCTCTGCGACCAACTCGCTGCGCTCCATGACGCTGATCGCCTCCGACAGCGACGTCGGCAGCGGCGTCATGCCCATCGCGCGGCGCTCCTGGTCGGACAGCTGCCAGACGTCGTCCTCGGCGCCGGGCGGCAGCGGGTACTCCTCCTCGATGCCCTTGAGACCCGCGGCGAGCAGGACGGCGAAGCAGAGGTACGGGTTGGTGGCGCTGTCCGGGCTGCGGACCTCGACCCGGGTGCTGTTGCCCTTGGTGGGCTTGTACATCGGCACGCGCACCAGCGCGCTGCGGTTCTGCGAACCCCAGCAGACGTACGGCGGTGCCTCGCCGCCGGAGACCAGCCGCTTGTAGGAGTTGACCCACTGGTTCGTGATGGCGGTGATCTCGGCCGCGTGCTTGAGCAGGCCCGCGACGAAGTGCTTGCCGACGCTGGACAGGTACAGCGGGTCGGACGCGTCGTGGAAGGCGTTGCGGTCGCCCTCGAACAGGGACAGGTGCGTGTGCATGCCGCTGCCGGGCTGGTCGCTGAACGGCTTGGGCATGAAGCTCGCGTACACGCCCTGGGCCAGCGCCACCTCCTTGATGACGTGCCGGGTGGTGAGGATGTTGTCGGCGGTCGTGAGCGCATCGGCGTAGCGGAGGTCGATCTCCTGCTGCCCGGGCGCGACCTCGTGATGACTGAACTCGACCGAGATGCCGAGCCGCTCGAGCATCGTGATCGCGTCGCGGCGGAAGTCCTGACTCACGCCGTGCGGGGTCAGGTCGAAGTAGCCCGCTGCGTCGACCGGCACCGGCCGCTCGCCCGGCTCGGGCAGCTCCTTCAGCAGGAAGAACTCGATCTCCGGATGCGTGTAGAAGGTGAAGCCTGCCTCAGCCGCCTTGTCCAGCGCCCGCCGCAGGACGTGCCGCGGATCGGCCCACGACGGCGTGCCGTCCGGCATCGTGATGTCGCAGAACATCCGGGCCGTGCCCGGGCCCGACTCCTCCTGGCGCCACGGCAGCACCTGGAACGTCGCCGGGTCGGGCTTGGCGAGCATGTCGCTCTCCTGGACCCGCGTGAACCCCTCGATCGCCGAGCCGTCGAAGCCGATGCCCTCGGCGAACGCGCCCTCGAGCTCGGCCGGCGCGATGGCTACCGACTTCAAGGTGCCGAGGACGTCGGTGAACCACAGCCGGACGAAGCGGATGTCGCGCTCCTCCAGCGTCCGGAGCACGAACTCCTGCTGCTTGTCGATGGCGATCGTCTCCGGAGTCCCAGGGTGCTGTCGTGGCTCTGTCATCTTGTCAGGTGGCGGAGCCGCCGGGCCGCCTAGCCTCGGCCCGTGTGGCTCGCCGCCGCCCTGCTCGGCACACTGACCCTGCTGACCGGGCTCCTCCCCCTCGACGCGGCCGCCGACGTCCTCCAGCGGCTGGCGCCGGTGCTCGTCTTCCTCGTGGCCGTCACCGTCCTCGCCGAGCTCGCGGACGCGGCGCAGGTCTTCGACGTGGTGGCGGTGCGCGCCGCCCGGCTCGCCCGCGGCAGGACGCCGCTGCTGTTCGGGCTGGTTGCCGTGCTGGCCACGGCGACGACCGTCGTGCTCAGCCTCGACACGACGGCGGTGCTGGGCACGCCCGTCGTGCTGGCCCTCGCGGCGCAGCTGGAGCTCGATGCGCTGCCGTTCGCGCTGCTGCTCGTCTGGCTGGCGAACACGGCGAGCCTGCTGCTCCCGGTCAGCAACCTCACCAACCTGCTGGCCGTCGACCGGCTGGAGCTCAGTACTGCGGCGTACGCGCGGGCGACCGCTCCGGCTGCCGCTGCCGCCGTCGCCACGACCGTGCTGCTGCTGGGCCTCGCGCACCGCCGGCGGCTCCGCGGCCGCTACCCGGTGCCGCCGCTGCTCCGCCCGGCCGACCGGCCGCTATTCGTGGCCGGGACCTCGGCCTGCCTGCTGCTCGTGCCAGCCCTCCTGCTCGGGCTGCCGGTCGCCGTGGCCGCCTCCGGCGCGGCGGCCGTCGTCGTCGCGACCGCCGTCGTACGCGACCGCACCCTGCTGGCCTGGCGGCTGGTCCCGTGGCGGCTGGTCGTCCTCGTCGTCGGGCTGTTCCTCGTCGTGCAGGCGGTCGGGCCGCACGGGCTGGACGGCGTCCTGCGCGACGCGACCGGCGGCCCGCTGCGCACAGCCGGCGTGGCCGCCGCCCTCGCGAACGTCGCCAACAACCTGCCCGCGTACCTGGCTGTGGAGCGCGTCGTGCCGCAGGACCAACTGCTCGCCCTGCTGGTCGGCGTCAACGTCGGCCCGCTCGTGCTGCCGTGGGGCTCGCTCGCGACGCTGCTCTGGGCTGATCGCTGCCGCGCCCGCGGCGTACGCATCGGCTGGCGCCGCTTCGCCCTTACCGGGCTGGTCGGCGTCCCGCTGCTGCTGCTGGCGACCGTCCCCCTGCTGCCCGCGTCACCGTGACGCGCTACGGGTCGCGGGGACGGGGTAGGGCGAAGAGCATGACCAGCACCTTCGCCCTCGGCGGCGACCTGACCGTGAACCGGCTCGGCTACGGCGCGATGCGCATCACCGGCAAGGGCATCTGGGGCGACCCGCCGGACCGGGAGGCGGCTCAGCAGGTGCTCCGCCGGGCTGTCGAGCTCGGCGTCGACTTTCTCGACACGGCCGACAGCTACGGCCCGTACGTCAGTGAGGACCTCATCCGCGAGGCGCTGCACCCGTACGGCGACGTCGTCGTCGCGACCAAGGGCGGCCTGACCCGCACCGGGCCGAACGTCTGGCCGCCGCTGGGCCGGCCGGAGTACCTGCGGCAGTGCGTCGAGATGAGCCTGCGCCGCCTCGGCGTCGAGCAGATCGGCCTGTGGCAGCTGCACCGGATCGACCCGAAGGTGCCCCGCGAGGAGCAGTTCGGCGTCATGAAGGAGCTGCAGGACGAGGGCAAGATCCGCCACCTCGGGCTGTCCGAGGTGTCGATCGAGGAGATCGAGGCGGCCCGGCAGGTGTTCCAGGTCGTCAGCGTGCAGAACCTGTACAACCTTGCGAACCGGCAGTCCGAGGAGCAGCTGCAGTACTGCGAGTCGAACGGGATCGGCTTCATCCCGTGGTTCCCGGTTGCGGCCGGCGACCTGGCGAAGCCGGGCGGGATCCTCGACGTGCTCAGCAAGGAGACCGGGCACACGCCCGCGCAGCTCGCGCTCGCCTGGCTGCTGCGCCGCTCCCCGGTGATGCTGCCGATCCCGGGCACCGGCTCGGTGGAGCACCTCGAGGAGAACTGCGCGGCTGCCGGCGTGGAGCTGACGGACGAGCAGTACGACGCGCTCACCGCGGCAGCGGGCTGAGCTCCCGCTCGTAGCGGTACCCGAACCCGCGCACCGTCGCGATCCGCTCGCTGTCCTCGCCGGCGTCGTGCAGCTTGCGGCGCAGCGAGGAGACGTGCATGTCCAGGGTCTTGGTCGACCCTGACCAGTGCTCGTCCCACACCTCGGCCATGAGCCGGTCGCGGCTGACGGCGGATCCGGCCTCGGACATGAGCATCGACAGCAGGTCGAGCTCCTTGGGGCGCAAGGCGACCTCGCCGCCGTCGACGAAGCAGCGGCGCGCGGCGAGGTCCAGGAGCACGTGCCCGATCGACAGCTGCGCCGTGCCGGACGCCGGCGTACGGCGGCGCAGGTGCGCGCGCAGCCGGGCCAGCAGCTCGGTCAGGCGGAACGGCTTGGTCAGGTAGTCGTCCGCGCCGGCGTCCAGGCCGATCACGACGTCGATCTCGCTGTCGCGCGCTGTCAGCACGACCAGCACCGCACTGGGCAGAGCCACCCGCAGCCGCCGGCACAGCTCGACGCCGTCGAGGTCGGGCAGCCCCAGGTCGAGCAGCACCAGGTCCGGCGGACGCTCGCCCGCCAGTCGCTCCGCCGTCGCCGCGTCGGGGGCCAGCGCGCTGTCGTACCCCTGGACCTGCAGGGCGTGCGCCAGCGACGGGCCGATGTCCGGGTCGTCCTCGACCACCAGCACGCGCGCGCTCATCCGGCTCCCTCCGCAGCGGGCAGCAGCACCGACAGCACCGGCCCAGGGCCGGAAGCGGTCACCACCAGCCGGCCGCCCTCGGCCGCTGCGAGTGATCGTGCCAGCGACAGCCCGATGCCGTGCCCGAGGGCCTCCGGCGACCGGCGTACGAACGCCTGCTCCGGGTCGGCGCCGAGGCCCGGTCCTTCGTCGGACACGTCCACGGCCACGCCCGTCCCGGCCCGGCGCGCCGTCACCCGGACCGCACCCGCACCGTGCCGGTGCGCGTTGTCGACCAGCACGTCGAGAACCTGCGCCAGCGCCGCCGGCCGGCACGCCGCCTCCGGCAGGTCCGGCTGCACCTGCACCTCGACCGAG
>JBHENF010000248.1:0-13463 GCA_046262175.1 Mycobacteriales bacterium
GATTCAGTGCGACGCGATCTGCTGCAGTAGACCTTCCCGCGAGGCGTCGCCGACGCAGCGGACGTCGTCAGCGCATCGCGTCACGGTGTCGGCCATGTCTCCCGCGGTCGCCCGGCGTGTCGGCCGCTGCCCTTGCGGGGCTCCGAGCCGGAATCGCGGGTGAGTTCCCCTACCACCATTTCATGCCATGCGTGCAGTAGGCAGAACATGAGTCCCGCACGCCCGTGCCGCCAACCGCTGCGAAGGAAGTACATGTACAGAAAAAGCATCAGCGGCCGCGCGGGGACGGTCGGGAAGGCGACATCCTTGGCGAAGGAGCGGGAGGCGCTGCGGCCGGCCCTCTCGCCGCGCGCCCATCGCCGCAGGCGAGCGCCAGCCGGTTCGTATCGGGCCGACCGTCTGGCTGCCTCGACCTCGGCGTAGGTAACGTGCTTGCGCAGCCACGCGGGCAGACCCTTGAGGTCCTCGTCGACTATGTCGTGGCGGAGGACTCCGATGGTCCCGTGGACCTGAGCCCGCTCGCCGACCGCCTCACCGCCGGCGAAGCTCATCTCCGAGCGCCGCCCCAGGCGGACGACCCAGCTGCCGCCGTACCACCCGCAATGCTCGATCCACGTGCCGAGGAAGACCAGCCGCAGGCGGTGGCGGTAAGCGGCGTGCTCATTGGTGAGGACGGATTCGACCTCGCGCGCCAGCGCAGCCGACGTCCACTCGTCGGCATCGACGAAGTACACCCAGTCGTTCTGCACGATGTCCATCCGCAGGGCCGCCTCCCGCTGGCCGGCGAATCCCAGCCAGGGCTGGTGTACGACGACCGCTCCCTCCTGTTCAGCCAGGGCTACGGTCCGGTCGGTGCTGCCGCTGTCGACAACGACCACCTGCGCGCACCACCGCAGGGAGCGGAGGCACCGGACGATGTTGACCTCCTCGTCCCGCGTGAGGACGAGAGCCGTAACGCGGACGCTCCCGGGAACGGGCAGCTCGTTCTCCCGGTAGGGGTGGAATGGCAGGTCGCTCACGAGACCGGTCCCAGGAGGCGACCGAAGTACTCGTCGGCCGAAGACGCCACGGTGGACGGCACAGTCGTGCCGAGCGCCCGGGCGAGAGCGCGCGCTAGATCTTCCGTCGTCGCGTCGAACGGGACGAGTGCGTCGCCGGCAACCTCGCGGTTGTGCGCGGTGTCCCGCGCGAGGACCGGCTGGCCATTGGCCCTCGCCTCAGCCAGGGGATAGCCGAAGGACTCAAGGGTCGTCGGGAAGTACACGACCGCGGCTCGGTTGAGGGCGCGCTCCACCTCAGGCACGCTCAGCCTGCCGAGTCCGACGAGGTCCGAGCCGCCGAGGCCGGCGGCCGTGAGTTCCTCGGCGGTGGCGGTTACCTCGATACGGACCCGGCGGCCCTCCACCTCCAGACCGCGAGCCGCGGCGGCCAGCAGTGCCAACCAGTGGTCCATCCGCTTGTACGGCGCCATCAGGACGGGACATAGCACGAGGCCCTCCTCCCGGGGACCGGACGAGGTCCGCGGGGAGACCGGGTGCGGCCAGACGACGGTACGTGCCCGGGTCGAGGGGAGCCAGCGAGCAACGCGCTCCGCCATGCTGGTGCTCGGGACGACCAGGAGGTCCGCCCGCAGTGCCGCCAGACGCACAGCGCGCGCCTCCACCGCGACCCGGCGCGCCGCCCGAGGCGGCAGGCCCGGCTCCTCGTGGGCCCTCGGGAAGTGCAGGGCGTTGCGCAGCAACACGATCCGCTCGCCGCCGGGCGCCACGAAGGAGACGTTATTGAGCGCGATCCTCCGGTCGGCTGTTGCGGCGGACCGCTCTCGCCGCAGCAGCCAGGACGCCCGGAGCGTGTGCTGCCGGCCGACGACCCGGACGTCCGCCCGGCTCGACCTCGCCACGTAGGTGTCAAGCTCGGCCAGCAACCGGCTGGCGCCGCCCATGGCGGCGCCGGCAGCGTCGACGACGACAGTGCTCACGAGGTCCACCTTGCCCTAGCCCGGACGGCGCTCCTCGGAGCAGCCTGCGCTCGGGTGCTCCCGCCCGTATCTTCATGGGCGACGGCGGCGGCATCGGAGGGCTCAGAGCTGTGTGCGGAGTGTGCGCGAGCAGCGGCCGACGTCCCGAGGACTCCGCAGCGCTGGTCCAGCTCCTCAATGCCGCCCAGCAGCACCGCGGACCGGACGGCTCGGCCGCCGTTATGGTCGGCAGCTCCTGCCTCGGCAACACCCGGCTCGCCATCATCACCCCGGGGCACGACGGGGACCAGCCGCTCGTCGCACCTGACGGCAGCTGCACCGTCGTGTTCAACGGGGAGGTCTACAACTACCGCGAACTCGTCCGGGACCACGGCCTGCAGAGCGGCGGCAGCGACGGAGCAGTCATCCCGCAGCTGTGGTCGCGCTACGGCACGGCGGCGTTCCGGCTGCTGCGCGGGATGTACGCACTCGTCCTGGCCGACCACCGGACGGGGCGCCTGGTCGTCGCGCGCGACCAGCTGGGGATCAAGCCGCTGCACTGGCGGGTGGACGACCGCGGCCTGCTCATCAGCTCCGAGGTACGGCCGCTCCTACGCCCGGGCGACGCCGTAAGCCGGGAGGGGCTCGCGCGCTTCCTGCATCTGGGGTCCCTGCCGGCGGCCAGTAGCCCGTTCGAGGGCGTCTCGGCCGTGCCGCCCAACGCCTGGCTCGCCTTCGAGGGCACTTCCCTGGTCGACCAGGGGCTGGTTGAGCCGGCGCTGGAGGTCGCACGGGGCAGCGGCGTCGGCGTGGCCGATGCCTTGCGGGAGAGCGTGGCGCTGCACGTGCGCAGCGACGTCCCGGCGGCCCTGCTGCTGTCCAGCGGCATCGACTCGAGCGCGTTGGCATGGGCCGGCCGCGAGGCGGGGCAAACCCTGCACTGCCTCACCGTCGACCTCGGCGGTGGACGGGAGGAGGCCGCGGAGGCGGCCGGCACCGCGGCCCGCTTCGGACACACGCACGAGATGGTGCGCAGCGTCCCGGACGGCGAGGACGTGAACGCGTTCTTCCGCGCCATGCAGCGGCCGAGCATCGACGGCCTCAATAGCTTCGTGGTCTCGCGTGCCGTGCGGGAGGCCGGCTTCAAGGTGGCCCTGTCCGGCCTCGGCGGAGACGAGGCGACGGGGGGCTACTCCCACTTCGCCCACCTCCGCAGGCTCAAGGCGCTCGCCCGGGTCGACCAGCTCCCCGGTTTGTCCGGAGCCGTCGCGCTGGCGGTACGCGCAGGCCGCGGCCGGATGCCGGCCAAGGCCCGCGAGCTGCTCGGGCGGGACGGCCCCCGCGACGCCTGGGAGCTCAGCCTCCTGCAGCGACGGGTGTGGGAGCCGACGCAGGTCCGGCGCGCGCTCGGCCTGCCCGCGGACGCCAACCTGGTGCAGGACGTCCCGGCGGGTCGCGGCCGCGCCGACGCAGCCGGGTTGACAGCGGCGGAATACCGCACCTACCTACAGAGCACGCTGCTCCCCGACGCCGACGCCTTCTCGATGGCATTCTCGGTCGAGCTCCGCGTACCCCTGGTCGACGCTCCCTTCCTGGCCTCCGCCGTCGGAGCCGGCGGGGCGGCAGGTCTCGGCAAAGCCGGCTTCGCGGGGGCGCTCGGGGACGAGCGCCTGGCGGCGCTGGCCTGCGCGCCCAAGCAGGGCTTCAGCCTCCCCATGGATGACTGGATGCGCACCGGCATTCTCCGCGACCGCGTCCGCGCTGCGGCGGCGCCGGACGCGCCCGTCTGGCAGCACCTAGACCGGGAGGTCGGGACGGCCGCCCTCGACGCCTGGACGAGGCGAGCGGCGCCTTGGTCCCACGCGTGGGCGCTCGTGGCCCTGGACTCCTGGCTGCGCTCGCTGCCCTGAGCCCTTGCAGCGCGTCGACTAGCGTAAGCGGGTGACCTCGGCGATGCCCCCGGCGAAACAGTCCGTGGCGAACTTTTGGGAGGCGGAGGCCTGCGGCGAGCGCTATGGCGCTGACCAGGACCGCCTGCGCTACGAGCTGGAGCCCGAGATCCTGCGCGTCGCCCGCTTCGACAGCGGGCGGGGCCAGCGGGTCCTCGAGATCGGCGTCGGCATGGGTTCGGACCTGGTCCGCTGGGCACGGGCCGGAGCTCGCGTCACCGGCGTGGACCTGACCGCCCGCGCCGTCGAGCTGAGCAGGGAGCGGCTGGCCGGAGAAGGACTCGAGGGCACGGTAACCCGAGCCGACGCCGAACACCTGCCCTTCGCCGACGGCACCTTCGACGTCATCTGGTCCTGGGGCGTCTTGCACCACACGCCCGACGCCGACCGCGCGCTGGTGGGGGCCACCCGCGTGCTGCGCGTGGGCGGCCGCTACGCCGTCATGGTGTACCACCGCCACTCCTGGCTGGCGCTGGCCGCCTGGGCACGCTGGGGGGTGCTCCGGGGCCGACCGACCACGACGTTGCGGCAGGCGGTCGCCCACGTCGAGAGCCCCGGCACGCGGGCGTACACGTCACAGGAGGTCCGGGACCTGCTCGACCCGCACCTGGAGAGCCTGGTCGTGCGGCCGGTCCTGACCCACTGGGACCGACGGGTCGCCCCCGTCGTCTCCCGTGCCGCGGGTGACCGCCTGGGTTGGTTCCTCGTGGTCGAGGGTGTTCGACGGTGACGCGGGACGCAGCGTGTGCGGGGTAGCCGGTCTGCTGGGGCCGTCCGCGACACCCTCCGTCCCGGACCCGGGCCTGCAGCACCGCGGCCCCGACGCGCACGGGCGGCTCACGGTGGAGGTGGGCCGCAGCACGGTCCATCTGGTCCACCAGCGGCTGGCCATCCAGGACCTCTCGGACAAGGGGGCGCAGCCGTTCGAGAGCGGCGACGGACGGCGAGTGCTGCTCTACAACGGGGAGATCTACAACTACCCGCAGCTGCGCCGCGAGTGCGAGGCAAGGGGCGACGTCTTCCGCAGCGACATGGACGGGGAAGTCGTCCTGCACCTCTGGGCCCGCGAGGGCGCCCGAGCTCTGGACCGGCTGAACGGCATCTACGCCCTCGCGGTGGTCGACCAGGACCGCGACGAGGTGGTGCTCGCCCGGGACCCGATGGGCGTCAAGCCGTTGCATGTCGCCGAGCAGGACGGCCGGCTGTGGTTCGCCTCCGAGCTCAGCGCGCTGGCCCGCATGGGCGCTCCGCTCGGGCGGCCGTCGACCGTCGGGCTGGCGCAGTTCCTCACGTTCCTCTGGGTCCCGCAGCCGCACACGCCCTACGAGGGCGCCCGCAGCCTGTGTCCCGGGGAGGTGCTCACCTGGCGCGACGGGCAGACCACCGGTGACGTCGTCCGGTACGCCCCGCAGGAGCAGGCACCCACGGCGGAGTCGCTGCTGGACCTGGTGTCCGGCCAGGTCGGTCTCGCGACCCGACGACAGCTGCTGTCGGACGTGCCGGTCGGTCTCATGGCCTCGGGAGGGGTCGACAGCAGCCTGCTCTGGTGGGCAGCAGGCTCGGGGGTCGAGCGCGTGTACACGATCGAGTGGGGCCGTGAGGCCGGCACTGAGCGCCTGGACGAGGACGCGAGCGCCGTGCGGCAGCTGCAGCAGCGGTTCGGCACCCAGACGTTGTACGTCCCCGGTGGCTCGGCGGAGCAGGTCACGCTCCCGCCGAGCGGCGACTTGTTCGCCGACCCGGCTTACGAGCTAACCCGGGAGATCGCCCGGACGGCCCAGGCCGACGGGTGCAAGGTGCTGCTCGCTGGCCAGGGCGGGGACGAGCTGTTCGCCGGGTACCGGCGGCACTCCGTCGCCCGGGCGCTCGAGCGGGTGCGGCTCGGCAGGGCCGGGCACGTGCTGGAGGACCTGCTCGGCCGTGTCGCCACCGGCCGCGTTGGCATTGAATACGCCGGCCGGCTCAGCCGCGCCCTCGCCGAGCCCGACCCCTTCCGCGCGTACATGCAACTGTGCAGCTACTCGACAGCCGCGGAGCGCGCCGACGCGCTCGGCTGCACGCAGGCCGAGGTAAGGGACGACGCCGTGTGGGCGGAGCACCGGGACGCCTACGACCGCCAGCCGTCCGACGCGTCCTTCCTGCGCAAGGTGATGGCCGTCGACCAGGAGGTGTACCTCCCGGGCCTCGGGCTCGCGTACACCGACCGGGCAGGCATGGAGTTTGGTGTGGAGGTCCGAGTCCCGTGGCTCGACCTCGAGCTCGTGCACTGGTCGCGGCAGCTGCCCGACCAGGCGCTCGTGCGCCGCGGCCGCGGCAAGTGGCTGACGAAGTCGCTCGCCGAGCGCGAGCTCGGGCAGCAGCTCGCCCACCGGGCAAAGCGGGGCTTCGCGGCGCCCGCGCGCCTCGTGCACCGGGGCGACCACGCGGCCGGGGAACGCCGTCATCGGCAGGGCAGTTACTTCGCCCGCGCCCGGAACGTGCTCGATGCGCACCTACTCGCCGTCTGACCGCTCCGGCGGTCAAGGCCTGCGGGCGACCAGGTGGGAAGGGTCGGTCCAGCCGACGGTGAAGCGCGCCGCCTCGAGCAGCCGCACCATGTGGGCCGGGGCGTCGGTCATCCCGCGGTCCGCCAGCTGGCTAAAGTGGACCTCCACCAGCACCGTGTGCAGGCGGCTATCCGCGAGGACCCCGGGCATCCCCCGAAGGACCTCCCACTCAAAACCCTCGACGTCGATCTTCACGACGTTCGGCGCGGGGACGTCCTCGCCCACCAGTTCGTCCCCCGTGACGGTGGGGACGATCATATCGCCGCCCTCGCGCAGTCCGTTCGACACGGCGGTGGCGCCGTCCGCGACGGAGAAGGTCGCGTCGCCCGAGCGGTCGGACAGCGCGACCGGTGCGACGCGCAGGCGCGGGTCGGGTGCCGCAAGGCCTCGCAGCACCGCCACGCACTCCGGCGCCGGCTCCACAGCGACCAGCACGCCCGACGGCCCGAGGCAGTCGAGCAGGCTGGGGACGTACAGCCCGACGTTGGCGCCGACGTCCCAGACACAGTCCGACGGACGCACGGCACCGGTGAGCGCCTGCTCGAAGCGGGCTTCGTAGCCGCCCTGAGCCGCGTTTACGGTCCGCGCCAGGAGGGCGTGCACCGTGGGGAACCGACGCAGGAGGATGCGGGCGCGCAGCGCGGGTGCGGAGGTCAGCAGCCCCACGGGTCCTCCTGTCGGCCGGCGGGCATCACGCGTACCGGAACTGGAGCATGAGCCGGTCCCCAGTCTCCGGCGGCGTGGCCAGGTGCAGGCACGAGGTGTCCTCGACGAAGCCCGTGCCTGCGGGCCCTTCGATGATCCGGATGGCGTCAGCGCCGTACGTGCTGCGTACCCGCTGTTCGGCCACGATCGCGCTCCCCAGCAGCATGCCCAGCGGCTTGCGATCGTGGCTACCGGCCACGAGGACGTGCGCGCCGCGGTCGCGGGTGACGTCGGTCAGGTAATAGTTCACGTAAAGGAAGTTGTACCCGAACACGTCGTAGTGGAAGAAGTAGGTCTGCCCCGCGGCCTGGCGCTCCTGCTCGGTGTAGTCGCCCGCGTAGCTCCAGAACAACCAGGGCCGGCAGGTCTGCGGCTCGTAGCCGAGGTACTGGGACACGGCGGCGCGCACCTCCGGCAGCTCGCTGACGCGCTGGACGACGGCGTCGTCGGCGGCGCCCTGCACCGTCGCGAGGACCACAGCCTCCCCGTCGAGCCTCCCCCCAACGACGTCCGCCGTCCGGAACTCCCGCTCGCCAAGCCTGTTGGAGCGGAGAGGTGCCGCACCGGCTAAGCCCCGCAGGTGGTCGACCGTCTCCGGGCTCAGCCGCAGACCGGGTGCGTAGGCGTCCCGCTGCAGGGAGGCCAGCATCTCGTCAACGGGACGCGCCTCGAGCAGCTCGGGGGATCGACGCGCCGGCGGCTGCGCACGCACCGGGAAGCGCCGCCCCTGACGCCGCGAGTGCGCCCTGCGGACCACCGGGAACCGGCCGAGTGCGTAGGATGCCTGACCTGCCCGGACCGTCCTCACCACCGAGGCTAGGGTCACCACCATGAGCTCCTTAGACAGCCGGCCAGCCGTGGTCGAGCTTGTCCAAGGCCTCTCGACGACGCGCCTGGGGCTCGGTTGCAGCGCCATCCTAGGGCGCGTGGCGGCCGAGCAGGCGCGCGCGGGCATCGACCGCGCCTGGTCCTTGGGAGTGCGCTACTTCGATACCGCACCCTCCTACGGGTACGGCCGTGGCGAAGCTTTCCTGGGGGACCGCCTCTCCGAGCTGGGCATCGCCGAGGAGGCCACGGTCGCCACGAAGGTCGGTCTCCCCGCCGCCGCAGCGGCTCGTCGGCTGTCGGCCGTCGCCGCGCCGGTCCGGCCGCTGCTCGCGCGCTCCACCGCCCTGCGGGCTTGGGTTGGCAGGCACCAGGCGTCCACGCTGGCGCCCCGGGCGGACGCCGATCCGCACGCCATCGCCGCCAGCATCCGCACCAGCCTCACGAACCTGCGCCGCGAACGACTCGACGTCGTCCTGCTGCACAGGCTGCCGGACAGCGACGACGCGCTGGACGACGCCCTCGCGGCCCTCGCTGCGGCCTGCGACGACGGCCTGGTCCGCACTTTCGGCGCGTGCGCGGCTAAGGCGGACGAGGTCGTCCGCATCACGGCGCGTCAAGGCGTCCCGGTCCTCCAGACCTACGCGGCCGTGGCACGAGACAGCGCCGCCACGATCTCCGGCCGACCCGGCGTGGTCCTGCACAGCGCCTTCTCGGACGGCCTGGGGATGGCCGCCACGGCAGCGCTGAACGAGGGGGCCGTCATACTGGCGTCGATGTACTCCGACGCGCACCTGCGCGAGAACGTCGCGGCTCTGGCGCTCGCGGACTGACTAGCTTCCGAGCGTCAGCCCCGCCGCGGCCGCCAGCGTCGCCCGCGTTGACTCGATGAGCGTCGAAGTCACTGGAGTCGCCCCGCCGATGGTGGCGCGGAACGCCCGCACCGCCGCGCCCTGCCCCTTGTCCTGCTGGCCGGACGAGCCGACGTCCTTGCCGTCGAGGGTGAGCCCGCGGAAGTCGTCGAGCACCCAGGTGCGGCCACCTGCGAGCACCTCGATTCGCTCCTTGCGCGTCCCCGGGCTCCCGCCGCTCGCGTAGGTGATCGTCGACAGCGAGCCGTTCGCGTGCCGCATCACCATCACCACGTCGTCCGCAAGCAGCTGCTCACCTGAAGACCCAGCGAGCGCGCGAACGTCCACGACGTCAGACGACACCAGGGCGGCGCAGGTGTCGACGAAGTGGCACACCTCGCCCAAGAGGCGGCCGCCTTGGCGACGGTCGGCGTACCAGTGCTTGGCGGGCAATCGGCCGGCGCTGACGCGATAGCTCACGACCGCCGGGCCCTCGACCTCTGCGGCCACCTGGCGCACGTGCGGTGACCACCGGCGGTTGTACCCGACCATCAGGACGCGCCCGCTGCCGCGCCACGCCTCCTCGACCCGCTGAAGCTCCTCGAGCGTGAGCGCGAGCGGCTTCTCACACCAGACGTGCTTGCCGGCCTGCAGCGCTCGCACGACGTACTGGGCGTGCGTGTCGTGCGGAGTTGCGATCACCACGACCTCGACGTCCGGGTCGTCGATCACCTGGTCGGCGCCGCTCACCGCCTTCTCGAAACCAATGCGCTCAGCAACGCGCCGCGCGGACAGTCCACTCGCCGAAGCGACAGCCACGAAGCGGTTGAAGCCCGCGGCTGAGAAAGCCGGCAGCAGCACGCCGGTCGAGTAGGCGCCCGCGCCGATCCACCCCACAGCTGGTGTGGCGGACGTTCTGGCGGACCCTACGAGGAGCGGCGGCTCTCGCTCCGGCTGCGTCTCCGGATAGGTCAGGCCGACAGCGAGGTACGGCTCCCGGCGGCTCTCGATGAGCTCGTAGGCCCCCTCCGCTGCTGCGATGGGAAATCTGTGCGTGACCAGGTCCGCCACCGTCAGCCGCCCACTGGCGAGCAGGTCAAGGACGGCTTCGAAGTTGCGGCCCTCGGTCCAACGCACCTGCCCCGCCGGGTAGTCGATGCCGTACTCCTCGTACGCGCGTTCGTGACGCCCAGGCCCGTAGGACCGGGCGAACAGCAGCGAGAGCTCCCGCTCGTAGAACGGCGTCCGAGACAGCTGCAGCCCGACGTCGCCGACGACCACCACTCGCGCCCGGTCACGGCACAGTGCCGGTGTCCGCTGCGCGACGTCGGACGAGGAACCTGCTGCGCACAGCAGCACCGCGTCGGCGCCACGCCCACGCGACCAGCGCAGAACGGCCTCGGTCGTCTGCTCGCCCTGCTCGGCCAGCGCCAGGACACCCGACTCCGACGCGACGCGCAGCGGCTCTGCTGCGACGTCGATGCCTGCGACGTCACAGCCCGCTGCCATCGCCAAGCGGGCAGCAAGCTGGCCGATCAGGCCCAGGCCCACGACGACGACCTTCGAACCTGGCCTGACCTCGGCAAGCCGCAGCCCGTGCAGGGCGATCGAGGCGATGGTCGTGAACGCCGCGTCCTGCGCCGCGACGCCCTCCGGCACGGCGGCGCAGAGTAGACCGGGCACCGCCTGCCACTCGGCGTGGTTAGCACTCCCAGCCCCGCCGGTCGCCACCAGCTGACCCGGCCGGATCCCGGCCACCGCCTCACCGACCTCGACGGCCACTCCGGCGGCGGAGTACCCGAGCGGGAGGTCGGAGGCCAGCCGCGCCCGCACCGTCTGCAGGGTCGACGCCACCCCTTCCGCCCGGGCCTTCTTCACCACTTGCCGGACGAGGTCGGGACGTGCCTTCGCCTTCGCCAGAAGCGACGACTGTGCCAAGGAGGTAACAGCACGCTCGGTGCCGGGTGAGATGACGCTCGCGACCGTGCGCACGAGGACCTCGGTCGCGCCCACGGTCGGACGAGGCACGTCGAGCACTTCCACCGGGCCGCCGCCGATCGGCTGCACGACTTGCTTCACGCTTGGGCCTCCCTCAGCTGTGTCTCGAACCGCCAGGGCAGCCTTGCATGTGCCGTGTGCTCCAGGGCGCTGCCCTCGTGCCGCGTCTCCCATCCCGCCGCGACGTTTGCCGGTACGGCCGAGAGCGGACCGGTGGCTTTGGCCACATCGCGCGGCGTTGTCCTGTGGAAGCGCAAGACGAGGTCGTGCTGCCCGGAGCCGTCGACCACATCGACGACCGTCAGCCCCTCCGCTGACAGCCGCCAAGTCCGGCGATGCCGAGGGCCGCCAGGAAGATGCCGATAGCCGTCGTGCTGCGCGCTCAGCGTCACCATGCCGTCATGGTCACCGGTCTCGACCTCTCCAACGCGGGCGCGACGGCCGGCGCGGAAGGCGCCCCAGACCTCGGTCGAGTCCTGGCCGTCCACCTGCACGGTGCTGTGTGACCCCGTGCTGCGCTCGGCCGCGCGCACGGCCCCTGGCGCGTACGTCGACGTGAACGCCTCGCCGACGACCAGAAGCGTGCGGTGGTGCAGCAAGAAGCCGAGCGTGTCCGCGTGCGCGTGCGCCGGCAGGTCCTCCGGGCAGGGTGGTCCCACGTCGGCGAGCACGTGCCACTTCCCACGCCGCAGCACCGCGAGGCCCGACTCCGGCAGCAGCGTCAGGCCGTCAGGTGCGGCCGGGCCGGGCTCGAGCAGGTCGAGAAACGTGGCGTCGACCGGGAAGCCGTCGTTGAGCAGTGGGACGTCACCCGTCGGCAGGAGCACCAGTCCCAACCAGGTGCGCATTCGCGCAACAGCGTCGCGCAGCCACGGCGGCGCCTCCGCAGCCAGCAGGCCCTCCACGTCGATGAGGTCGCCGAGCACCTGGCAGTGATAGGCGGGTGCCCGTTCCTCATGACCGCCGTCCGGCAGCACCTGGCGTGCGACGGCCGCCTGCATGCGCGACAGGGTCCGTCGGAGCAGCTCACGGTCATCGAAGAAGATGGCGAGGCCCACAAGCGCCTTGAGGTTCTTGATGAGATGGTTGCCGCCCGCGTCGAGCTCCAGGTGGGCGCGCAGGAACCGTGTGTGCAGGGCCAGCAATCGAACCAGTTCCTCCTCGAGGTCCGTTCCCCGTACCAGCGGCTCGAACTGGCCGCACCACGACCACGCGCGCAGCGACACGACGTAGGGCGACCACTCGTCCCAGCGGCCGAACTGCGTCTGCGCCTGCCACTCGCGGAACAGCCGGCGGAACACGGCTTGCGCTCCTGGCCGGTCCGCGTCGTGGACCAGCGACCAGGCCCAGTCCCAGTAGTGCAGGTGGTAGCGCCAGAGCTGGGGTGCCTCGGCGGGTCGCCACTGCGACAACGACCGCTCGTGCCCGAGCAGCTCGATCCGGCCGCTCGCCAGCAACTCCGGCGAGCACCACAGGGAGGCGACGCGACCGTCGAGCGGCGTGAAGGAAACCGGCCACCCTTTCGCGGGCCGCGCACGTGGCTGGAAGAGCCGCTCGGCAGGTCTTGGTGCTGCGGCCAGCAACCTGCGCTGGGCCCGCAACCGGAGCCGGTGCGCCACCTGCTCCGCTCGCAGGTGGCGAACGGTTCGTGCCGTCCGGGCCACATCCCTCACGCCGACAACAGCGCGGCCTCGGACCGGATCCCGTCACGGAACGACCGCGGCTGGTAGCCGAAGTCACGAACCGCGTCTTCGATGGAGAACGCCTTGTCCTCAGCCAGGCGCTCCAGCTGCTCCGCCTTGAGGCGTGGCCGCGGGGCGATCCGCTCGTAGAGCCGGAGCGGCGCAATGGCAAGCCACAGCGGCACCGGCAGCAACAGCGGCCGACGGCCGACGGCGAGCGCCGCCTCACGGACGAGATCGGCGAAGGTGAGGGGTGCTGGGCCGGCGATGTCGTACGTCCCGCCTACCGCAGCAGGCATCGTGGCCGCGGCCAGCAGCGCTGCCGCCAGGTCGTCGACGTGGACCGGCTGCTGCAGCCGCCGGCCGCCACCGGGCAGCGGCAGCACGGGGGCACGCCGCAAGGCTCCGAGCAGGCGCGAGAGGTTCCGGTCGGCAGGCGTGCCGTAGATCATCGTCGGCCGGATGATCGTCCAGTCCAGCGCGCTGTCGCGAACCGTCGCTTCGGCCTCGAGTCGAACGCGCTTGGTCTGCGCGGGGAGCCTCGTCGTCACGGCCGTGGTTGACACGAACACGGCACGGCGGATACCGGCGTCCTCAGCTGCGCTGACGATCACGGGCGCGTGCCCGAACCCCATGGAGGCGATGTTGACGAGCACGTCCGCGCGCGCGCCGGCGAAGGCGGCGTCCACACTCGCCGGATCGTCGAGGTCCCCCGCGATCGGCCTCGCACCGCATCGCTGCACGCGCTCCGCGGCCGCAGTCGTACGCGCCATGGCCACCACCTCATGACCGGCGGCCACGGCCTGCTGCAGGAAGTGCTGGCCGGTGAAACCACTGCCCCCGGTCACCAGCACAGTCAGCGGCACAGGCCCTCCATCATCTCCAGGTATCGCCGGGCGAGCTTCTGCCGGTCAAAGTGCTCAGCGACGTACGCCCGGCCGGCCTTACCC
>JBHENF010000249.1:0-5502 GCA_046262175.1 Mycobacteriales bacterium
CTTCGGCCTGGCGATCCTTGCTGCGGCACAGGACCCGGCCGCGGTCCGGCTCGTGGGCGTCCCGCTCAGCCGGGTGTCACTGACCATCTGGTCGGCCGGCGCCGCGCTGTCCGGCATCGCCGCCCTGCTCGTCGAGCCGACTGTCGGCGTCATCTCGCCCGGCTACGCCGGTGAGCTGTTCGTCGTCGGGCTGGCCGCCGCGGTCATCGGCGGACTCACCAGCCTGCCCGGCGCCTTCGTCGGCGGCATCGTCCTCGGCGTCGCCGAGAGCGCCGCCACCCGCTACCTCGGCGACTACGGGCTGCCCGGCCTGCGCTATGTCGTCGTGCTGTCCCTGCTGCTCGTCGTGCTGGTCGCCCGGTCCTACTACCCGGAGCTCAAGCGCAGGTACGACGCGCAGCAGACCCGCAGCCCCGAACCCGTTGGAGCGACGGCATGACCGCAGCCACCCTGTCGCTGCGCCAGACACGGAGCCGGCTGCCCGTCCCGGGCCTGCTGATCGCGTTGGTGCTGGCCGCCGTCCTGCCGCCGCTTCTCGGCCGCACGCCGCTGCTGTCCGAGCCCAATGCCCTGCTCCTGTGCCGGGCGTGTGGCTTCGCCATGGCGGCGCTGTCGCTGAACATGCTCATGGGCTACGCCGGCCAGATCTCGCTCGGCCAGTTCGCCTTCGTCGGTGTCGGCGCCTTCACGACCGGCATCGTCACCGGCGTCAACGACCTGCGGCTGCCGTTCTTCGCGGGCGTGGTCGCCTCTGCCCTCGTCGGCGGCGCCATCGCCTTCCTGGTCGGGCTGCCGGCGCTGCGGCTCAGGGGCCTGTACCTGGCGGTGGTCACCATCGCCGTCGCGTACGTCGGATACCAGTCGCTGTTCCGCGTGGAACGGATCGGCGGCGGGTCGGCCGGCAAGGCGCTGCCCCGGCCCTACGTCGGCACCCACGCGATCGCGGCCAACGCGGACTTCCTGGCCATCGCCTTCGTGCTGCTCGTGCTGGTCTGGCAGCTCGACGTCAACCTGGTGCGCTCCCGGTTCGGCCGGGCCTTCCGGGCGGTCAAGGCGGACGAGAAGGTCGCCGCGTCGTTCGGGATCGACGTCGCACGCACCAAGCTGCTCGCGTTCACCCTCTCGGGTGCCGTCGCCGGCCTCGGCGGATCGGTCTTCGGTACCGCGTACGGGACCGTCACGGGCGAGACGTTCGACTACTCGTTCTCGCTGCTGCTCGTCGTCATCGTCGTGATCGGCGGGCTCGGCAGCCGGGCCGGTGTGGTCGGTGCGACGTTCTTCGCGATCCTGCTGCCCAACCTGCTCATCAGCATCTTCGGCACCGGCATCCGGGGCGTCGACCTGATCCTCAACGCCTTCCTGCTGATGTTCACCATCGCCCGGCACCCGGACGGCCTCGCCGGCGCCATCGCCGACGCCCGGGTGAAGCGGGCCCGGCGCAAGGGCGGCGAGCCGCCACTGCCGCCGACCCGGCCCAACCTGCCGGCGCTCGGCCGGCCCAGCGGGATGCCGGCGCCGGCGAAGCTGCGTCGCGGCGTTGCGGTGCTCGAGGCGCGCGACATCAGCGTGCGCTTCGGCGGGTTGCAGGCGGTCGACCGCGCGTCGGTGCGCGTCGACAGGGGGACCATCGTCGGGCTGATGGGTCCCAACGGCGCCGGAAAGACGACGCTGTTCAACGCGGTCACCGGCACGCTGCGCGCCGACAGCGGCACGGTCGAGATCCTCGGCCGGGACGCGTCGCTTCTCCCGCCGCACGCCCGCGCGGCCCTCGGAGTCGGCCGCACCTTCCAGCTGATCGGGCTGGCGAAGGACCAGTCCGTGCTGGAGAACCTGCTCATCGCCCAGCACCTCGCCGCCCCGTACGGCATCGGCTCGGCGCTCACCCGTGTCGGCCCGAGCCGGTACTTCGAGCGAGAGGTCCGCAGCCGCGCCGAGCAGACCCTCGAGGGCCTGGGCTTCCAGCGGTACGCGCACACGCCGGTCGCCCGGCTGTCGCACGGCCAGCAGCGGATCGTGGAGATCGGCTGCGCGCTCGTCACCAGCCCCGAGCTGGTGATGCTCGACGAGCCCAGCGCCGGCATGAGCCCGGCGGCCGCGGAGGACCTCGCGGCCACCCTCCGCGACATGCGCGACGTCCTCGGCCGGACGGTGCTGCTCATCGAGCACAACGTGCCGCTCGTGCTCGACGTCGCCGACGAGCTGTACGTCATGGACGCCGGCCGCGTGATCGCCAACGGGGAGCCGACCGAGGTCGTGACGCGGCCCGAGGTCGTCACCGCCTACCTCGGCGTCGCCCCGAGCCGCGAAGGAGTGCCCGCATGACCGAGCCGCTGCTCCAGGTCCAGGACGTCACCGCCGGCTTCGGCGCGACGACGGTGCTGCACGGCGTCAGCTTCGACGTGCCCGAGGGCAGCATCGCCGGCATCTTCGGGCTCAACGGTGCCGGCAAGAGCGTCACCATGAAGACCCTGGGCGGCAGCGTGCCCGCGCGCTCCGGCTCGGTGGTCTTCCGCGGTCAGGACGTCACGAAGCTCTCGCCGGAGAAGCGGGTGGCACTGGGCATGGGCCACGTCCCCCAGGGCCGGCAGGTCTTCCCCGGTCTCACCGTCGAGGAGAACCTCCGGCTCGGCGCGTACACGCTGCGGCGCAAGGACAAGAAGCGGTACGCCGGCGCTCTGGACAGCGTCTTCGACCGCTTCCCGGTGCTCGCGCAGCGGCGCAAGCAGGCAGCGGGAACCATGTCGGGCGGCCAGCAGGCCTCGCTCGCCGTCGGTCGCGCGCTCATCAACGAGCCGTCGCTGATCCTCGTCGACGAGCCGTCCGCCGGACTGTCGCCCGTGGCGACCCTCGAGCTGGACGAGGTGCTGCGATCGGTTGCCGAGACCGGGGTGACGATGGTGCTCGTCGAGCAGAACGTCGCCTTCGGTCTGTCCCTCGTGGACACCGCGCACCTCATGCAGACCGGCCGCGTCGTGCACAGCTCGCCGGTGGCCGAGCTCGACGACACGACGCTGGCCACGCATCTGGGCATCGGGAAGGTGCTCCAGGCGGCCACCGGCTCGGCGCTCGCGGCCCGCCAGATCCCCGCCCAGCCGAGGAGCGCCAGCCGTGCCAGCAGGTCCTGAAGCGCCCGCCTTCGTCGACCGGCCGGACGGCGCCCGCATCGCGTGGTTCGAGGACGGCCCCGCCGCCGCCCCGCCGCTGCTGCTCGTCATGGGCCTGGCTTACCCGGCCGCCATGTGGTTCCGGCTGGTGCCGGCGCTGGCCGAGCGGTACCGGGTCCTCCGCGTCGACAACCGCGGCGCCGGGCTCACCGGCGACGTGCCCGGTGCGCCGTACACGGTCGAGACGATGGCCGCCGACTGCCTCGCGGTGCTCGACGCTGCCGGCGTGCAGCAGGCGCACGTGGCCGGGATCTCCATGGGTGGTCTCATCGCGCAGGAGATCGCGCTGTCGGCGCCCGAGCGGGTCCTGTCGCTGTGCCTGACCGCCACGCACCCGGGCATCGCCAACGCCGTCCTGAACCCGGAGGCGATGGCCGTGCTGATGAAGCGCGGCGAGATGACGCCGGAGCAGGCCGCCGAGACCTCCGTGCCGTTCAACTACGCGCCCGCCACGCCGCGGGAGCGGATCGAGGAGGACTGGGCGGTCCGGTTCCCGCTGGCCGCCACGAACGAGGGGTACATGGCGCAGGCGGTCGGCACCTCGCAGTGGAACGGCTACGAGCGGATCGCCGGCATCACCGCGCCGACCCTCGTGCTGCACGGGGAGCTGGACGCGCTGGTACCGCCGGCGAACGGGCGGCTCATCGCCGAGCGGATCCCGGCCGCGGAGCTGGTGCTGGTGCCCGACGCGAACCACGTCCTGATGACCGACCAGCCGGAGCAGGTGACGAAGGTCCTGCTGGACTGGCTGGACCGGCAGCGGTGAGCGCCGGACTGCGGGCCGTGCCGACCGGGCTCGCCGCCCTTGCCGACCGGGTCCTGACCGACCTGGACGGGCTGGTCGGCCGGATGGGCTCGGCGTACCAGAACGAGATCGCCGAGTACGCCGTGATGTCCGAGGCGACCATGACGACGGACGTGCTGCCGGTGTCCCGGCGGCTGGTCGAGGTGTTCCTCGCCTGCGTCGTGCAGGAGCGGACGCTGAGCAACGACGAGCTCAGCGTGTTCGAGCAGTCCGGCCGCGACCGGCTCACCATGGGCATGCCGCTGGACTCGGTCCTGCACGCTTACCGAATCGCGGGGCGCGAGGCGTGGACGGCGCTGTGCGCGGCTGTCCAGCCCGGTGAGGAGCCGCTGCTCGCCGACCTCGGCGCGCGGTGGATCGACATCGTCGACCGGACCTCCAGCGCGCTCGCCCGCGCCTACCTGACGCTCGGGTACGATCGGCTGCGCGACCTCGACGCCCGTCGCCGCGAGCTCGTCGAGGCGCTCCTGACGGCGACCGACCCGAGCGAGGTCGCGGCCGTCTCGCTCCGCTTCTCCACGGTGCTGGCGCCCTCGTACGTCCCCGTGCTCGTCGCGGGTAGCGGCGCGGTGGCGGGCATCGACGCGCTGCTGGCGGAGGCTCCGGCCGGGACCCTCGGCGGACACCGCGGCGAGCGGGTGCTGCTGCTGGTCCCGCAGCGGCTGGACGGCCCGATCCGCCGCGGCGGCACGCTCATCGCCTGGGGGCGGCCCGCGACATGCGGCCGCGGCCTGCTCGAGGAGGTACGCCAGGTCGAGCAGCTGCTGCTGACCGCGATCGCGGAGGGGCACGCCGAGGGAACGTTCGGCCCCGACGACCTGCTGGTCGAGCAGCTGCTGCTCGGCAACGAGCGGGTCGCCGATGCGCTGCGCCGGCGGGTCGCCGACGTCCTGGTCGCGCGCGACCCGGCCGGGGTGCTGGTGGGCACGCTGCGTACCTACCTGGCGACGGGGTCGGTGCCGGAGACCGCGCGCACCGAGCACGTGCACGTCAACACCGTCGCGTACCGGCTCGGCCGGGTCCGTGACCTGACCGGGCTGGACCCGCGGGTCCCGCAGAACGCCGCGCTGCTGGTGCTGGGCCTCGGCCTGCCCGCAGCAGGGGAGGAGTGACGTGCAGGGCTTGATGGGCACGCAGCCGCTGACGGTCGGCACGATCTTCGAGCGCATGCGGACGGTCTACGCCGACGCCGAGGTCGTGGATGCGTTCCCGACCGGTGCGGGGCGCACCACGTACGGCGCGATGGCCGAGCGCATCTTGCGGCTCGTCACGGTCCTGCGGAATCTCGGCGTCCAGCCGGGGGACCGCGTCGGCACGTTCGCCAACAACTCCTCGCGGCACGTCGAGCTGTACTACGCCGTACCGCTGGTCGGCGCCGTGCTGCACATGGTCAACATCCGGCTGCACGACGACCAGCTCGAGCACGTCGTCGCCGACGCGGGCGACACGGTGCTGTTCGTGGACGACGACCTGGTGCCGCGCCTCGGGGAGGTCGCGCACCGCATGCCGTCGGTCCGCTCCTTCGTACGGATC
>JBHENF010000250.1:0-4391 GCA_046262175.1 Mycobacteriales bacterium
TCGCGGCAGCCATCTGCGGTAGTGCGTCCAGGACCCGTTCCGCCTCCGCCATGCGGATGCCTGCTGCTTGCTGGCCCAGGCGGCAGCTGCCGGCCACCTCCATCACAAGGAACTCGTACGTCGGGTGGAGCGGCGCGGCCCTGTCCAACTCGACGAGGGCGCGGCACTGCGCGATGTAGGAGCGGGCGTCGGCGCGCTGCAGCTCGACGAGGGCGTCGAGCACCGCGTTCTGCCGATCGGTCGGATTCGCCAGCTGCACAAGGAGAAACTACGGCCGGGGTACGACAAAATCGGGGTTGCGTGGCGGCTGTGGAACAACAATTTCTGGGCGGTTGGCTCCTCCGAGCAGGCCGATTCCGCACACAGTCAGATCGACAGCGGGGCGGCGCGCCGCCCCGCCGTCGGCAGTTGATCTCACTGTGTGCGTTCTGGGGTTGGTGGGGCTGTGAGCTGACGGTCCCGGCGGCTTGGGCGGTTGAGGGCGAAGGCGCAGGTGCGGCGCTGAGCCGCTGAGCTTCGGGTCGCCCTACCGACAGCAGGCCGTACGGAACGGCAAAAGGGCGCGGCCGGAGCTGTCCGGCCGCGCCCTCCCGTACCGCCTACTTCGTCAGCTGCAGCATTGCCTGGGCGGCGAGGAAGAACTTGTTCTTGCCGAGGTCGCCGACGGTCTTGATGCGGAACGCCTTGCGCAGGTTCTCCGCGTCCTCCTCCGTCACGCCGGCGAGCGCGCTCACCGGCGCCGCGAGGATCTCGGTCAGGGACTTGCTCTCGTACGCCTTGTCCAGGTACTTGCTCAGGTCGGCAGAGACAGCCATGTCACTCCTTGCTCGGGGGTGGGGGTCGCACCCTGCCGTACCCACCGGACCCGCGCCACCTACCTCTCTACCGTCCTCATGTCCGGGTAGCGGTCGCCGGCCACCGCGTCGGCCGGTACGGCGGAGGCCAGCCGCTCCAGATCCGACGAGGACAGCGAGACGTCAACGGCTGCCGCGTTCTCCTCCAGGTACGTCCGCCGCTTCGTCCCGGGGATCGGCACCACGTCGTCGCCCTTAGCCAGGACCCACGCGAGAGCGAGCTGCCCAGCGGTCACGCCCTTGTCGGCGGCCAGCTCGCGCACCGCATCCACCAGTCGCAGGTTCGCCGCCAGCGCCTCCTCGGCAAACCGCGGCGAGTGCCGCCGGAAGTCCGCAGGGTCCAGGTCGTCGACCGAGGTGATCGCGCCGGTGAGGAAGCCGCGACCGAGTGGGCTGTACGCGACGAGCCCCACCCCGAGCTCCCGCATCGCCGGCAGCACGGCCCGCTCGATGTCGCGGCTGAACAGCGAGTACTCGCTCTGCACGGCCGCGATCGGGTGCACCGCGTGCGCCCGGCGCAGCGTCTCCGCAGAGCACTCGGACAGCCCGAGGTGCCGCACCTTGCCGGCCTGGACGAGCCCGGCCATCGCGCCAACGGTGTCCTCGATCGGCACGTCGAGGTCGACGCGGTGCTGGTAGTAGAGGTCGATGACCTCGACACCGAGCCGCTCCAACGACGCGTCGCAGGACGTCCGGACGTACTCGGGCGAACCGTTGATGCCGAGCCGCGCGCCGGACTCGCCGCGCATGATGCCGAACTTCGTAGCCAGCTGGACCTCGTCGCGCCGGGACGCGATCGCCCTGCCGACGAGCCGTTCGTTGGTGAACGGCCCGTACACGTCGGAGGTGTCGAGGAACGTGACGCCGAGGTCCAGCGCCCGTTCGATCGTCGCCAGGGACTCGGTGTCGTCCCCGACTCCGTAGAACTCCGACATGCCCATGCAGCCGAGGCCTTGGGCGGAGACGACGAGGCCGTCTCCCAGGGTGCGGGTGGGGTAGGTCATGCACCCCACTCCATCACTTCAGCTTCGACAGCGCCGCCAGCGTCGTCTCGAGCATCCCGTCGCCGACGCAGGCGTCGATCGCGTAGCTGTCCTCGTAGTTGACGAAGACGTAGCCGCCGAAGGCGAAGCCGAGCGCCTGCTGGCCGACCCGGTTGATCTCGAAGGACTGCGGCATGTACCCCAGGGCGTCGTTGACCTGCGCCAGCGGGAAGGTCACCCTGCCCGCGTTCTTCTCCTTGATGGTGTTGCTCAGGTTGGAGAACTCCTCGCCGGCGCCGGTCGAGAACACGATCTGCGAGCCGATCTTCGCGACGGTGATGGGCAGCTCGACGGACTGCGGCGAGGCGGAGACGCACGGCGCGTTGGGGTTCTCGCCGACGCTGACGGCGGCGGGGATCGCGTCGAACTTCCGGTCGAAGAAGCCGGGCGTGCCCAGCGCGTCGAGCGGCGCGTTGGTGATGGGCGAGCGGTACGTCGTACGCGCGAGCCGGACGTCAGGGCTGGTGACGAGCGTGCCCGTACCCGTCGCCGGCAGCAGGTCGGCGAGGCGGGCGCCGATCCCGGTGCCGCCGGAGGCCGACATGTTGCCGAGGCCGGTCATGAAGTGCAGGCCGATGCCGCCGAAGCGGTCCTCCAGGCGCTTCTCGAAGAAGCCGACCCAGTCGCTGCTGGCGACGCCGCCGTTCGTGCCGCGGGTGGTCGGGTGGGCGGCGTACGCGCCGAGCGTGGCGATGACTTCGGGTGCGTCCTTCTTCTTCGCGTCGGCGGCCGGCACGGCCACGGCGCGCAGCCACGCGAGGGACTGCTCCTCGGCGGCGCGGTAGGTGTCACGCCGCTCGCTGTTGAAGGCGCGCGCCTCGATCTCGCCGGTCTCGAGCGTCGCGGGCTGCATGTTCAGCAGCGCCTGCTTGGCGGTCGCCTTGATCGTGTCGGTGATCTGGGCCATGTACCAGTTCGGGACGAAGCCCCAGCCGCCGATGAAGTCAGGGCCGCTGTGCGAGTGCGTCGCGTGCAGGATGAACGACTCGGGCTTCGCGCCCAGCGCGGTGAGCTCGGGGTCGGCGGCCAGCGCGGCGCTGATCTGCTTCGCGCCGCAGTCGGTGCACTTGCTCTTGTAGTCCCAGAGCCAGCCCTCGGCGTCGATGACCGTCATGACGAACGGGGTGCCGTTCTTGCTCATGGCGATGCTGCGGACCCACAGGCCCAGCTCGGTGTCGAACGCCTTCACCGGGTTGGAGGGGCCGATGCCGAAGCCGCCCATGTAGATGCAGTTCGGGTTCTCGTGCCACGGCGAGCCGGTGGTCACGATCCCGTCGGGGGCGTCCGCGATCACCTTGTCCAGGTGGCTCAGGACGGTCTGGTCCATCCGCTGGCACTGCGCCGGGTCGGTCTCCCAGCGGGCGCCGGGGAAGCGGGCGGCCATGTCGCCCGGCCGCGGCGTCATCGGCGACTTGGCGGCGCCGACCAGCAGCTGGTCCCCGGTCGTCGCCGTCGGAGCCGTGACCGCGTCGACCGCGCCGGCGGCCACGCCCCCGGCGTCACGGACCGCAGCCGTTCCCGGGCCCGACACCTCCGGAGCCGTCGAGGGGACGGGCAGCGGCGAGATGCCGATGCCGGCCCAGGCGGCCGAGACCATCAGGGTCCCGGTCATGCCGGTGATCAGGGTCGAGCGGACGACGGTGCGCATGCGCGGGTGCTCCCAGCAGGTCGAGGTACCCGCTGGTTTCGCCGTACGCGCGCCGACTCCTCCGGGGACGGCGCACGAGCCGCGGCCGCCCGCCTTGTGACACGCCACAACGGCAGCGGTCGGCTAGCGTCCGATCCCGTGCCGCCCGCCGCCCGAACAGCTGCCCGTACCGCGACGAAGACCCCGTCGCTCACCCTCGAGCGCTTCACCCTCGACAACGGCCTGCGGGTGGTCGTCAGCCCGGACCGGACGAGCCCGGTCGTCGCCGTGGCCGTCTACTACGACGTCGGGATGCGCAGCGAGCCTGAGGGCCGGACCGGCTTCGCGCACCTGTTCGAGCACATGATGTTCCAGGGCTCGGCGAGCCTCGGTAAGACCGAGCACTTCACGTACGTCCAGGGCAGCGGAGGCACCCTGAACGGAAGCACCCACCTCGACTACACCAACTACTACGAGGTGCTGCCGAGCAACGCGACCGAGCTCGCGCTGTTCCTCGAGGCCGACCGGATGCGCAGCATCGCGCTGACCCAGGAGAACCTCGACAACCAGGTCGCGGTCGTCCAGAACGAGATCCGCGTCAACGTGCAGAACCGGCCGTACGGCGGCTACCCCTGGCTGAAGCTGCCGCCGGTCCTGTACGACACCTTCGCCAACACGCACGACGGGTACGGCTCGTTCGTCGACCTGGAGTCGGCCACCCTCGAGGACGCCGCGCAGTTCTTCGACCGCTACTACGCGCCGGGCAACGCCGTGCTCACCGTCGTGGGCGACGTCGACGCCGACCAGGTGCGGACCTGGGTCGAGGAGCAGTACGGCGACATCCCGGCGCGCACGACGCCCGAGCGG
>JBHENF010000251.1:0-12369 GCA_046262175.1 Mycobacteriales bacterium
GCGGGCTTGCCCCTGCCCGGCCCGCTGCACCGGCGGGGTTCCTCCCCGCGACGGGCGTCGACGGGCGGCTCCCGTGGCTGGCGCTGCTTCCGGTGCTCGGCGGGCTGGTCCTGCTGCGGCGCCGGCGCGCCTGACCTACCGGGTCAGCGGGCGGCGGCCGGTGCGGGAGACGCCGTCGTCGGGAAGATGGGTGGCGTCGGGATCTTGCGGTTGATCTCGCGGGTCTGCTCCAGCGTCGCGCGGGCGACCTTGAGCAGTTCGAGCTGGATCTGCTCGGACCGCTTCAGCGTCGCCAGGGTGCTCTTCGCGACGACGAGGGCCTGCTGCCCTGTCGCGAGGGTCTGCTCAGCCACGTCCAGGGCGGTCCGCGCGAGCCGTACGCCCTGCTCGACGTTGCGCACGACGCTGTCCAGCTTGACGTCGAGCTTGTCGAGCGGACCGAGCGCCTCGGTGACCTGCCGCACCAGCGCGAGCGCCTGACGCGTCTGGTCGAGGATCTCCTGCGTCGACCGCGCCGCGGAGCTCGCGTCCTTCTCGCCGGCCATCGCCACCTGCAGGCCCTGCTCCTGGATCGTCAGGGACTGCTCCGTCAGGTGCAGCTGGCTGCGCGCGGTGCGGAGCTGGCTGAAGATGCCGTCGCGTGAGGCGTCCAGGTCATCCGACACGTTGACGATGTCGGTCCGCAGGCCACGGCCCGGCCCGAAGACGAGCGCCAGAGTGCCGCCGAGCAGCACAGCGAGGATGAGCGCGAGCAGGCCGACCTGCCGCTTCGTGAGCAGGCGCACCGGAACCTCGGGTTCGCGAGAACCGCGCGCGGGCGCATCGAGCAGGGTCACGGCAGGGGACTCCTCAGTCGGACGGGGTCCTGGACTGATCCCCTCGCTGCTCGCGTGCTAACTCTTGCAAGCAGTGGCATGGCGCACAGCGGCGGCGCAGGCGGGTGGCTCAGCCGTGGGCGGGCGTCGTTGCCCAGCCGGCCGGCCCGAGCTCCCCCGACCGACGGCGCGCAGCCGCCCGCAGAACCGGGGTGCCGGTGTCGCTGGGCCGACGAGGTCCTACCGTCCTGGGGCATGAGGATGGTCATCGCGCGGTGCTCGGTCGACTACGTCGGCCGCCTGACGGCCCACCTCCCGTCTTCCACCAGGTTGCTGCTCGTCAAGGCGGACGGAAGCGTCTCCATCCACGCCGACGACCGGGCGTACAAGCCGCTGATGTGGATGAGCCCGCCGTGCTCCACCCTCGAGCGGGACGGCATCTGGACCGTGACGAACAAGGGCGGCGAGCAGCTCGTCATCACGGTCGAGGAGGTGCTCTCCGACGTCGCGCACGAGCTGGGCGCCGACCCGGGCCTGGTCAAGGACGGCGTCGAGAAGCACCTGCAGGAGCTGCTCGCCGACCGGTGCGAGGTCCTCGGCGCGGGCTGGACGCTGGTGCAGCGGGAGTACTTCACTGACATCGGCCCGGTGGACCTGCTGTGCCGCGACAACGCCGGCGCGCACGTGCTGGTCGAGGTGAAGCGGCACGCGGAGATCGACGGCGTGGAGCAGCTCACCCGGTACCTGCAGCGGGTCTCGACCGTCTTGGGCGACGTGAAGGGGGTGCTGGCCGCGCAGAGCTTCAAGCCGCAGGCCAAGGTGCTGGCCGCCGACCGCGGAATCACCTGCATCCAGCTCGACTACGACGAGCTGCGCGGTCTCGAGTCCGCGACGCCCACCCTGTTCTAGTCCTCGACGCCCACGACCTCGTCGAGCGCGAGCAGCTTCAGCATCCGCAGCACCATGGGGCGCGGCGACCGCAGCGCGAGCGCACCGCCGTCGCTGCGGAGCAGGTCGTGCGCGTCGACGATGACGTTGAGGCCGGTGACGTCCATGAAGTCGAGCCCGGCGAGGTCGAGGACCAGCCGGCGGACGTCCGCGGTGTCCAGCACCTCGAGCAGCTTTCCGCGTAGCTGGCCCGCCGTCGCGAGGTCCAGGTCACCGGCCAGGCGAAGGACCGTCGTGGGACCGGCGGCGGTGGCGGTCACGCGCAGCGTCGGGCGCCCTGCGGCGGACACGCGGCGCCTCCCTGAGCCCCGGAACGGGTGTCCGCGTCGTCGGCCGGCGGCCGGGCGGCGGGGGCTCCTGCGTCGCGGCTGTCGGCTCAACCGTCGTCGGCATCCTTGCGCATCAGCCGTACCGCTGTCGCGTCGGACCGTCCTGGCGGCGCAGAGCCACTGACGCCTGCGCGCTGAACATCGTCGTCGCGGACTCCACCTCGCCAACCCTGCGGCGGCGCGGGAGCGTGGTCTGGGAGACTGCACCTTCCCCTGTTCGGCGAGAGGACGGCTGTGGCCCGCGAGTTCCGCAAGATCGGTGTGGTCGGTCTCGGCACCATGGGTGCCGGAATCGCGGAGGTGCTGGCGCGCTCCGGCGTCGACGTCATCGGGGTGGAGACCGATGACGCAGCGGTCGACCGCGCCCGCAGCCACCTCGCCACCTCCACCTCCCGCGCGGTGAAGAAGGGCAAGCTCACCGAGGACGAGGTGAGCGACCTGCTCGGTCGCATCACCACCGGCACCGAGCTGTCCGCGCTCGCCGAGTGCGAGCTGGTCATCGAGGCCGTGCCGGAGCGCATGGACGTCAAGGCACAGCTGTTCGCCGAGCTCGACCGGCTGCTGCCCGAGGACGCCGTTCTCGCCACCAACACCTCGGCCCTGTCGGTGACCGAGCTGGCCACCGGCACCTCGCGGCCGTCGCGCGTCGTCGGCCTGCACTGGTTCAATCCGGCGCCGGTCATGGACCTCGTCGAGGTCGTGCGCACCGTCGTCACGGACCCGTCCGTGGTCGAGGACGTGCAGGCCCTGGTCGAGCGCGTCGGCAAGACCGGCGCCACCGCCGGCGACCGCGCGGGCTTCATCGCCAACGCCCTGCTGTTCGGCTACCTCAACAACGCGCTGCGGATGTACGAGAGCAAGTACGCCAGCCGCGAGGACATCGACGCCGCCATGCGCTTCGGCACCGGGCACCCCATGGGTCCGCTCGCGCTGCTCGACCTCATCGGCCTCGACTCCGCGTACGAGATCCTCGAGACGATGTACGCGCAGTCGCGCGACCACCGGCACGCCCCCGCCCCGCTGCTCAAGCAGTACGTCTCGGCGGGCCTGCTCGGCCGCAAGAGCGGCCGCGGCATCTACACCTACGCCGCCGAATCGTCCTCGGAGGTCGTCCCGGACGTCCTGACGCCGGGTGGCTCCGCCGTCGACGCGGCTGCCCGCCGGGTGGCGACGATCGGTGTCATCGGCACCGGCACGATGGCGACGGGCATCGTCGAGGTCTGCGCCAAGAGCGGCTACGACGTCGTCTTCCGGGCCCGCGGCGAGGACAAGGTCGCGGGTGTTCGCAAGAAGCTCGAGGGCTCCCTCGACAAGGCCGTGCAGCGGGGCAAGCTGAGCGAGGACGTGCGCACCGAGACGCTGAGCCGGATCACGGGCACGACCGAGCTGGACGACCTGCGCGACTGCGACCTGGTCATCGAGGCGGTCGTGGAGGACTTGGCCGTCAAGAAGGCGCTGTTCGGCGCTCTGGACGACGTGATGAAGCCGGGCGCGATCCTCGCGACGACCACGTCCAGCCTGCCGGTCATCGAGTGCGCGACGGCCACGAGCCGGCCGCAGGACGTCGTCGGCATGCACTGGTTCAACCCGGCGACGGTGATGAAGCTCGTCGAGGTCGTGCCGACCGTGACGACGGCGCCGGACGTCGTGGCGACGATCCTCGAAGTCTGCGCGAAGACGAAGAAGCACCCGGTGCTGTGCGGAGACCGGGCCGGGTTCATCGTCAACGCGCTGCTGTTCCCGTACCTCAACGACGCCGTGAAGATGCTCGAGGCGCACTACGCGACCATCGACGACATCGACTTCGCGATGACCAAGGGCTGCGGGCACCCGATGGGCCCCTTCGCGCTGATGGACGTCGTGGGGCTGGACGTGACGCTCGCCATCCAACGGACGCTGTTCGACGAGTTCCGCGAGCCCGGCGACGTCCCCGCGCCGATGCTCGAGCACCTGGTCCGCGCGGGCTACCTCGGCCGCAAGACGGGGCGCGGCTTCCGCGACTACGCGAAGCGCTGATGCCGCGCGGGTCTGGCCGGGCGGCCAAGCGCTGCGCGGCGATGCAGGCCCTCAAGGCCGGGGACGACGAGAGCGTGCTGCGCCCGCCGGTCGGGGAGCGGGTCGAGGACGGCTACGTCGTACGCAACATCTCGGGCGCGTCCGGCCGGGCGTACCGCTGCCCCGGCTGCGACCAGGAGCTGCGGCCGGCGACCCCGCACGTCGTCGCGTGGCCGGAGGGCAAGCCCGACGACCGGCGGCACTGGCACACCGCCTGCTGGGGTGCCCGCGACCGGCGCGGCGTCAAGGTGCACCGCTCGAAGAACGCGCCCCGGCATGGCTGACATCCGCTCGAACACCGTCCTGCCGGCGCAGCGCCGCCCGGTGACGCTGCACACCGCGGACGGGCTGCAGCTCGTGGGTGAGCTCGCCCTGCCGCTGGACCGGCTGCCGGTGGCGACGCTCGTCTGCCTGCACCCGCTGCCGACGCAGGGCGGCTTCATGGACAGCCACCTGATCAAGAAGGGGTCCTGGCGGCGGCCCGCCCTCGCCGGCGTGGCGGTGCTCCGCTTCAACACCCGCGGCACGTCCAGCCCGCACGGGACGAGCCAGGGGGAGTTCGACAGCGGCGAGAGCGAGAAGTACGACGTCGCCGCCGCGCTGGACCTCGCCGAGGCCGAGGACCTGCCGAGCATCTGGCTGCTGGGCTGGTCGTTCGGGACCGACCTGACACTGCGGTACGGCTGCGACCCCTCCGTCGTCGGCGGCATCCTCATCTCGCCCCCGCTGCGCTTCTCCGCCCCGGAGGACCTGACGCGCTGGGCGGCGTCCGGCAAGCCGCTGGTCGCGATCGTGCCGGAGCTGGACGACTACCTGCGTCCGCCGGCGGCGCGGGCTCGCTTCGCGGTGGTGCCGCAGGCCGAGGTCGTCGACGTGCCGCGGGCCAAGCACCTGTTCGTCGGGTTCACCGAGCGGGTGCTGGACGAGGTCGTGCGGCACGTGGCTCCGGCGGCGTACCCGCTGCCGACGACGTACGAGGAGGTCTGAGTGGAGCTCGCCTGCCGCGAGGTCGGAACGGGCCAGCCGCTGGTCCTGCTGCACGCTTTCCCGCTGTCATCCGCGATGTGGCTCGGCCAGCGCGAGGGGCTCGGGCACCGCTGCCGGGTGATCACGCCCGACCAGCGCGGGTTCGGCGGCTCGGAGCTGGGGGACGAGCCGCCGTCGCTGGACGCGTGCGCGGACGACGTGGCCGAGCTGCTGGACCGGCTCGCGCTCGACCGGGTGGTGCTGGGCGGACTGTCGATGGGCGGTTACGTCGCGATGGCCTTCCTGCGCCGGCACCCCGACCGCGTGGCAGCGCTCGTGCTCGCGGACACGAAGGCGTCGGCGGACCCGGAGCCGGTACGCGCGAACCGCGAGCGGATCGCCGCTGCCGTGCTGGCGGAGGGGTCGACGGTGCTGCAGGACGAGGTGCTGCCCACGCTGCTCGGCACGACGACCATGGCGTCGAGGCCCGGTGTCCTCGGCCGGGTGCGCGGGCTGGTGCAGGCGGCTCCATCGGAGGCGGTCGCGTGGGCCCAGCGTGCGATGGCCGCGCGCCCCGACTCGCTCGACACGCTGCGCGGGTACGACGGCCCAGCGCTGGTGCTGGTCGGGGAGCAGGACCTGCTGTCGCCGGTGGCCGATGCGCAGGCGATGGCGGACGCGCTGCCGCAGGGCAGGCTGGCCGTACTGCCGGAAGCCGGCCACCTGACTGCGGTGGAGACGCCGGAGGCGTTCACCGAGCAGGTGGCCGGCTTCCTGGCCGCGCTCGAGGCTTAGACGGCGCTGGTCCGGCGACGGCCGGCGCGGATGGCGAGAGCGCCGGCGACGACCGCGGACGCGGCCAGGGCCAGTAGGCCGGCCACCGGGATCC
Source organism: Mycobacteriales bacterium (assembly GCA_046262175.1). GTDB lineage: Bacteria > Actinomycetota > Actinomycetes > Mycobacteriales > SCTD01 > RYN-124. The sequence goes on from JBHENF010000251.1 coordinate 6,003, forward strand.
CGGTGAACGGGAGCGCGGTGCCGCGGTTGACCGAGCCGGGGCGGGAGGTGCGCGGCGCGATCCGCGTCGCGGCAGCCGCGCCGCCGGTAAAGACAGTGACGTCCGACGTCTCGCTCTCGGCGGAGACACCGCCGCTGGCGGGCGCCTTCACGGCGCCACTGCGGAGTGTCGTCCCGGTGGCGGCCTCACCCGCGCTGACGCCGGTGGAGGTGCTGAGAACCTTCGTCGGCGCGACGACCGTGGAGTCCGTGCTCGTCGCGCTCTCGGTGCTCTGGGTCGTCTCGGTGCTCTTCGTGGTGGTGGAGCCCGTCGCGCCGGTCGCGCGGTCGGACGCGGCGGGGCAGTCGAGCCAGAAGACCTTCTGCTTGGCGCCGCCCGGAGCGTTGTCCGCGTCCACGAGGACCTTGACATGGAAGCCCTGCTTCGCGGGCGTGCCCGTGAGGCCGAGCGAGGCGCCGCGGACGTCGTAGAAGGCGTCGACGTCCTTGCCGCCACCCGCGGCGTCGTTGCTGAGCAGCTTCGACCCGGACAGGGGCTGCGCGGTCACGGCGCCCTTTGTAGGCGCCTGGCCCACGAAGGTGATGGTGCCGGTCTGGTCGGCGTCGAAGCCGAACATCTGCAACCGGAAGTCGCAGCCCGGGTGCGGGGAGTTCGCGGAGCCGCTCGTCCCGCCGTACGGCTGGATCTTGATCGTGCCGTTGTTGCCGGCCGGGTCGCTCGTGGCGCCCTTGCTGTGCTTGCCGCCGTGGTGACGGGAGGAGGAGCTGGCGCCACTGCCGTCCTTGTCGCCGCTCTTGCTGTCGGCAAGGGCGGCGCTGGGGGCGACGAGGCCGAGCGCGAGGGCGGCGGCGCCGGTGGTGACGAGGACACGAGCGAGACGAGCGGACACGGGGGCCTCCGGGAGGGGGACCGGCGGAAGTACCGGTAGATGACCCGTTGTGTCACCAGAACCACACAGGGTGAAACCGGCCGAACCGGGTGGAACCACCGCAGAGTGAGGTAGTTCTCACCGCCAGTTACTTCAGCGCCGGATCAGGCCTCGTCCTGGCGCGGCACGACGACCTCCTGCAGCACCAGCTGCACGGCTGCTGCGATCGGGATGGCGAGCAAGGCGCCGAGCACGCCGAGCAGCGAGCCGCCGATCAGCACCGCCACCACCGTGGCTGCCGGGCTGACGTCGACGGAGCGCTTCATCACGCGTGGGTAGACGATGTAGTTCTCGACCTGCTGGTACGCCACGTAGTAGACGGCGGCGATGATCCCGACCTTCACCGACACGAAGAAGGCGACCAGCGTGACGACGGCGGCGCCCACGGTCGCACCGACCAGCGGGATGAGGTCGGTGATCGCGACGAGCATCGCGAGAGCGACCGGGTACGGCACGCCGAGCACCAGCAGCAGGATGAACGTCGTCACGCCGGCGAAGGCCGCGATGATGAGGGCGCCGCCGACGTAGCCGCCGACCCGCTCGAGGATCTCGTCGGTCAGCAGGCCCACGCGCGCACGGCGGCTGCGGGGGACGGCGCGGTAGGCGCTCGCCTTGATGCTGGGCAGGTTCGACAGGAAGTAGAGCGTCAGGATCAGCACGGTCAGCGTGCTGAAGAACGCGCTGAACACGACCTTGCCGACCCCGAGCACGCCGCCGAAGACCTTCGTCCCGGCGTTCTCCGGGTGGCTCAGGTAGTCCTTGGCCTTGCCCAGGAAGTGGAAGCGGCTGTCGAGGTCGGCAACGCGGCGGTTCTCCTGCAGCTGGCGGATGTAGTCCGGCGCCTTGTCGGCCAGCTGGCCGAGCTGGTCGATGATCGGCGGCACGACAGCGAACCCGAACCCGACGAAGAACAGCAGCACGCCGACCAGCACGATCGCGACCGAGCGGCTCCGGGACAGGCCGCGGCGGCCGAGCGCCTCCACGGCCGGGTTCAGGCCGATGGCGAGGAACGCGGCGATGAGCAGCAGGATGAGCACCGACCGCACGGCGACGACCGCCTTGACCAGCGCGTACGCCGTGGCGACGCCGAGCGCGGCCGTGAAGGCGAGGCGGAACGGCGAGCGGCGGCTGAGCGGGCGACCCGGCTTGCCGAACGGGTTGTCGTCGTCCGCCTGCGCCTCGATCTTGCGGATCGCCGTGTCCAGCAGCGGGTCGTCGGGCGCCACGACCTCCGCGGCCTGCACGGCCGCCTGCCCCGCGTCGACAGCACCGCTGCGTGCCTGCTCAGCCCGGCGCGAGGCCGCCTCGGCGCCCTGCTCGGCCTGCTGCGCCCGCTCGGCGGTGGAGTCGAGGTCGGCTACCCGCTCGTCGACCTCCTCGTCGACGAGCTGCTCGACCCGGTCCTCGACCCGGTCCTCAACGCGGGCGGCGAGCGCCTCCTCGTCGAGCGGCTCGTCAGGCACCTTCGACGCGGACCGACCCGCCCGAGCCCCCGGCGGTGGGCGGGGCGACGCTCGCCAGCGGCCCGACGGTGCGGGACAGCGCGTCCTGGATCTTCTGCAGCTCGCCGTACATCCGGTCCCGCTCCTTCGACAGCTCCTCGACCTGTCGCCGGGCCTCGGCGGTCATGGCCGCGGCCTCGTGCTGGCCCGCCTCCCGCATGCGGCCGACCTCTTCCTGCGCCTTGCGGACGGCCACGTCCGCCTCCTGCGCGGCCCGCGCCTTGATCTGCTCGGCCTCGCGCATGGCATTGGCCCGGATGCTGTCCGCGTCCTTCTGCGCCTGCAGCGTGGCCTGCTCGGACTCCTGGGCGGCTCGCTGCAGTGCGGCCTCGCGCCGGTCCAGCTCGGCCGTGCGCGCGGCTGTCTCCTGGCCGGCCCGCTGGCGCGCGTCGGTCAGCAGCGCGTCCGCCGTCGCGGCGGCGTCTGCCTTGAGCGCCGTGGCCTCCTCGTCGGCCAAGCGGAGCATCGTGGCGATCCGCTCACCCGACACCGGCACCGGCTCGGGCCGTCCCTCCGCGCGACGCTCCGCGTCGAGCAGCCGCTCGTGCGTCTCCACCGCCTGTTGCTCGATGGCGGCCATCCGGGCAGCTTCGTCGGCGATGCGCGAGTTGGCCTCGTGCAGCGTCGCTTCGAGCCGGGCGATGTGGTCGTTGACCTGCCGGCGGTCGTACCCGCGCAGCACGACGTCGAAGTCGTCCGGGCGCTCTTCCTCGGACAGGGGCAGCAGGTCGTCGTCCATGCGGTTGTCCTACCACCGCGAGGGCGGCGCGACCCTCAGACGTTCCGGAAGCGGTTGATCGCGTCGAGGTGCTTCGCGCGGAACTCCTGCGCCTCGGGCGCCACGCCGAGCCCCTCCTCGGGCGACAGGCACAGCACGCCGACCTTGCCCTGGTGCAGGTTCTTGTGCACGTCGTACGCCGCCTGCCCGGTGTCCTCGAGCCGGTACGTCTTGGACAGGGTCGGGTGGATCTTGCCCTTCGCGATGAGCCGGTTGGCCTCCCACGACTCGCGGTAGTTGGCGAAGTGCGAGGACACGATCCGCTTGAGGTTCATCCAGAGGTAGCGGTTGTCGTACTGGTGCATGTAGCCGCTGGTCGACGCGCAGGTCGTGATGACGCCGCCCTTGCGCGTGACGTAGACCGACGCGCCGAACGTCTCGCGACCCGGGTGCTCGAAGACGATGTCGATGTCCTCGCCGCCGGTCAGGGAGCGGATCTGCTTGCCGAAGCGCTGCCACTCCTTGGGGTCCTGGTTGTTCTCGTCCTTCCAGAACTTGTAGACCTCGGCGCTGCGGTCGATGATCAGCTCGGCCCCCATGCGGCGGCAGATCTCGGCCTTCTCCGGGGAGCTGACGACGCAGATCGGCGTGCCGCCGCCGTTGAGCACGTACTGCGTGGCGTACGAGCCGAGGCCGCCGGACGCGCCCCAGACCAGGACGTTGTCGCCCTGCTTCATCTGGCCCGCGTTCTTGCTGACCAGCTGGCGGTACGCGGTGGAGTTGACCAGGCCGGGAACGGCGGCCTCCTCCCATGTCAGGTGCGCGGGCTTGGGCATGAGCTGGTTGGCCTTGACCAGGGCCAGCTCCGCAAGGCCGCCGAAGTTGGTCTCGAAGCCCCAGATGCGCTGCTGCGGGTCCATCATCGAGTCGTCGTGCCCCTGGTGGTCCTCGAGCTCGACCGACAGGCAGTGCGCGACGACGACGTCGCCGGCCTTCCACTTGGTCACGCCGGGGCCGACGGCCAGGACGACGCCGGACAGGTCGGAGCCGACGACGTGGTACGGCAGATCGTGCCGCTTGGTGAGCTCGGACAGCCGGCCGTACCGCTCCAGGAAGCCGAACGTGGACACCGGCTCGAAGATGGACGTCCAGACGGTGTTGAAGTTCACCGACGACGCCATCACGGCGACGATCGCTTCGCCGGGGCCCACCTCGGGGGTCGGGACGTCGTTGAGGTGCAGGCTCTTGCGGGGGTCCTTGTCGCGGGTGGCCATGCCCTCGAACATGTCGACCTCGTCCTTGCGGACGACCATGCCCCGGTACGAGTCCGGGACCTTCAGGCCCGAGACGGCGGCGGCGTCGCCGGACAGGACGGCGTCGAGGATCTCCTTCATCGGGAGCCTTCCGGGAGCAGGTTCTGGGGGCTCCCGGAGCCTAACGGCGGGCCCTGTCAGGCCTTACGCGTGGTGCCCCGCGCGCAGCATGGCGGCCTGCTGCTCCGGCGTCGCCTTGCCGTTCTGGCGGCACACCTGGCGCTGGATCTCGGCCCAGTTGTCGACCACGCCGAGCTTGGCGAGCCACGACGCGTCGATCTGCGCGGTCGTGGGCGCCGCGGCCGACTGGTCGAATCGCAGGATGTCGATGCCGGAGTGGTAGTCGATCGACCAGACGACGTCGCTGCCCGGCATCCAGAACGCCTCGGAAGTGGCGCCGCGGACGGGCTGGAAGAAGCCGACCTGACGGATCTTGCCGGTCTTCGGGTCGACCTTGAGGAAGCGCGTGCCGTGCTCGTACCACGCGGCGGTGACCAGGACGGAGCCGTCCTTGGCGGCCTTCTGGGTGAACCAGTGGCCGGAGCAGCCCAGGCCGTTGACGGCCGGGTTGCCGTCGGCCCAGTTGCCGCTGACGGGGCGCAGCACGTCGAGCTGCTTCATCGGGACGCCGCGATCGTGTCCGGCCATGCTCCAGGTGGAGAAGGCGCCGGCGTTGTCCTTGCAGGTGCGGGTGAAGTTGCTCTCACCGTTGCCGAGCAGGAGCTCACCGGGGCGCAGCGGGCCGCCGAGCGACTCGCCCTTCTTGCGCGGGACGTACTTCTCGGCGCCGACCCGGATGTTGTTGTGCTGGTAGTTGGTGTCCTTCGTGATCGTGCCGGTCGTGACCTTCTTGACCTTCAGCGGGTTGCCGTTGACCTGGCGGAACGCCATGAGCGGGCTCGTGTCGGCGATCCAGAGCCCGGTCGAGTCCTGGTGCAGGTTGTGGCCCGAGCGGGTACCGAGCTGCCCGCGCCATGACTGCGCCTCGGGCACCTCGACCGGGTGCGTGCGGTCGCGGATGTCGAACGTCTGGCCCTCGGAGCCGTACAGGAAGTTGCACGGCTTGTCGGCGCACACCACGGTGTGGGCGCCGCCCGGCGACAAGGTGCCGGTGATCTTCGGCAGCGACGGGTCGCTCACGTCGACGACGTGCAGGTAGAGGAAGCCCTCGAACTCGGTGAGGACGGCCGTCCGGCCGTCTTCGGAGACGGCGATGTCCTCGTTCTCCCAGTTGTAGATCGGCAGGTGGCCGATCAGGAGGGGCTTGACCGGGTCGGTCGCGTCGTAGATCGACAGGCCGCCCGCGCCGCTGACGAACGCGCGCACCTGGTCGCCGACTTTGCGCACCTCCATCGAGACGCCGACGCCCTCGAGCGGGATCGTCCCGACGTGCGTGACGTTGCTCGAGGCGGGCTCGGCGCCGGAGCCCGGGACCACCGGCGGCACGGGCACCGGCGGCGCCGCGAGCGCGACGACGGAGCCTGCCGCGAGGAGCGTGGCGGCGGTCAGAACGGTCAGGAGGCGGCGGCGCATGCAGCGTTGTTCGACACCGCCTGTCGCGTTCCTGCCTCAGTGACCCATCGCGTCGGGTCCGGGCTCGACGAGCTCCACCAGCACGCCCCCGGAGCTCTTCGGGTGCACGAAGTTGACCCGTGAGCCCGCAGTGCCCTTCTTCGGCGTGTCGTACAGCAGGCGCATGCCCTGGCTGCGCAGGTGCTCGCTCACCGCGTCGACGTCGTCCACCCGGTACGCCATCTGCTGGATCCCCGGGCCGCTCTTGTCGAGGAACTTGCCGATCGTCGATTCGGGGCTGAGCGGCGCGAGCAGCTGCAGGTACGAACCGCTGTCGCCCACGGCCATCATCGCCTCGCGGACGCCCTGCTCCTCGTTGACCTCCTGGTGCACG
>JBHENF010000252.1:0-7160 GCA_046262175.1 Mycobacteriales bacterium
TCCTCGACCGCCTCGAGGTCGCGCACACCGCGACGATCGAGTGGCTCGAGACGCGGCTGGCCGAGGTCGCGAAGACCGGTTCCTCAGCCCTCGAGGCGACGCCGGTGCAGGCAGCCGTCATGGCCGCACGTCGGGTGCTGCACGCGCCGTTCGGCGTGGCTGCTGTCGGCGTCAACCGGGTCAGCGGCCTGGTGCAGCGCTTCGGCGGCAAGGCCGTGGAGACAGTGACAGCGCAGGCCGGCGAGGTCGTCGACCAGGTCCAGGACAAGGCGGGCGACGTGAAGGACGCCGCCAAGGACAAGGCAGGCGACCTCACGGACGCCGCCAGGGACGTGTACCCGTCCGAGACGCCGGCGCCGGACGAGTTCGGCGCCGTCGGCTCGCTGAACGACAACACCGGCGTCGAAGCCGACGGCGAGCACGCCCCGTTCGCCGGCTACGACAAGCTCGGCGGCGATCGGGTCATGGCTCACGTCGCGCAGTCGAACGACATCCCCGACCTGCAGGTGCTCCTCACGTACGAGACGGCGCACAAGAACCGCAAGGGCGTCGTGCAGGCGGTCGAGGAGCGGCTGTCCGCCCTCGGCGCGTCCGCCTAGCAAACTCCTAGCGACCGGCCCCGTCACCTCCTGGTGGCGGGGCCGTCGCCTGCGCGTCCGCCTGCCTTCGCTGTCGCGAACGGGAGACACGCTTGCGCGCTGTCGGCGTGTTTCCCGATTCGGACAGCGAAGCGGCCGAGGGATCCCTTCGCTGGCCCGGCTTGAGGACGCGCCGGCGTACGCGCGGCGTGTCCTCAAGCGCAGCCAGCGAAGGCCTACCGTGGTGGAGACCATGAACGAGAACAGGGCGCGCAGCGTCGTCGACCAGCTGCGCGGGCGTGGCATCGCCGCGGAGATGGAGAAGGCCGGCGTCTACCAGTTCGGGATCAGGATCGGGCTGCCGGACGGGCGGCAGGCGATCTGGGACACCGACGGGACGGCCGGGCTCGAGGCGCAGGTGATGCGCAACGGGATGCTCGTCGGGTTCGTGCCGTCGATCCCGGGCAGCGAGGACTTCGACGAGCCGCAGGTCATCGACGCGATCGCGAACACCGACTACGACAAGCCGGTCGCGACGCGGCGCAGCACCCCGCTGCCGGTCGCTGACCCGCTGCCGCCGCAGGGCGGGGTCTTCAAGCGCTTCCTGGACGGCTTCCGCTACCACTAAGGGAAGCGAGCGCTCAGCAGGCGCAGCTGTAGCCGGCGCCGCCCGCGAGCGCCTCCCAGAGGACGTCGTACCCCGGGTCCGGGTCGTCCGGGTCGTGCACGCCGTCCACCAGCGCCGTTGGCCGGCCCGCCAGCAGGGCGGTCCACTCTTCCTTGCTCACCTGCGCCTCCGGCACCTGCGCCGCCCGCGCGCGGACGAGCTGCACGTAGTCGCGCAGGAACACCCAGCGCGTCCCGTCCACCTGGCGGCCGGCGTCGAACGGCTCGCCCATCGCGTCCCGGTACGCCAGCAGCGGCAGGTCGATCCCGGCCGCGATCGGCAGCCCGATCCACTTCCAGGCCCGGGTGTTGACGTCCAGCAGCAGGTGCTCGCCCGTGCGCGCGTCCTGCACGAACTCGATCTCGCTGATCCCGGAGTAGCTCAGCTCCTGCAGCACAGCCACGCCCGCGGCAGCGATCTCGGGATCCCAGCGCGCATCCGCCAGGCAGGAGGTGCCGAAGTCCGGCGGCCACTGCTCGAGCTTGCGGCCGGTGAACACGCCTCGCGGCGTGCCGCCGGGGGAGACGTACGACGCGACCGACCAGAACCCGCCCGGTCGTGTCTCCACCCACTCCTGCGCCACCAGCGTCAGCCCGCGCTCCGCCGCCTGGGCCACCCGCGCGCGGAACTCCGCGGGGTCTCGTACGACGAAGACCTTCGCGGCGAACGCGTCGTAGAAGCCGCGGCTGTCGTCGGGCTTGAGCACGCACGGGTACGGCACCTCCTCCGCCGCATCGCCCTCGTCCAGGTACCAGGACCGCGGACAGGCGATGCCGCGCGCCTCGCAGGCCCGGTACAGCTCGGTCTTCGACAGCGCCCGCTGGACGATGTCGTACGGCGCGAACGGGTACCGGTAGTGCGACTCGAGCCGGTCGCGGTGCCGGGCCAGCGCCAGCACCCAGTCGTCGTTCGTGGGGAACAGCACCGGCCGGTCGTCGAACCGGGACGCCAGCCCCAGCAGCGCGTCGGCCAGCGCAGCACCGCCGTCCACCTCCGGACCGGGCACCAGCTCGAAACCGGCCAGGTGCCGCGAGTGCTGGCCGAGCCCGCCGCGCTCCTTGTCCAACCCGACCACCGGGATGCCGGCGCGGCCGAGCGAGCGCGCCACGGCGAGACCGGTCACGTGCATGTTCATCACCAGCGCGGTCACAGCGCGTCCACCCGGCGCAGGAACCCGCGCACCTCGAGGAACTGCGACAGCGCAGGCAGGTGCTCGTCGCACGCCACCCAGTTCTTCTCCCGGTCCGGCGTGTGCAGCCCGGGGTTGTTCCACACCAGGACGTGCACGGCCGGTGCGCGGCAGCCCTTCGACGAGCAGATGACCTCGTCCTCGTCCATGTGGGGGGTCATGCCCGCACCACCTCCACCAGCCGACAGACCCGGCCGTCGTCCGCCCAGCGCACGTCCAGGTCCGCGTCACCGAGCGCCCGCCGCACCGACCGCAGGACCTTCGCAACCCGCATGCCGTACGGGGGCAGCGGCGTCCGCCACTCGTCGGCCCCGCGGTGCGGCCGCTGCCACCTGCGCAGCCGCGGGACGTGCAGGACGCGGACGTCGCGGTCGGCGCCTGCCGTGATCGCGGCGACGGTGACCTCGCTCGCGCAGACGGTGTCGACGGGGGTGCTGCGGCGCAGAACGGCAGTCCCGGCGTGCACAGCCGCGTCGCTCAACGGCGCCACGGCGATGCCCTTGGCTGCGCACCGCGCGAGCAGGTCCTCCACCCGCTCCACCCTAGGCTCGAGCCAATGGGTCTGAAGACGCTGCGCGAGCGCCGGCACGTGGCGCGGACGTTCGCGACCGCCCGCCGCGTCGGTGCCGATGCGGTCGTCCTCGGCTCGCCCGTCGTAGACGGAACCGACCTCGAGATCGGCGTGCGCTTCAAGATCTGGTCCGCGCACCGGCAGACCCTGGTGAGCGGACCCGGACGGATCCGGATCGGGAACGGCGTCTTCATCAACTCGGGCGTCGTCGTGTACTCCGAGGCGGCCATCACGATCGGCGACGACGTGGCGCTGGCGAACGAGGTGTACGTGATGGACACCGGCAGTCACGGCATCGAGGGCCGCAACCCGGAGCCGGCACCGGTCAGCATCGGCGACGGAACCTGGGTCGGCGCGCGGGCGATCGTGCTGCCGGGCGTGACCATCGGGAAGCGCGTCGTGGTGGCCGCCGGCGCCGTCGTGACGAAAGACGTGCCGGACGAGGTGCTCGTCGCGGGCAACCCGGCGCGGGTCGTACGGGAGCTCACCTACCCGGCCGGCTGCCGGCGGGCCTGGCACGACGTCTACTGCTTCTGCCCGGGCAGCCTGCTCAACCCGGCGGCGACGTGACGGGGGGCTGCGAAGGACGCGTGCTGAGGCGGCCCAGCGGCGGGAGGCTTCAGGCGGTCGGGCGGCGGCGGAGCGCGGCGAGCTGACCGAAGGCCGCGCCGCCGAGAGTCACCGCCGCGACGACGACGGCCAGCGCGGGCAGCCCGGCGGGCACGGGCGGGCGCGTCGTCGGCGCGCTGGCCCGCGGGGTGATCGCGATGGGCGTCGCGACGTCAGGGACCGAGAACAGCTGGTCGAGCTGAGCGAGGGAGGCGCCGGCGGCCAGCGGCGGGATCCCGCTGCTGCTCAGGCCGCTCGAGAACGTGCTGCCGCGCAGGGCGGCGGGCGCGGCAGCTGCGGCGGTACGCGGAGCAGCGACCTGGCGGGGCGCCGTCTGCGAGTTCGGCTGCACAGCCGGGGCCGGCTGCGGCGGAGTGACCGGAGTCGACGGAGCGCTGCTCGTGACGCTGGTGACGATCTCGCGTACCGGCGACGGCAGCGCGTTGACCACCGGGTCCAGCGGACCTGGCGACGGCGAGGCTGACGGGGACGGGGACGGTGCCAGCAGCGTGGTCACGGGCGCGAGCAGCGACGGCGTCGGCACCGGGTCGAGCGCGAAGGCCGCGGTGGGCGTCAGCGCCAGCGCGAGGACCCCGCCGACCGCGCAGACGCGCGCCGCCGTACGAGCAGTGACCGTCATCGCCCATTCCTGTCCTGGGCACGCTGCGTGCCCACACCGTGACAGATGTGCCCATCCCGGCACCCGTCACACGTCCGGCAGCGGCACCTGCTCGCCGTCCGCGAAGCCGGTCCGGCCGTCGCGCTCCAGCACCCAGACGTGCTGCCGGCCGCGCACCGTCCACGCCGCGCCGTCCCACACCAGCGCCGTGTCCTCGTCCACGCCGACGACCGCGACGCCCTCGGGCGCGCGCGCCAGGTAGCGGCCGACCAGGTCCGGCATCCAGCCGACGAACCGGTCGAAGTGCGGAATCACCCGCAGCCGCGGGACGAGTCCCAGCCCGTCGACGGTGCGGCCGGGCCGGCGCAGCTCGGGCACCCAGTCGGTGAGCGCCATGGCACCGGCGCTGCAGCCGGCCAGCGCGGCGCCGCCTCGCCAGGCGGCCTCGATCGCCGCGGCCACGGCCGTCCCGCGCAGGGTCGACGCGAGGAAGGTGGGGCTCCCGCCGGACAGGTAGACCAACCCGGCGCCCTCGACCAGCGCAGCGAGCTCCGGGTCGTCCGCCTCGTCGCGGTCCCGTACGACGACCGGCACCGCCTCGACCCCGAGCCGCTCCGCCTGCTCCCGGCCCAGCGCGACCCACCGCGCCAGCGACCGCTCGCCCTCCGGCGCCGCTGCAGTCGGCAGCTGCACGTAGCGCGGCAGCCGGCCGGCGAGCAGCGCCCGCTCCACCTCCGCCATGACCGGCAGGTACTCGCCGCTGCCCACCAGCGCGAGCGGCCCGCTCATGGCACCAGGCCGAGCCCGCCGTCGACCACCACGACCTGGCCGGTCACGTACGTCGAGCGGACCAGCCCCATCACGACCTCCGCCACGTCGCCGGGGGTTGCCGACCGACGGAGCGGCGCCATCGCCTGCACCAGCCCTCGGATGTCGTCCCAGTCCGCCGTCCACGGCGTGTCCACCAGCCCGGGCGCGACGGCGTTGACGCGGACGTCCGGCCCGAGCACCTTCGCGAGCAGCACCGTCTGGTGGTTGAAGGCGGCCTTGCTGGCGGCGTACGGGATGGACGATCCGGTGGGGCGGACGCCGGCCAGCGACGACACGTTGACGACGCAGCCGGGGGCGGCCGCGCGGAGCGCTTGCTCGGCCGCGGTGACGAGCACGAAGGGTGCGATGACGTTCACGTCGTACAGGTGCCGCCAGACCTCGGGCGTCGCCGCGGCGAGGTCCTTGTGCGCGATGACCTTCGTCGTGCCGGCGTTGTTGACGAGCACGTCGAGGCGGCCGTGCTGGTCGAGCAGCCGCGTGATGAGCCCGCGCGCCTGCTCCTCGTCGCCCACGTCGGCCTGCAGATAGGCGCCGCCCACCTCCGCCGCGACCGCCTCGCCCGCCTCGACCGACGAGCGCGAGTTGACGACCACCAGGTAGCCGTCGGCTGCGAGCCGGCGCGCGACCTCCGCGCCGATGCCGGAGGACGAGCCGGTGACGAGGGCGACGGGACGGGTCTCGGGAGGCACGCACGCGACCGTACGGGAAGGATGAGCAGGTGGACGCCCTGCTGCTGGTCTCGTTCGGCGGCCCGGAGAAGCCCGCCGACGTCGTGCCGTTCCTCGAGAACGTGACGCGCGGCCGCGGCATCCCGGCCGAGCGGCTGGCGGAGGTCGGCCGGCACTACCTGGACGTGTTCGGCGGGGTGTCGCCGATCAACGAGCAGTGCCGGGAGCTGGTCGCCGCGCTGGAGGCCGCGCAGGACCGGCCGGTCTACTGGGGCAACCGCAACTGGCACCCGTTCCTGACCGACACGCTCGCGCAGATGCGCACGGACGGGGTCGAGCACGCGTACGCGATCGTGACGAGTGCCTTCCCCTCGTACAGCGGCTGCCGGCAGTACCGGGAGGACGTCGAGCGGGGACAGCTCCACGGCGCGCCCCGGGTCACGAAGATCCGGCACTACTACTGCGAGGACGGGTTCGTCCGGCCGCTCGCGCGCAACGTGCAGGCGCAGCTGGAAGGGATGACCGCACCCCGGCTGGTGTTCACGGCGCACTCGATCCCTCTGGTCATGGCCGAGACGAGCGGCCCGAGCGGCGGTGCGTACGTCGAGGCGCTGCGTACGGCGTGCGGGCTGGTTGCCGGCGATCGGCCGTGGGACCTCGTCTTCCAGTCCCGGAGCGGCCCGCCTCAGGTCCCGTGGCTGGAGCCGGATGTCGGCGACCACCTGGCGCGGCTCCACGCCGAGGGCGTCCGTGAGGCGGTGCTGGTGCCGATCGGGTTCACCAGTGACCACGTCGAGGTCGTGTACGACCTGGACGTCCAGGCGCAGGAGCGGGTCGGGCAGCTGCCCGGCATGACAGTCCGGCGCGCGGCGACGGTCGGGACCGACCCCGAGTTCGTGCAGATGCTGGTCGACCTGGTAGCCGAGCGGGCGGCCGGCCCGGAGCTCGACTCGCACGGCTGCGTCGCCACGCACGACCGCTGTCCGGTCGGCTGCTGCCCGCCGCCCCCCCGGAGGAGCTAGGCGTCCGCCGCCTCCACCTCGTCGCGCGGGATGCCCAGCAGGAACAGCACGGCGTCCAGGTATGGCACGGACAGCGCAGCGTCAGCGGCGTCGCGCACCACGGGCTTGGCGTTGAAGGCGATCCCGAGCCCGGCGACGGCGAGCATGTCCAGGTCGTTGGCGCCATCGCCGATCGCGACCGTCTGCTCGAGCGCCACCCCCTCGCGGGCGGCGAACTCCCGCAGCGCCGCGGCCTTGGCCGCCCGGTCCACCACCGGACCGTCGACCGTCCCGGTGAGAACGCCGTCCCGTACGCCCAGCCGGTTCGCCAGCGCGTGGTCGAGCCCGAGCTCGACCACGAGATCATCCGTGACCGCCGTGAACCCGCCGCTGACGATCGCGACCGCGTACCCGAGCCGCTTCAGCG
>JBHENF010000253.1:0-6271 GCA_046262175.1 Mycobacteriales bacterium
CGAGGCCCCCGAGCGCAGCGAGGGGCGCCTCGCGTCAGCGGCGCAGCAGAGCCTGGAGCGCAGAGACACTGCTAGCCTTGGCCTGTTTGCTGACGCGAACACCCTCCTGCCACGGATCGTCCGTGGCCGTTCTAGTCCACAGGAGGAGGTGGGTCTGTTGCGTCACTACGAGCTCATGGTCATCCTCGATCCCGACCTCGAGGAGCGGACGATCGCTCCCTCGCTCGACACGTTCCTCAACGTCGTCCGCAACGGCGGCGGCACCGTCGACAAGGTCGACGTCTGGGGCCGGCGCCGGCTGGCGTTCGAGATCGACAAGAAGGCCGAGGGCATCTACGCGGTCATCGACCTCAACGCCGAGCCCGCGACGATGAAGGAACTGGACCGCCAGCTCAACCTCAACGAGGCGATCCTGCGTACGAAGGTCATGCGACCCGAGCTGCGCTAGTCCCTTCTGGCACTTCTTGTCGCACCCCCGCCCCACCCTTCCCCTGAACGTCAGTGCGCGACTGACAGCGCACGCACCTACTCATCGATCCCGCAGCGAAAGCGGGAAGGGAAACCAGGAGAACCGCCATGGCAGGCGAGACCGTCATCACCGTCGTCGGCAACCTGACGAACGACCCCGAGCTCCGCTTCACCCCCAGTGGTGCAGCGGTCGCGAGCTTCACCGTCGCGTCCACCCCCCGCACGTTGGACAAGAACACCAACGAGTGGAAGGACGGCGACGCGCTCTTCCTGCGCTGCAGCGTCTGGCGCCAGGCCGCGGAGAACGTGGCCGAGTCGCTCCAGCGCGGCGCGCGCGTCATCGTGCAGGGCCGGCTCCAGCAGCGGTCGTACGAGACGAAGGAAGGCGAGAAGCGCACGGTCGTCGAGCTTCAGGTCGACGAGATCGGCCCGTCCCTCAAGTACGCCACCGCGAAGGTCAACAAGACGACGCGCGGCGGCGGTGGAGGCGGCGGCTTCGGTGGCGGCGGCCAGTCGGGTGGTTACTCGGGTGGCGGCGGCAGCGCGGCCCCCAGCGGCGGTGACGACCCGTGGGCGACCAGTGCCCCTGCGGGCGGCGGCGCCTCCTCGTCCGGCGGCTGGTCCGACGAGCCCCCCTTCTAGATCCACCTCACCCTTCCCAGGAGAACCGCACGATGGCCAAGCCACCGCCCCGCAAGCTCAAGAAGAAGGTCTGCCAGTTCTGCAAGGACAAGGTGACCTACGTCGACTACAAGGACACCGGCACGCTGCGCAAGTACATCTCGGACCGCGGCAAGATCCGCGCCCGTCGCGTCAGCGGCAACTGCACGCAGCACCAGCGCGACGTCGCGATGGCCGTGAAGAACAGCCGCGAGATGGCGCTGCTGCCCTACACGTCCCTGGCGCGCTGACATGAAGCTGATCCTCAACCAGGAGGTCCCGAACCTCGGTGCCCCCGGCGATGTCGTCGAGGTCAAGGACGGCTACGGCCGCAACTACCTCGTCCCGCGCGGGTTCGCCCAGCTGTGGACCAAGGGCGCCGACAAGCAGATCGCGTCCATCAAGCGGGCCCGCGAGGTCCGCGAGGTCCGCGACACCGCCCAGGCGACGGAGATCAAGACCCAGCTCGCCGGCTTGACCGTGACGCTGCCGGCCCGCTCCGGCGACGGCGGCCGGCTGTTCGGCTCGATCACCTCTGCGGACGTCGTCGACGCCGTGACCCGCGCCGGGGGTCCGAAGCTCGACCGCCGGCTGGTCCAGCTGACCCACCCGATCAAGTCGCTCGGCCAGCACACGGTCGCTGTCAAGGTGCACCCCGAGGTCGAGGCCACGCTGACCCTCGAGGTCGTCAAGGCCTAGCTGCTCGTTCGCCGCGGCCCGGTACCCGCTCGTCGGGTGCCGGGCCGCGTGCTGTCTCCGCGCCGGCGCGGCACCCCGTGCTGCGCGCCGTCGGCGCGGCACCCCGTGCTGCCCGCCGTCGGCGCGGCGTCGCGACCCAGTCGTACCGGCTGGACGCGCGGCGCCGCGATCACGTCGTAGAAGGTGACTCGCATCCGTACGCACGCTGCCTCTTCGACCTGATCCCGTACGGGCTGTGCGGAAGCCGCCGCGGCCGAGCACCTCCAGGCGCCACGACCTGATCCAGCACTTCGACGGCACTGGCGATCAGGTCGGTCTGTCCGGCGCGCCGGTCGATGTCGCCCCGCCAGCCCGACCTGATCAGGGCGACACGCCGCCGCCACGAACGGGAACCGCCGTCCGGCGCAGCAGGCGGCCGGACCGCCGGCGACTTTCTTCGTCCACACCCTGTCCGCAGGCAGAGTCGCAGGTCAGGCGGCGGATACCCGGTTGTCTCCACAGACGCGTCCCCAATCGACCGCCGACGTCTCCACAGCGGCGCGCCACGCCGTCCCCACCCGCTGCACAGGGCTGTCCACAGGCTCGCCGTACCGCCTGCGCCGACACGCCCGGGACTGTCGGTGCGGGCCGGTACAACAACTGCGGACGCCGCACCGGCGGCCCGACCGGAGGAGGCGCACGGCGTGACGGACAGGGTGGTCGAGCTCCCGCGGCAGAACGCCGCCGCCCCCGAGTTCGAGCGCACACCGCCCCAGGACATCGCCGCCGAGCAGTCCGTGATCGGCGGCATGCTGCTCAGCAAGGACGCGATCGCCGACGTCGTCGAGGTCGTCCGGAGCACCGACTTCTACCGTCCGGCTCACCAGACGATCTTCGACACGGTCGTCGACCTGTACGGCAAGGGCGAGCCGGCCGACCCGATCACGGTGTCCGCTGAGCTGACCCGCACCGGCGAGCTCGCCCGCGTCGGTGGCGCGCCGTACCTGCACACGCTGATGTCCAGTGTGCCGACCGCTGCCAACGCCGGCTACTACGCGCGGATCGTGGCCGAGCAGGCGATCCTGCGCCGGCTGGTCGAGGCCGGCACCCGCATCGTCCAGCTCGGCTACGCGACCGGCATGGGCGACGTCGACGACGTGGTCGACCGGGCGCAGCAGGCCGTCTACGACATCACCGAGAAGCGCACGAACGAGGACTACGCGCTGCTCGAGGACCTCATGCAGCCGACGATGGACGAGCTCGAGGCGATCGGCAGCCGCGGTGGGTCCATGACCGGCGTCCCGACCGGGTTCGCCGACCTCGACAGCCTGACGAACGGGCTGCACCCCGGCCAGCTCATCGTCATCGCCGCGCGGCCGGGCGTCGGGAAGTCGACCCTGGGACTAGATATAAGTCGAAGCTGTTCGATCAAGCACGGCATGGCCAGCTGCATCTTCAGCCTGGAGATGAGCAAGACCGAGATCACCATGCGCCTGCTGTCCGCCGAGGCGCGGGTGCCGCTCAGCCACATGCGCTCGGGGACCATGACCGATGACGACTGGGCGCGACTGGCCCGGCGCATGGGCGAGGTGGCCGACGCTCCGCTGTTCATCGACGACTCGCCCAACCTGACGATGATGGAGATCCGGGCGAAGGCCCGGCGCCTCAAGCAGCGGCACAACCTCAAGCTGGTCGTCGTCGACTACCTGCAGCTCATGCAGGGCAACAAGCGCGCTGAGAGCCGGCAGCAGGAGGTGTCCGAGCTCAGCCGGAGCCTCAAGCTGCTGGCCAAGGAGCTCGAGTGCCCGGTCATCGCGATGAGCCAGCTCAACCGCGGGCCGGAGCAGCGGCAGGACAAGAAGCCGCAGCTGTCCGACCTGCGCGAATCGGGCGCGATCGAGCAGGACGCCGACATGGTGATCCTGATGTACCGCGAGGACGCGTTCGAGAAGGAGAGCCCGCGCGCCGGCGAAGCCGACTTCATCGTGGCCAAGCACCGCAACGGCCCGACCAACACGATCACGGTGTCGAGCCAGCTGCACTACAGCCGCTTCGTCGACATGGCCAGCGGCTGAGCGGCTGACGGTTGTCCAGCGGCTGACGGCTGACGATGCGGTAGCCCAGCAGGGAGCGCTACCGGCTGCGGACGACCCAGTCCTCGGCCGGCGCGGGGTAGCACGCCTTCGGCCCGCCCTCGTACCCGTCGGTGAACGCGCGCGTCCGCTCGAACCCGCTGCCGTGCGCGCGCGGGTCGGTGAACTCCGTCCCCGGCACGTCCCGCGCCGAGAACACCGCGAGGGTCGCCTCGTCCAGGTCGCCGGCCTGCAGCAGCCCTTCGTCCTGGACGTACCGCGACCAGGAGCCGGCGAAGCAGTCCGCCTGCAGCTCGAGCAGTACGCCGAGCTCCTCGCGCCTGGGCAGCCGGGCCTGCATCGCGTGCCCGAACTCGTGCGCCAGCACGAACGCGGCCGCGAAGTCACCGGCCTGCACGTAGTACGGGATCATCAGCCCCGTCTCGTCCCACGCGAGGAAGTCGTCCTCGGGGCAGTAGAAGGCGTTCTTACGCGGCGCCGGCTGTCGGCCGCAGGGCGGACCCGGTGCCTGCTCCGGCCGGTAGTACGCGTACCGCTTCGGTCCGCTGTAGGGCACCCCGAACGACGCCGGCAGGGCCTTCGACCAGTAGTCCTGCAGCGACCGCAGGACTTGCTCGAGCGTCTGCGTGTACTCGTCGTAGTCGAACCGCGTGTTCGTGTCCGTACGGATCGCGTCCACCCGCGGCGCGCGGCTCGAGCCGATGTCCCCGCTACCGCCCTTCTGCTGCGCCTTCGCCTGCTCGACCGCCTGCTCGATCTGCGCCTCGATCGCGGAGCGGGCCTCCGCGACCGCGTCTCGCAGCCGCGAGCGGGGCGTGCCGTCGGAGCTGCCGGGGAGGAAGCCGCAGCCGCTCAGGACGAGGGCGGACACCAGCAGGGCAGCAGTACGTCTCGGCACGGCGGGGTGCTACCCCGCTCCCGCCGGTCCAGCCGGGGCGGCCGCCCTTCTGTAGGGTCCGCGAGTGACCACCGAGGCTCTTCTCGCCGTGGCCGCCAGCAAGAAGAGCAAGCGCAAGGGTTGGCGGGAGCTGCCCGTCCTCATCGTCGTCGCGCTCGTGCTGGCCGTGCTGGTCAAGACGTTCCTGGTGCAGGCCTTCTTCATCCCGTCCGGCTCGATGGAGCGCACGCTGCACGGCTGCCCCGGCTGCAACGGCGACCGCGTGCTCGTCAACAAGGTGGTCTACACGATCCGCGACGTGCACCGCGGCGAGATCGTCGTCTTCAACGGCGTGGACAGCTTCGACAGCGAGGTCCCCGACCCGCCGCCGGCGACCGGCCTGCAGCGCGCGGTCCGCTCTGTCACCCGCCTCGTCGGCCTCGGCGCCCCCGGGGAGAAGGACTACATCAAGCGCGTCATCGGCCTGCCGGGCGACCGGGTCGCCTGCTGCAGCAACGGCCACGTGACGGTGCAGCCCGCGGGCAGGGCCGGGGCGGTGGAGCTGCACGAGCCGTACCTGTACGAGGACGACAAGCAGGTGTTCTGCGCGGCCGGCACCGATGCCCAGTGCCCTGCTGGCGCTCCGGGAGTGCTCGTGCCCGAGGGCCGGCTGTGGGTGATGGGTGACCACCGCGGCGCGTCCAGCGACTCCCGCGCCAACGGCACGATCCCGATCGACAAGGTGATCGGCCGCGCGTTCGTCGTCGTCTGGCCGTTCCCGCGGGTCAAGACGCTGCCCGTGCCCGACCCGTTCCGCTGACTAGGCGACGACCAGGCGGGTGAGCGTCAGCCCCGCCTTCGCAAGCTCGACCTCGACCTGGCCCGGCTTGTCGGCGACGAACTCGATCGACGCAGGCGCTTCGGCGCTGACGGCCTGCTTCAGCTCGTAGCCGTGGACGTAGATCTCGTCGGAGACGTCGGCCGTCACCGTGATCCGCAGCCGCGTGCCGAGCCCGACGGTCACGGGGCCGGTCTGGCCGGTCACCGCGCCGCCCGCGACCGTCAGGGCGATGGTCTGCTGCGCGGTGTCGCTGGGGACGGCGGACGCGACCTGCGTCGGCTGGTCCGATGCCAGCACCGGGCTCGGCACAGCCGAGCTCGCGGTCTGCTCGGACGAACCCCCGCAGCCGGTCAGGGCGGTCGCGAGGGCGGCGAGCAGGGCAGCAAGGGCCAGGGGGCGCGTCAGCACGTCGTCATCGTCCCACCGCCGCCATCGGGCTGCGCAGGGCCGGGGGGAGGTCTACGGTGCGGCGCGTGGCCGCCACCTCCGTCTCCCGCAGCACCGACGTCGACGCCCCGGCCGACGTCGTCTGGGGGCTCGTCAGCGACCTGCCGGGCATGGGTCGGCTGAGCCCGGAGAACACCGGCGGGCGCTGGAGCGGTGGCGCGACCGGCCCTGCGGTCGGCGCCAGGTTCCGCGGCGCGAACCGTCGCG
>JBHENF010000254.1:0-6966 GCA_046262175.1 Mycobacteriales bacterium
GAGTCGCCCAGCCCCGCGCCGGAGGACCGCACCACCTCCGTCAGCGTCTCGCCGACGGCCGCGCCCGACGGGGGGATGCTGGTGCTGCGCGGCTTCAGCGACTGCGCCGTCATCGACGGGCACCTGATGTTCCGCACCTACGACGGCGCGGCGGGCGAGGTCGTCGGGCGCAGCACCTCGAACACGTACGACTACAGCCGGGACAAGTACCCGTTCCTGGTGCGCCTGACGGTGCCGGCGAACGCCGCGCCCGGGGCGGCGCAGGTCTACGCCGCCCCGTTCTGCGGTCCGCCGGAGGAGTATCCGAGCAGCAGAATCCTGCCGGTCAGGATCACGCAGGGTCAGCTGTTGCTGCGCGTCAGCCCGCGTCGGCCCGAGGTCGGCGAGCGCCTGCGGGTCCGGGTCTCGGGCTGTGACGGGACCCGGGGGCGGCTGACGGTGCGCGTGCAGGTCGGCTCCGACAGTCGCGACGTGACCGCTCCAGTGATCGCCGGGTCAGCGAGCGTCCGTGTACGGCTCGCCATGGCGGGCACCGGCAACGTCTCCTTGCCGAGCGCCGCGACCCAGTGCCGCGGGTCGCGTGCGGCGGCCCCCGTGCCGATCAGCGTCCGCGGCCCGGCCTCTTCGGTTGCGCCTTCCGGCTCCGCCGTCGCCCCGTCGCCCGCAGCGTCGGTGGCGGCACTGCCGTCCACCGCCTCGCTTCCTGCGTCCGCCTCCGCGTCGGCGTCGCCTCCCTCCGTCGGCGCCGCTCCCACGCCACGGCGCAGCGACCACGGGCTGCCCGTGCTGCCCGCGGCCGTCGCCGGTCTCTTGCTGCTCGGAGCGGGCGCGGCCGTGCTGCTGCGTCGCGCCCGCCGGGGCTGATCGGACCGCTACGGTGCCGGCATGACGAGCCCGACCGGCAAGCGACCGCGCAACCTGTTCTTCTACCTCGCGGTGCTGTTCTTCCTCGGCATCCTGTTCTTCCTGTACCAGCGCAGCCTGCTGCTCGCGATCGTGTCGGGCCTCCTGGCGGTGGGCTGCGTGTTCGCCGCCGCCCGTCCCCGCGGCGGTACCTAGTGGAGGTCGTCCTCCGGGCGGACCGGCCGCTGACCGAGGACGAGCTGGTCGCCGTGGCGCGCCGTGGCGCGCCGGTGTCGCTGTCACCGGAAGCCCTGGCGCGCCTGGGTTCTGCCCGCGCGGCAGTCGACGACCTCGCGGCCCAGGACCGGCCGGTCTACGGCGTCTCGACCGGGTTCGGCGCCCTCGCAACACGGCACATCCCGGTCGAGCTGCGCGGCCAGCTGCAGCGCAGCCTGGTCCGGTCGCACGCGGCCAGCAGCGGCGCCGAGGTCGAGGCGGAGGTCGTACGCGGCATGGTGCTGCTGCGCCTGCAGACCCTGGCCACCGGCCGCACCGGCGTACGCCCGGAGACGGCGCAGGCGTACGCCGCTCTGCTCAATGCGGGCATCACGCCGCTCGTGCGCGAGCACGGATCGCTGGGCTGCTCAGGCGATCTCGCGCCGCTCGCACATGCGGCGCTGGCCGTGATGGGCGAGGGCGAGGTGCGGCTCGCCGGGCACCGCCTCCCTGCTGGCGTGGCCCTCGCGCAGGCCGGTATCGAGCCGGTCGTCCTTGCGGAGAAGGAGGGGCTCGCCCTCATCAACGGCACCGACGGAATGCTCGCGATGCTGATGCTGGCCTGTGCCGATCTGCAGCTGCTGCTGCGGACGGCTGACCTGACGGCGGCCATGAGCCTCGAGGCACTGCTGGGCACCGACCGCGTGCTGGCGGCCGACCTCATGGCGCTGCGGCCGCACCCGGGACAGGCCGTTGCCGCCGCGAACATGCGACGGATCCTGGCCGACTCGCCGCTGGTGGCCTCCCACCGCGGGCCCGAGGACGCCCGGGTGCAGGACGCGTACTCCGTCCGCTGCGCCCCGCAGGTGGCCGGTGCTGCGCGCGACACGCTGGTGCACGCGCGGCTCGTCGCGGCGCGCGAGGCCGCGTCGGCCATCGACAACCCGGTGCTGCTGCCCGACGGACGGGTCGAGTCGAACGGGAACTTCCACGGCGCACCCTTGGCGTACGTCCTCGACTTCCTTGCGATCCCCGTCGCGGACGTTGCCTCGATGAGCGAGCGGCGTACCGACCGGATGCTCGACGCCCACCGGTCGCACGGCCTGCCCGCGTTCCTCGCGCACGACCCGGGAGTCGACTCGGGCCTGATGATCGCGCAGTACACGCAGGCCGGGCTGGTCAGCGACCTGAAGCGGCTCGCCGTGCCCGCGAGCGTCGACTCGATCCCCAGCTCGGCCATGCAGGAGGACCACGTCTCCATGGGGTGGAGCGCCGGACGCAAGCTGCTGCGCGCGGTGGACGGGCTGACCCGGGTGCTCGCGATCGAGCTGCTCGCGGCGGCGCGGGCGCTCGACCTGCGCGCTCCCGTCCAGCCGGCCGCGGCCACCTCCGCCGCCGTCACGGCGCTGCGGACGGTCGTACCCGGACCGGGCCCCGACCGCTACCTGTCGGCGGAGATCGAGGCGGCCGTGGAGATGGTGCGGTCGGGCGCTGCCCTTGCCGCCGTGGAAGCCGTCACCGGACCCCTGGAGTAGCGCATGGAGTGCAAGGGCTGGGCTCAGGAGGCGGCGCTGCGCTGTCTGCGCAACAACCTGCACCCGGACGTCGCCGAGCGTCCCGAGGATCTCGTCGTCTACGGCGGCAACGGCAAGGCCGCGCGCGACCACGCGTCGTTGGCGGCCATCGAGCAGACCCTGATGCGGCTGGCCGACGACGAGACGCTCATGGTCCAGAGCGGCAAGCCGGTGGCGGTGTTCCGCACGTTCGAGCACGCCCCCCGGGTGCTCATCGCCAACTCGCTGCTGGTCCCGGGGTGGGCGACCTGGAAGGACTTCTGGGAGCTGGAGGCGATGGGCCTCACGATGTACGGCCAGATGACTGCCGGGTCGTGGATCTACATCGGGACGCAGGGAATCGTGCAGGGGACGTTCCAGACCTTCGCGGCGCTGGCAGAGCTGCGCTACGACGGGACGCTGCGCGGCCGGATCGTCCTGACGTCGGGGCTCGGCGGCATGGGCGGCGCGCAGCCGCTCGCCGTGACCATGAACGGCGGCGTCGCACTGTGCCTCGACGTCGACGCGGCCAGGGTGCAGCGGCGGCTCGAGACGCGGTACCTCGACGAGGTCGCGCCGTCGCTCGACGAGGGGCTGCGGATCGCCCGTTCTGCTGCGGCAGCAGGCCGTGCGCTGTCGATCGGGGTGGTGGCGAACGCGGCTTCCGCCTTGCCGGCGCTGCTCGCCCGCGGCGAGCAGTTCGACGTCGTCACCGACCAGACCAGCGCGCACGACCCGCTCAACGGCTACGTGCCGGCCGGGCCGTCCATGGAGGATGCGGCCGAGCTGCGGACCGCGAAGCCGGACGAGTACGTCGAGCTGGCGCGCGCCTCGATGCTCGAGCACTGCCGGGCGATGGTGGGGTTCGCCCGGGCCGGGGTCGAGGTGTTCGACTACGGCAACAACCTGCGCGGCGAGGCACGCGAGGCCGGTTTCGCCGACGCCTTCGCGTACCCCGGGTTCGTCCCGGCGTACATCCGCCCGCTGTTCTGCGAGGGCATCGGTCCGTTCCGGTTCGTCGCGCTGTCGGGCGATCCCGGTGACATCGCGGTTGCCGACGAGGCCCTGCTCGCCGCGTTCCCGGACAACCCGTACGTGCAGCGGTGGATCCCGCTGGCCCGCGAGAAGGTCGCGTTCCAGGGGCTGCCGGCCCGCATCTGCTGGCTGGGCTACGGCGACCGGGCGATCGCCGGCGACGTCCTGAACTCGCTCGTCGCCAGCGGGAAGATCCGCGCGCCGGTGGTCATCGGGCGGGACCACCTCGACAGCGGGTCGGTGGCATCGCCGTACCGCGAGACCGAGGCAATGCAGGACGGGTCGGACGCCATCGCGGACTGGCCGATCCTGAACGCGCTTCTCAACGTCGCATCCGGCGCCGCCTGGGTCGCGGTGCACCACGGCGGCGGCGTCGGCATGGGCAAGTCGATCCACGCCGGCGCGCAGGTACTGGCGGACGGCACGGCGGACGGGGCCCGGCGGGTGGAGCGGGTGCTCACCAACGACCCGGGCACGGGCGTGGTCCGGCACGCGGACGCCGGGTACGCGATCGCGCAGCGGGTGGCTCGGGAACGCGGCGTCGACATGCCCATGCTGTGAGCCTGCTCGTACGCGGGGGGCCGATCCTGACGTGGGACGAGGGGCCGGTGTCGGCGTTGGTCATCGACGGCGGCCGCGTCGTGTCGCATCAGGAGGAGCCGGCCGACGAGGTGCTGGAGCTCGACGGCCGGTGCGCTCTGCCGGGGTTCGTGGACGCGCACACACACCTGGTGTTCGGCGGCGATCGGGCGGAGGAGTTCGAGGCCCGGCTGGGCGGGACCCCTTACGCAGCAGGCGGGATCCGTACGACGGTCGCCGCGACCCGGGCCGCCTCCACGGACGAGCTGACGGCGCGGGCGGTGCGGCTGGCCGCCGAGGCACTGCGGTCGGGGACGACGACGCTCGAGGTGAAGTCGGGCTACGGACTTACCGTCGAGGACGAGCTGCGCTGCCTGCAGGCGGCGGCGGCCGTGACCGAGCACCGGACCTTCTTGGGCGCGCACGTGGTGCCGGACGGCACGGACTCGGATGCCTACGTGGACCTGGTCCGCGGCCCGATGCTGGACGCGGTTCTGCCTGTGGCGACGGGCATCGACGCCTTCTGCGAGGAGGGAGCCTTCGACGCCGACCAGTGCCGGGAGATCCTTTCGGCCGGTGCCGCCGCGGGCCTCGACGTGCACGTGCACGCGAACCAGCTCGGGCACAGCGGCGGCATCGAGCTGGCCGCGTCCCTTCGCGCCGCGTCCGCCGACCACTGCACGTTCGTCAGGAGGTCCGACGTGACGGCGCTGCGCGACGCCGGAGTGGTGGCGGTGCTGGTGCCGGCGGCGGAGTTCAGCACGGGGTCGTCGTACGCACCGGCCCGTCGGTTGCTCGAGGCTGGTGTCACGGTCGCGCTCGCGACCGACTGCAACCCCGGAACCTCGTTCACGACGTCGATGCCCTTCGTCATCGCGCTGGCCTGCCGGGAGCTGGGGATGACGCCGTTGGAGGCGATACGCGCCGCGACGCTCGGCGGTGCGGCTGCCCTGCGCAGCAGGGAGATCGGGCACCTCAGGGTCGGCGCGCGGGCCGACCTCGTGGTGCTCGACGCGCCCTCGCCGACATGGCTCGCCTACCGTCCCGGGGTCGACCTGGTGCGGTCGGTCGTGCGAGGCGGCGAGGTGGTCCGGTGACCGAGGACCCGCAGTGGCCACGCGCGTCGTCCTGGCTTGCTGGCTCGGTTGCCGGCGGCCGGCTCGGCGTCGTCGGGGTGCCGCTCTCACGTACGTCCATCTCGCCCTCGGGCGCGCACGAGACACCGGGTGCTGTGCGCGCTGCGCTGCGCCGCTTTGCGACCTTCCACGCCGGGCTGGACGTCGACCTCGAGGACGTCACGGTGACGGATCACGGCGACCTGCGGGTGGGCGAGTTGACGGGGGAGTCGGCTCTGGCGCGGTGCTCCTCGCTGCTGGCGGACCTCCCGCGGCACGAGCTGCTGGTGCTGCTCGGCGGCGACAACGCCGTCACCCGGCCGGCCGCGCGAGCGCTCGGCGACCTGTCGCGAGTCGGGCTGCTCACTCTCGACGCCCACCACGACGTACGCAGCTTCCACGGCGGGCCAACCAATGGGACACCCGTGCGCGGGCTCCTCGAGGACGGGCTGCTGGGCAGCAACGTCGTCCAGGTCGGCATCGGCGAGCTGACGAACTCGCGGGCGTACCGCCGGTGGTGCGACGAGCACGGGATCCAGCTCGTGTCGGCGGTTGACGCGCGTGCTCGCGGGGTGGGTGGCGTGGTGCGCCGGTTCCTGGACGAGCTGGCTGCGCGCTGCGACGTCCTTTACGTCGACCTGGACATGGACGTCGTCGACCGGGCGTTCGTGCCCGCCTGCCCGGGCGCACGGCCGGGCGGGCTGCTGCCGAGCGAGCTGCTGGAGGCCGCCGTGGAGGCGGGGCAGCACCCGGCCGTACGGGCCGTCGACGTCGTGGAGGTGGACGCGACTGCTGACCCGAGCGGTGTGACTGTGGACCTGGCGGCCATGTGCCTGCTGTCGGTCGCCGCCGGCTTCGCCACCCGCTGAACCGGCGCCTGGCATGCGGAGCCCGCGTCGGCCGCGGTCCGCCGACTGGCGGGCGGCGCGGGTCGCTCGACGCCGACCACCGCTGCTGCGTGACGATCTTCTGACCTCGGAGGGACCAGGGCGACGCGCCGGCGTGTTCACCTCGCTGCCCCGGGACGAGAAGATCACCGCCCCGGGGCTTTGTTCACCATCCACAACGCCTGCTACCTAACGGTTTCTGTCGTACCCCCGCCGTAGATTCGGCGCATGTCCACCACCGCCGCTCCCGTCGTGTGGTCGTCGCGGCCGGTGCCGGTAGCAATGTCGCCGGAGCGGCTGGCGGCTTTTGTCGACGGTTCGCTGGCGGGGGCGGATGGCTTGCTGTTCACGGCGACCCCGCGCGCGGAGCTCGATGAGATCGGTCGGTGGCAGCAGCTGAAGGACCAGGCGTTCGCCGGGCAGGTGCGGGCGATCGTCGCCGCCTACAACCGGGCCGGTGTCGAGCAGCGGGACTTCGCCGGCGACGAGGTCGGGCTCGCGGTCGGCGCGACGTCCACGACGGGCGGAAACCTGGTGGCGCAGGCTGTGGCGATCGCCGCGCTGCCCGGTCTGCTGGAGGCGGTCGAGGGCGGGCTGCTGACTGAGCGGCATGTGCTGGCGGTGCTGCGCGAGCTGGACAAGGTGACGCTGAGCGTCGAGCAGCGGCACGCGGTCGTGCTGGTGATGCTCGCCCGGTACGACGGGCAGGCGCCAGGGGAGCTCGGCCGGCTCGTGGCC
>JBHENF010000255.1:0-10424 GCA_046262175.1 Mycobacteriales bacterium
CATCGCCGACCTCGGGCTGCGCATCAAGGTCACCGGCCTCGTCGCCGCCGCGGAGAACATGCCCAGCGGCACCGCGCAGCGCCCGGGTGACGTGCTGCGGCAGTACGGCGGCACCACCGTCGAGGTGCTCAACACCGACGCCGAGGGGCGCCTGGTGCTGGCCGACGCGATCGCGTACGCAGACCGTGACCTGAAGGCGGACGTCATCGTCGACGTCGCCACGCTGACCGGCG
This sequence comes from Mycobacteriales bacterium, assembly GCA_046262175.1. Lineage (GTDB taxonomy): Bacteria > Actinomycetota > Actinomycetes > Mycobacteriales > SCTD01 > RYN-124. Next base: position 234 of record JBHENF010000255.1, read on the forward strand.
CGATGCCGGTCGCGCTGGGCAAGAAGCATGCCGGTGTGTTCGTCTCCGACGAGGCGCTGGCGGGTCAGCTGCTGGCCGCCGCGGAGGCGTCGGGCGAGAAAGCCTGGCGGATGCCGCTGGTGGACGACTACCGGCACGCGCTCGACTCGCCCATCGCCGACCTGCGCAACATCGGCCAGCCCACGCTGAAGCTCGGCGGCGGGTCGATCACGGCGGCGCTGTTCCTGCGCGAGTTCGCCGGCGGCCGACCGTGGGCGCACCTCGACATCGCCGGGCCGGCCATGTCGGGCGCCGATGACGACGAGCTCACCAAGGGCGGCACCGGCTACGGCGTCCGCCTGCTGACCCGCTGGCTGGAGCAGGTGGCGTGATGTACGGGCTCACGATCCGCTGGTCCCTCACGCACGCGCCGGCCGGCGTCGACGCGGCGCTGCGGGCGTACGTCCGTGACGAGTCGGTCGACCGCTTCACCGGCATGCCGGGGCTGCACCTGAAGGTCTGGCAGATGGTCGACAGCGGCTTCTTCGCGGGCACCTACCTGTGGGCGACGCCGGAGGCGCGCGCCGAGTTCCTCGAGCGGTTCCGCGGCAACCCCAGCGCGGTGACGCAGCTGGTCGGGCACGAACCGGACATCGTCCAGGAGTGGGACGAGGTCGGCATCGCGCTCGGCGGCGAGGGCTTCCCGGCCTGACGCGGGGGTTCTGCGGACCGGGTTGCGACACCGGCAAGGTTCGGCCAGATGTTGCCGGTGTGGCAACTCGCTCAGGGGCGGCATGCCCACAGGACGGGGTCGTGGTCCACAGCCTGAAGTTCGATGCCGCGCGAACGTGTAGGCCGCGGCAGCGTGGTCGACATGGCCGACCGCGAGGAGCAGCATGAGTGCCGTGCCCGTCCTGACGAAGCCGCCCGTGCCGTTCACGCTGGCCGATCTCGAGGCGATGCCCGATGACGGCTACCGCTACGAGCTGCTCGACGGGATGCTCCTCGTGAGCGCCTCGCCCGGGCACCAGCACCAGATCGCGCTCGGCAACCTCTACCTCCTGCTGCGGGCGGCCTGCCCGGACGACCTGCAGGTGCTGCTCGGGCCGTTCGACAACGTGCTCTCCTCGGACACGCTCTTCGTCCCGGACATGGTCGTGGCGCCCAAGGAGCAGTTCACCGACAAGAACCTTCCTGGCGGTGCGCTCCTCGTGGTCGCGATCGCCTCACCGAGCACCCGCCGCATCGACCGGCTGCTGAAGCGGGACCGCTACCAGGAGGCCGGCTGCCGGTCGTACTGGCTCGTCGACCCGCTCGCGCCGTCCATCACGGTGCTGGAGCTCGAGGACGGGACGTACGTCGACCGCGGCACGGCCACCGGCGGCGAGAGCCTGCAGGTGCTGCTCCCGTACCCGGTCACGGTCGTGCCGGCCGACCTGCTGGCGTGAGTCTCAGCTGCTGAGCGCCGCTGCCAGCAGCCCGCTGCCGACCGGGATGAACGCCGGCACCAACCGGGTCTCCTCGCGGACCATCCGGGCCAGCTCGCGCATCGCGACCGTGTCGCTGTCGCGCGCCGTCGTCTCGGCCACCCGGCCACCTGCCAGCGCGCCGGCGAAGACGACGAGCCCGCCGGGCCGCAGCAGCGTCAGGGCGGCGTTGAGGTAGTCCGGGTTCTCCGACCGCGCCGCGTCGCAGAAGACGATGTCGTACGCCGACTCGGACAACCGCGGCAGCACCTCGAGCGCGCGGCCGGAGATGAGCCGGACGCGCCCGCTCGGCACCTCCGCGTCCGCGAGCGACTGCTTGGCCAGCCGCTGGTGCTCGCCGTCGGCGTCCACGGACGTCAGCACGCCGTCAGCCGCGAGCCCGCGCAGCAGCCACAGCGTCGAGACGCCGGCGCCGGTGCCGAGCTCGACGGCGGTACGCGCGCCGACTGCGGCGGCGAGCATCCGCAGGACGGCGCCGCCGGCCGGGTCGATCGCCGACACGCCGATCTCGGCCGCGCGCTGGCGGGCGGCGAGCAGCGCGGCGTCCTCGGGCTGCCAGTCGGCGATCCAGGTGGAGGTGTCTGCGTCGGCCACGTCGGCGACCCTAGTGGGCGGGAACCCTTCCGCGGCGAATGGCGTTGCGCCCATGACAGGACAGGCAGTCCACGGGAAGGTCGGGCACCATGGAGCGCGTCGCGGTGCGACCCGTCCAGGAGGTGACCGTGCCCGAGCAGGACTGGACGCCGCCGTCGTGGGACGAGGTCGTCCGGACCCACTCCGCCCGGGTCTACAGGCTCGCGTACCGCCTCACCGGCAACCCGCACGACGCGCAAGACCTCACCCAGGAGGTCTTCGTCCGCGTCTTCCGGTCGCTGTCGTCCTACACGCCCGGCACGTTCGAGGGCTGGCTGCACCGCATCACGACGAACCTGTTCCTCGACACGGTCCGCCGCAAGGCGCGCATCCGCTTCGACGCGCTCCCCGACGACGCGGAGCGACTCGTCTCGCCCGCGGCCGGCCCGGCGCAGGTCTACGACGACACCCACTTCGACTCCGATGTGCAGGCCGCGCTCGACGCGCTGCCGCCGGACTTCCGCGCCGCCGTCGTCCTGTGCGACCTCGAGGGGCTGTCGTACGAGGAGATCGCCGCGACGCTCGGCATCAAGATCGGCACCGTGCGCAGCCGGATCCACCGCGGCCGCTCACAGCTGCGCGCCTCCTTGGCACACCGCGCGCCGGAAGGCTCCTCATGAGCTGCCCCGGTGACCTCCTGTCCGGCCTCGTCGACGGCGAGCTCGACCACGCGGCGCGCGAGCGCGTGCTGTCCCACCTGCTCGCCTGCCCGCCCTGCTCCACCGAGGTGCAGGCGCTGCGGGCGCTCAAGACGCGGCTGTCCTGGGCCGGCGCCGAGACCCCTGTTCCCAGCGACGCGCTGACCGCGCGACTGCTCGGCCTCGTCGTCCCCGGAATCGAACCGGCGCAGCGGCGCTCGCCCGGCACCGTCCGGCCGGTCACCGTCCGCCCCGCCGGCCGTGCCGGCGCACCAGGCCCGCGCAGCCGCCGCGTCCGTCGCCGTACCGTCGGCAGCTGCCTCGTCGCCCTCGGCCTGACGACCGCTTTCGTCCTCGGCGGGCAGACGCCGGCCCGCCAGAACGAGGTCAAGGTCGACCCGACGACGGACGTGTTCGTCGCCGACTTCGCGGACGTGACGACCGACGTGCCGCTGCCCGAGCCTGTTGACGCCGCGGTGGTGGGGATCTCCCGGTGAGCCGGCTGCGCCTCCTGCTCCTGCTCGCCGGGACAGGGACGCTGCTTGCGGCTGTCCCCGCGGGGGCCACGGCCAGCCCATCGTCGGGCATCGGCGAGGCGCAGGCGTTGACGCTGCTGACGGCTGCCGCGACCGCGGCGCGCACCAGGACCTACAGCGGCACCCAGTACGTCTCCACCTGGCGCCCGGAGAGCTCCCACGTCGCCGACGTACGGCACACCCCCGCGAGCGGCTCGGTCGTGCAGGTGCGGCCGGCGACCAGCGGTGACGTCGCCGTCAGCACCGACCTCGACCAGCGGCTGGTCGGTCTGCTGGCCCGGCACTACGACCTGGCGGTCGCACCGGATGAGCCCTGCACCGGCCGCGCGGCCCACGTCGTCGAGGCGCGCCGGCCCGACGGCGGTGTGGCCGGGCGGTTCTGGGTGGACGCGACCACCTCGCTGGTGCTGCGCCGGGAGGTCTTCGACAGTGCCGGAGGGCTCCTGCGCAGCAGCGCCTTCTCGTCGCTGACCGTGCAGCCGTTCATCGCGCGCACGGCAGCGGCTGAGCCTGCGCAGGTCGACGCCACGCAGCTGCGGCAGGGCGGCTGGTCGGTGCCGGACGAGCTGCCCGGCGGCCTCGAGCTCTACGACGCGCGCACCCGTACGCACGACGGCGTCGACGTCCTGCACCTGTCGTACTCCGACGGGCTGTCCACGCTGTCGCTGTTCGCCCAGCGCGGAACCCTCGGCAGCGAGCCCGCGCACGGCTTCGCCAAGCAGCAGGTCGGCCGCGCGCAGGTCTGGGTCCGCTCCGCGAGCAGTCCCCGGCGGGTCGTGTGGGGCGGCGGCGGGCGGGTCTTCACCCTGCTGACAGACGCGCCCCCGGAGGCGGTACGGGACGTCGTGCAGGCGCTGCCGCACGACCGCGCGCCGCGAACCGGGTTCCTCGCCCGGATCGGCCGCGGGCTCTCGCGGCTGGCCTCGTGGCTGAACCCGTTCGACTGATTCGTCGTCTCACGGGCACCTCACAGCGCGCGGGTAAGACTGCCTCGTGCACCGAACCCCGGAGGAACCCGCTGTGACCGACGACCGCACCCCACCCCCTGCCCCGTGGTGGAGCAAGCCCCAGGAGGGCACCTGGGGCGCGCCGCCGGAGACGGCCAGCGCGCCGTACGGCGAGACGACGGCGTTCGGCACCGCGCCGTACGGCAGCGCGCCGTACGGCAGCACCGGATCCGCGCCCGACCCGCTTCCGCCGGCCTGGGCCTACCCGACCGACACCATCGGCGACCAGCAGCCGCCGAAGCCCAAGCGCGGACGCGCGGCGCTCGCGACCGTCGGCGCTGCGCTGGCCGTGGCCCTCGTCGCCGGCGGTGGCGCCGGCTACCTGGCGGGACGCAGCGACGGCGGCGGCAGCGGTTCGCTGCTCGACCCGTCCGCGAGCCTCGGCACCGGCGCCTCGACGTCGCAGACGCTCAACCGCGCTCCCGACTCCGTCGCGGGCATCGCCGCGAAGGTCCTGCAGAACGTCGTCAACATCTCGGTCACGTCCGCCAGCGGCTCCGGAACCGGATCGGGCGTCGTCATCCGCTCCGACGGCTACGTCTTGACCAACAACCACGTCGTGGAGTCGGCGGCGTCGGGCGGCCGGGTGACGGTGTCCTTCAACGGCGCGGAGAGCGTCGAGGTCCCCGCGACCATCGTCGGCCGCGACCCCGACACCGACCTCGCGGTCATCAAGGTGAGCACCAGCACGCAGCTCGTCCCGGCCGCGCTCGGCCAGTCGCGCAGCCTCGTCGTCGGCGACCCAGTCATCGCGATCGGCTCGCCGCTCGGCCTGGCCGGGACCGTGACGACCGGCATCATCAGCGCGCTGAACCGGACCCCGCAGGTGCCGTCGGAGTCGGGCGGCAAGCAGTTCCTGTTCAACGCGATCCAGACCGACGCGGCCATCAACCCGGGCAACTCCGGCGGGCCGCTGGTCGACGCGAAGGGCCAGGTCATCGGCATCAACTCGGCGATCGCGACGTTGGGCGGCACCGACGGCAGCGGCAGCATCGGCATCGGCTTCGCCATCCCGATCGACGAGGCGCGCTCCGTCGCTGAGGAGCTCATCCGTACGGGGAAGGCCACGCACCCGGCGATCGGCGTACAGGCCCTGACGTCGTCGGTGCAGCAGGGCGGTCGCGCCGGGGCGCTCGTCCGCGCCGTCGTGCCGAACGCGCCGGCCGCGGGCGCCGGCATCCAGGACGGCGACATCATCACGGCCGTCGACGGCACGGAGATCAGCAGCGTCGACGAGCTGATCATCGAGATCCGGCAGCACAAGGTGGGCGACGTGGTGACGCTGACCTACTTCCGCAACGACGCCAAGATGACGGCGAAGGCCACCCTCCAGGACAACAGCGCGGACTAGCCTCGGTACGTGTTCAACCACCTCGGCTGGGGCGAGATCTCCGTCCTGCTCGTGCTGGGCCTGTTCGTGTTCGGCCCGGAGCGGCTGCCCGGGATGGCGGCCGAGGCGGGCCGGGCGCTGCGCAAGGTCCGCACGTACGCCAAGGGGCTCACGGACGACCTGAAGACCGAGCTCGGGCCGGAGATCGGCGACCTGGACCTGCGCTCGCTGCACCCGAAGACGTTCGTGCAGAAGCACCTGTTCGAGGACGAGCCGGCCGCGCCCGCTGCGCCGCGGTACCGGCCGCTGGCTCCTACCGAGCCGGCGCCGTGGGATCCCGACGCGACCTGACGGGTTCCCTGCCGGGTGTCTTAGCGTCCGGCGGGGGTCAGCCCGAGTGACATCCCGGCCAGCCCGCGGGGCTTGCCGGTGAGCGCGTCCACGACCTTCTGCAGCTCCTTCGACGCCGGCGCGTCCGGGTCGGACAGCACCAGCGGCTTTCCGGCGTCGCCACCTTCACGTAGCCGTACGTCGATCGGGATCTGACCGAGCAGCGGCACGGACGCGCCCAGCCGCTGGGACAGCGACTCCGCGACGGACTGGCCGCCGCCGCTGCCGAACACGTCGATGCTGTCGCCGCAGTGCGGGCAGGGCAGGTAGCTCATGTTCTCGACGACGCCGGCGATCCGCTGGTGCGTCTGCAGGGCGATCGAGCCCGCCCGCTCCGCGACCTCCTTGGCGGCGAGCTGCGGCGTGGTCACCACGAGGATCTCCGCGCTCGGCACGAGCTGCGCCACGGAGATGGCGACGTCGCCGGTGCCGGGCGGCAGGTCCATGAGCAGCACGTCGAGGTCGCCCCAGTAGACGTCGGCGAGGAACTGCTGCAGCGCGCGGTGCAGCATCGGCCCGCGCCACACGACGGGCGTGTTGTCCTTGGTGAACATGCCGATCGAGATGACCTTCACGCCGTACGACGACGGCGGCATGATCATCGACTCGACCTGCGTCGGGCGGTGCTCGACGCCGAGCATCCGGGGAACGCTGAAGCCGTAGATGTCGGCGTCGAGGACGCCGACCGACATGCCCTTCGCCGCCATCGCCGCGGCCAGGTTGACGGTCACGCTGGACTTGCCAACCCCGCCCTTGCCGGACGCGACCGCGAACACGCGGGTGAGCGAACCGGGCTGCGCGAACGGGATCTCGCGCTGGGGGTTGTCGCCGCGCAGCAGCGTCTGCAGCTCCTTGCGCTGCTCCTCGCTCATGACGTCGAGCTCGACCTCGACGGCGGTGACTCCTGGGAGGCGGCCGACGGCGGCCTTCACGTCCGCCGTCAGGGTGTCCTTCATCGGGCAGCCGCTGATCGTCAGGTAGATGGCGACGCGAGCCGTGCCGTCGGGGTCGACGGACGCCGACTTCACCATCCCGATCTCCGTGATGGGGCGGCGGATCTCGGGGTCGATCACGGTCGCCAGCGCGGCGGTCAGCTGGTCCTGCGTGGGGGCACTCATGGTGACCTTCAGGCTACGTGTCGGGTGGCGGGGCCACCGGTGTTGATCATCGCCGTACGGACGACCGTGAGCGTGGCGCCGGCCACGGTCGTGCACGCGGCGATGATCACCGCTTGCCCGCAGGCGGCAGGTGCACCCGGCCGCGGCCAGACAGTCGCGACCGGCCCGACCGGGAGCGACCGACAGCTCCGCCCCGGCTCCCGGGGCAGCCTGCACAGGAGCGCGGAACTGACCTACAGCGCGGCGATGGCCTCGGCCACGGCCAGCGTGCGCTGGGCGTTCGCCACGTGCAGGTTCTCGATCATCCGGCCGTCGACGGTGACGACGCCCTTGCCCTCGCGCTCGGCCTCCTCGAAGGCGGCGATGACCCTGCGGGCGTGCTCGACGTCGGCGTCCGACGGCGCCCATACCCGGTTGGCCGGCTCGACCTGCGTCGGGTGCACGAGCGTCTTGCCGTCGAAGCCCATCTGCATCCCCTGCAGCGCCTCCGCCTCGAACCCCTCGGGGTCCTTCACATCGTTGTAGACGCCGTCGAGGATCGGGATGCCGGCCTCGCGGGCCGCGAGCAGCGACGTGGCCAGGTGCGGCAGGAGGGGGGCGCGGCCGGGTACCAGCGCCGCGCGCAGCTCCTTCGCGAGGTCGTTGGTGCCCATGACGAGCACCTCGACGTTCGGGAACGCGGCGATCTCCCGTACGTCGAACACGGCCGCGGGCGTCTCGACCATCGCCCAGATCGGCGTCTCCCCGACCAGGGCGGCCACCTCCCGCAGGTGGTCGGGCCCGCTCACCTTCGGGACGACGACGGCGGCCGGACCCGCTGCTGCCGCCGCCCTGAGGTCGTCCGCGCCCCAGGGCGTGTCCAGGCCGTTGCAGCGGATGGTCAGCACCCGCTTGCCGTACTCGCCCGACTGCACCGCCGCGACCGCGTTGCCGCGCGCTGCCTCCTTCGCGTCCGGCGCGACGGCGTCCTCGAGGTCGAAGATGATCGCGTCGGCCGCGATGGTCTTCGCCTTCTCCAGCGCCCGCTCGTTGCTCGAGGGCATGTAGAGGACCGACCGCAGGACGCTGCTCACAGGCCGTACGCCTCGGCGAGATCCGCGTCGCGCGCGGCCAGCTCCTGGGCCAGCGCCAGCACGACCTTGCACTGCTTGAACGTGGCGTCGTCCTGCATCTTGCCGTCGATCATCACGGCGCCGCGGCCGTCCTCGCCCATCTCCTCCACCACGCGCCGCGCCCATGCGACCTCCGCCGGCTCTGGTGAGAACACCTTCTTGGCGATGTCGATCTGGACCGGGTGCAGCGACCAGGCGCCGACGCAGCCGAGCAGGTACGCGTTGCGGAACTGGTCCTCGCAGGCGACGACGTCCTTGATGTCGCCGAAGGGCCCGTAGTAGGCGTAGATGCCGTTCATGGCGCAGGCGTCGACCATCCGGGCGACCGTGTAGTGCCACAGGTCCTGCTGGTAGGTCTGCCGGTCGTTCTCGCCGTTCGGGTCCTCCCGTACGAGGTAGCCGGGGTGCCCACCGCCGACGCGGGTCGTCTTCATCCGGCGGTTGGCGGCGAGGTCGGCGGGCCCGAGCGAGATGCCCTGCATGCGCGGCGATGCTGCGCAGATCTCCTCGACGCTGGCCATGCCGCGCGCCGTCTCGAGGATCGCGTGCACCTGGATCGGGCGGGAGATGCCTGCCTTCGCCTCGAGCTGGGCGAGCAGCCGGTCCACGTAGTGGATGTCCTCGGGCCCCTCGACCTTCGGGACCATGATGACGTCGAGCTTCTCGCCGGCCTCCGTGACGAGTGTCGTCAGGTCGTCCAGCACCCACGGGCTGCCCAGGTCGTTGACGCGGGTCCACAGCTGGGCCGGGCCCTCGAACGACCCGGCCACGTCGACGAGCCCTGCCCGGGCGGCCTCCTTGTTGTCCGCCTGGATCGCGTCCTCGAGGTTGCCCAGGAGCACGTCGACCTTCGTCGCGATGTCCGGCACCTTCGCGACCATCTTCGGGTTCGACGGATCGAAGAAGTGGATCATCCGCGAGGGGCGGAACGGGATCTCGCGGAGCGGCTCGGGGGCACCGACGGCGAGCGGGCGGAAGAAGTCCTTGGGGCTGCGCACGTGCCGAGGTTATCTAGCCTGCCGGGGTGGTCGGTCAGCGGTCGGAGCAAGGGACAGTCGTACGGGACGCCGTGGGCATCGGGATCGCGGTGGGCGCCTACGGGCTGTCGTTCGGTGCCGTGGCGACGACCGCCGGTCTCTCGGTGGCGCAGGCCTGCGCGACGTCGCTGCTGCTGTTCACCGGCGCCTCCCAGTTCGCGCTGGTCGGTGTGCTCGGCGCCGGCGGGAGCGCGATCGCCGGCGTGCTCAGCGCGCTGCTGCTGGGCAGCCGCAACACGCTGTACGCGGTACGGCTGGCGGACCTGCTGCAGATCCGCGGGCCGCGCCGGTTGCTCGCCGCGCAGCTGACGCTCGACGAGAGCACCGCCATGGCGACCGCCACGCCCGGGCATCCGGCGCTGGCCTTCTGGGCGACCGGCGCGTCCGTCTACGTCCTGTGGAACCTCGGCACGCTGCTCGGTGCCGTCGGAGCCGCGCGGCTGGGGGACCCGGCGACGTTCGGGCTGGACGCCGCGATCCCGGCCGCCTTCCTCGCGCTGCTGGCCCCCCGGCTGCGCGAGCGGACCGGGCTGCTGGTGGCCGTCGCGGGTGGGCTGCTAGCGCTGGCCGCGGTGCCGGTCAGCCGCCCCGGCGTGCCCGTGCTGGTCGCCGCGCTGGCCGTCGTCCCGCTGCTGGTCCGCCGGTGAGCACGTGGCACGCGGTGCTGCTCGGGTCCGCCGGCTGCTTCGCGCTCAAGGTGCTGGGCTGGTCGGTGCCGCCGCGGGTGCTGGCGAACGAGCGGGTACGGCGGACGGCTGTGCTGCTTCCGGTCGCCCTGCTCGGCGCGCTGGTGGTGGTCCAGGCGTTCGCGTCCGGCCGGCACCTGGTGCTCGACGCGAGGGCGGCCGGGCTGGCGGTGGCGGCCGTGGCCGTGCTGCTGCGCGCGCCGTTCCTGCTGGTGGTGGCCCTGGCCGCGGCGACGGC
>JBHENF010000256.1:0-50803 GCA_046262175.1 Mycobacteriales bacterium
CGCCCTTGTCCTGCAGGCCTTCCCACAGCCGCTCGAAGACGGCGACCTCGTGCTGCTCGAGCCGCTCCGCGCCGTCCGTGACCTGCTCGCGGCGGCTGCCGCCGCTGCCCTGCGCGGCGATCCAGTCGACCGCGGCACTGACCCCGGCGAGCTGCGCGAAGCCCGGCGTGCCGAGCTCGAACCGGTCCGGCACGTCCTCGGTGCTGGGCAGCAGCTTGTCCGGGTGCAGCGTCTCGAGCAGCGCCGGATCGGCCACGGTGACGCCCACGTGCGGGCCGTACCACTTGTACGCCGAGCAGGCGTAGAAGTCGGCACCCAGCGCCGCGACGTCCACCGCTCCGTGCGCGGTCGCGTGCACGCCGTCCACGTGCACGAGCGCCCCGACCGCGTGCGCCCGATCGGCGATGGCGCGGACGTCGGGGCGGGTGCCGGTGGCGTTGCTCGCGGCTGTGACGGCGACGAGCCGGGTGCGCTCGGTCAGCAGCTCGTCGTACTGCTCGGCCGGCAGCTCGCAGGTGACCGGATCGATGTCCGCCCACACCAGCGTGGCGCCGGCAGCGGCTGCGGCGTGCACCCACGGCCGGACGTTGGCGTCGTGGTCCAGCCGGCTCACGACGACCTCGTCGCCCGCCGACCACGTCTTCGCGAGCGCTCGGGCGAGCACGTACGTGTTGGCCGTCATCGACTGACCGAAGAACACGCCTCGGGGGTCGACGCCGAGCAGGTCGCCGGCGGCGGCGCGGGCCTCGTCCACGATGCGGTCCGCCCGCGCGCTGCTGGCGAAGTCGCCGTGCCGGTTGGAGACGGCGCTGCGCATCGCGTCCGCCACCGCGTCCGCGACGAACGCCGGCACCTGCGTGCCACCCGGCCCGTCGAAGTGCGCGATCCCCTCCTTCAGCGCGGGGAACTGCGCGCGGACAGCGTTCACGTCGTACGGCATCGGACCAGCCTGCCGCACGAGGTGCAGGACGACGGCGCTGGGGCAGGATCGGGAGATGACCGAGCCCTCGCCTCAGCAGGAGACCGCCCACACCGTGACGATCGTCGGCCCCGACGGACAGCCGATGGGCGAGATGCAGGTGCCCGCGGCGGACGGTACGGAGGAGCGCAACCCGGCGGAGATGGTGGAGCAGCCCGCCAAGGTGATGCGGATCGGGTCGATGGTCAAGCAGCTGCTGGAGGAGGTCCGGGCGGCGCCGCTGGACGACAGCGCCCGCACCCGGCTGCGCGAGATCTACGAGAGCTCGGTGAAGGAGCTGGGCGAGGGCCTGGCTCCTGAGCTGCGCGCGGAGCTCAGCCGGGTGACGTCGCCCTTCGCCACCGACGCGGTGCCCACCGACGCCGAGCTGCGCATCGCGCAGGCGCAGCTGGTCGGCTGGCTCGAGGGGCTGTTCCACGGGATCCAGACCGCGCTGTTCGCCCAGCAGATGGCGGCTCGGGTGCAGCTCGAGCAGATCCGCGGCGGCCAGCCCGCGCTGCCGCCAGGGATGCCGCAGCCGCCGTCCGCCGCTCCCGGCGGCACCGGCCAGTACCTCTAGAACCAGCGGTCGAGGACCTGCGCCACGCCGTCCTCGTCGTTGCTGCCCGTCGCCTCGTCCGCCACCGCAAGCACCTCGGGGTGCGCGTTCGCGACAGCGACGCCCAGCCCCGCCCACGCCAGCATCGGCAGGTCGTTGGGCATGTCGCCGAAGGCCACCACGTCGGCCGCAGAGATCCCGCGCTCCTCGGCCAGCTGCGCCAGCCCCGACGCCTTGCTGACGCCGGTCGCGCTGATCTCCAGCAGCCCGTCGGCGGACGAGTGCGTCAACGTCCCGAGCCCGCCGACGGAGCGGTGCGCGGCCGCGAGCAGCGTGTCCGCGTCCATGTCCTGGTGCCGGGCGAGCAGCTTCACGACGCCGCCCGCCACGAGCGTCTCGACCTCGCGCACGTCCTTGGGGTCGCTGCTGTCCCACCGCGGCACGTACGACGGCTCGTGCGCGAACCCGCTCTCGTGGTGCTCCACCGCGAACGCGATCCCCGGCACGTCGCGGCGCAGCGCCTCGACCACCTCGGCTGCCGCATCGGCCGTCATCGACGAGTGCCGGACGACCGACATCGTGTGGAGGTCGTAGACGACCGCGCCGTTCGCGCAGATGGCCAAGCCCTTGTGCCCCAGGCGTTCCACGATCGGCGGCATCCACCGCGGCGGGCGTCCGGTCACGAGGACGAGCACCGCGCCGGCAGCCTCGACCCGCGCCAGTGCGTCCACCGTCCGGTCGCTGATCGTGCCGTCGCTCCGGACGATGGTGCCGTCCAGGTCGGTGGCGACCAGACGCGGCGCGGTCATGCCGGCTTGAGCTCGGACACCCCGCCGAGGTACGGGCGCAGGGCGAGCGGCACGTGCACCGACCCGTCCGCGCGCTGGTGCACCTCGAGCAGCACGGCGATGGTCCGGCCGACCGCGCACAGCGTGCCGTTCAAGGTCGCCGCCGGCTCCGGACCCTTCTCGCCGCGGATGCGGATACCGAGCCGCCGCGCCTGGAAGTCGGTGCAGTTGCTCGTCGACGTCAGCTCCAGCCACCGCTCCTGCGACGGCAGCCACGCCTCGCAGTCGAACTTGCGCGCGGCACTCGACCCGAGGTCGCCGGCCGCCACGTCGATGACGCGGAACGGCAGCTCGAGCGCGGTGAGGAACTCCTTCTCCCAGCCGAGCAGCCGCTGGTGCTCCGCGACAGCCTCGTCGCGGCTGACGTACGAGAACATCTCGACCTTGTCGAACTGGTGCACGCGGATGATGCCGCGGGTGTCCTTGCCGTGGCTGCCCGCCTCACGCCGGAAGCAGGACGAGAACCCGGCGTAGCGGCGCGGCACCGTCTCGAGCACCTCGCCCGAGTGGTACGCCGCGAGCGGCACCTCGGAGGTCCCGACCAGGTAGAGGTCGTCGTTCTCCAGCTTGTAGACCTCGGCGGCGTGGGCGCCCAGGAAGCCGGTCCCCTCCATCGCCTCCGGTCGCACCAGCGCCGGAGCGATCATCGGCGTGAAGCCGTGGTCGGTCGCGTACGACATCGCGAGGTTGACCAGGGCCAGCTCGAGCAGTGCGCCGGGCCCGGTGAGGAACGCGAAGCGGCTGCCGCTGACCTTCGCGCCGCGCTCGGTGTCGATCGCGCCGAGCAGCGTGCCGACGTCGAGGTGGTCGCGCACCGGGAAGTCGTACGTCGGGACCTGCCCGACCTGCTCGATCACGACGAAGTCGGCCTCGCCACCGGGCGGCGCGTCGAGCACCACGTTGGGCACCGCGAGCTGCGCCGTCTTGAGCCCGGCCTCGGCGTCGGCCTGCGCCGCTTCGGCCTCTTTCACCTGCGCCGCAAGCGCTTTGGCGCGTTCGAGGACCGCGGGGCGGTCGTCAGGCGAGGCGCTGCGGACGGATGCGCTGACCGTCTTCTGCTCCGCGCGCAAGTCGTCCGCGCGTGACACGGCACCGCGCCGCGACTCGTCCGCCGCCAGCAGCGCGTCGACCAGCGCGGGGTCCTCGCCGCGCGCCCGCTGGGACTCCCGCAACCGCTCCGGATCGTCGCGCAGCAGCTTGAGGTCGATCACGAGCCGAGGCTACCGGGGGCCTACGAGCCCTTTCCGACTAGCGTTCGCAGGTGCTCGACCGCCTCCCCTCGCCGCTGCTCGTCCTGGTCGCCATCGCGTCCGTGCAGTGCGGCAGCGCCGTCGCGCGCGGGCTGTTCGACGACCTCGGCGCCGCCGGCGTGACGCTGCTGCGGCTGGCCCTGTCCGCGCTGCTCCTGCTCGTCCTGCTCCGCCCGCGGGTGCGGTCGTGGGCCCGCCGGGAGTGGCGGGCCGCACTGCTGCTCGGCGTCGCGATGGCCGGCATGAACCTCGTCTTCTACCTCGCCCTGCGAACGGTGCCGCTGGGGGTCGCCGTGACGGTGGAGTTCGTCGGTCCGCTCCTGCTCGCGCTGGCGCAGACCAGACGGCTCGTGGACCTGCTGTGGGCGGTCCTCGCGGCGAGCGGCGTCGTCCTGCTCGGCGCCGATACGTCCGGCGACATCCCGCTGACCGGCCTGCTCCTGGCGCTCATCGCCGGCCTGTTCTGGGCTGCGTACATCCTCGCCAGCGCGCATGTCGGCCAGGTGCTGCCCGGCGTCGAGGGGCTGGCCGTGGCGCTCGCCGTCGCCGCCGTGCTCGTCCTGCCGTTCGGCGCGTCCGGAGCCGGGGAGGTGCTGCACCGGCCGGTGCTGCTGCTGCCCGCGGCCGCTGTCGCGCTGCTGTCGAGCGTCCTGTCGTACGGCCTCGAGCTGTCCGCACTGCGCCGCATCCCGACCCAGGTCTTCGGCATCCTGATGTCGCTGGAGCCGGCGGCGGCCGCGGTCGCCGGGCTGCTCGTCCTGGACCAGGCGCTGGGCAGCCGCGAGGTGGTCGCGCTGGTGCTCGTCAGCCTCGCCAGCGCCGGCGTGACGCTGGCTCGCCGAGGCGACGCCGTCCCGGTCCAGCCGCTCGAGTGAGGCTCAGACGGGCGGCCCGCCGGCGGTGACGCCGCGCACCTCGTCGAGCGTGATGCCGTACGGGCTGAAGGACGTCAGCCACCAGGTGGCGCCGGCCTCTGCCCAGCCAGCGGTGTCCGTGCCGGCGGGGTGCGCGATCACGACGTCGTAGCCGGGCCGGTCGACACCCACGGCTGCGACGACCTCGGCGAGCTGGGCGGGCTCGGTCACCTGGATGGGGAAGACGCCGTCGTGCCGCGCGGCCCGGCGCAGCGGCTTGGCGTTCCCGTACCGCGCGGCGACCCACACCGGCGGCCCCGGCCGCTGCACGGGCGTGGGCGAGAACGTGAGCCCGTCCAGCCGGTAGTGCTCGCCGCGGTGGCGGACCGGCTCGCCGGACCAGGCCTGCCGCAGGATCTCGAGCTGCTCGTCGAGCATGGCGCCGCGGACCTTCGCGTCCAGCTCCTCGCCCGTGCCGCTGAGCTCGCTCGCCCCGTCGTCGCCGGTGCCGACGCCCAGGACGAACCGTCCTTGTGAGAGGCGGTCGAGCGCGGTCGTCTGCCGCGCGACGATGGCCGGCCGGCGCCGGGCGAGCGGCGTCACCATCGGCCCGGTGAGCAGCCGCTCGGTGGCGCAGGCGACAGCCGCCATCGTGATCCAGGGGTCGCCGATGCCGACGACGGGCTCGCGGTACTGCAGGTGGTCCCAGACGAACAGCCCGTCCCAGCCGGCCTCCTCCGCCTGCGCGGCGACCCGCGCGACGACCGCCGGCTCGGCCAGCTCGTCGAAGATCGGCAGGAACAGCGCGGTCCTCATGCGCCGGACGCTAGCCGGACTGACCCGGCCCCGCGCCGTCCTGTGGGCCGGACCGGGGCCGGTGCCCGTGGCCTGCGTCGCGACCACTGTCCTCGCCACGCGGTTGCCGGAGTGGCAACTTCTGGCCGGATCTTGCCGGAGTGGCAACACAGCGGCGCACCTGCACCGCGCCGGCCGGGGTCGGTCAGCGCGGAGGCCCGCCGGCCGGGGTCGGTCAGCGCCCCGGCCCCGCCCGCGGCCGGTCAGCCGCGCAGCCGGTCCAGCCACGCCGCGGCCGCGCGGAAGTCGTCGTCGGCGGTGCCCGGCGCCACGACGGGGGCCACACCGTCGGCGCGCGGATAGGACCCCAAGAACCGCACGTCCGCGCACACCCGCCGCAGCGCCGACAGCGCCTCCCCGACCCGCGCGTCCGCGACGTGGCCCTCGCAGTCGGCCGAGAAGCAGTACGACCCGAGACCGCGGCCCGTGGGCCGCGACTCGATCCGCGTCAGGTTGACGCCGCGTACGGCGAACTCGGTCAGCAGCTGCAGCAGCGCCCCCGGGTGGTCCTCGGCGATGAACGCCACGACCGTCGTCCGGTCCATGCCGCTGGGCGCAGAGGGGCGGCCCGGCCGCGCGACCAGCACGAACCGCGTCACCGCCCCCTCGGTGTCGTGCACGTCGTTCGCCAGCACCTGCAGCCCGTAGTGCTCCGCCGCGACGGGTGCACTGATCGCCGCGTCGTAGACGCCGTCGCGGACCGAGCGGGCGGCGTCGGCCGTCGACGGCGAGAGGACGACGGACGCAGCAGGCAGCACGTCCGCCAGCCAGCGCCGGCACTGCGCCTCGGCGTGCGGGTGCGTGGCGACGGTCCGCACGTCCTCGCGCACGGTTCCGGGCCGTCCCAGCAGCGCGAAGGACACCGGCAGCAGCACCTCGCGGGTGATCTGCAGCGGCTCGCCCGTCGCGAGGTCGTCGAGCGCGGCCGGGACCGAGCCCTCGACCGAGTTCTCGAAGGGGATGAGCGCCGCCTCGACGTCGCCCTCCCGTACGCCGTCCAGCGCCGCAGCCACCGACGCGAACGGCACGAGCTCGCCGCGGCCGCGGATCGTCCTCAGCGCAGCCTCGGTGAACGTGCCGGCCGGGCCGAGGTAGCCGTAGCGGCCGGGCGGGACCCCCGGCATCAGCGGCTGCCCGACGTCGCCCGGCTGATGGCCTCCTGCTCCTCGGGCGACATGGTGTGGTCGCTCGAGCCGGCCTGGACGCCCTTGGCGTACGTGCGGGTCTCCGACCGTCCGTTGATCGACGTGAGGACCAGCCCGTCGCCGGCGTCGTCGAGCAGCGCCGCGGAGAACGACATCCGGCCGCCCATGTCGCCGAACGCGTCGTACCGGACGACCGCGACATGCCGCAGCGCGTCGGACAGGTCGGCGCGCGCGGCGGACAGGTCGCTCCGCACGGTCGTGAGCTCGGAGCGGACGGCCTCCATCGCGGCGGTCTGGCGGCGCACGGCGCTGACGAAGCTCGCCTGCTCGTCGCCGCTGACCAGGCTGTTGTACGCGCGGTGCAGCCGGCCGATCCGCACGGCCAGCACCAGGCTGACCAGGACCGCGAGGGCCGCCAGCCCGGCGGCGACGACGGCCAGCGCCTGCGGGTCCTGGAGCACGCCCGGAGGGTAGCCCGACCCGTACGCTCGGCGGCGTGGACAGGGACCGGGCCCGGGCGCTGCTGGACGCGGTGGCGGCCGGCGCCGTGCCGCCCGCCGACGCGCTCGACGCGCTGGCCGTGGCGCCCTATGCCGAGCTGGCCGATGCGCTGGTCGACACGCACCGGGCGCTGCGCACCGGCGATCCGGAGGTCGTCTACGGCGCGGGCAAGACGACCGAGCAGGTGCTGGCCGCGGTCGCCGGGCTGCAGAGCGAGAGAGCGGTGCTCGTGACCCGCGCGGCGCCGGAGACCGTGGCGGCACTGCAAGAGCAGCACGACGAGGTCGCCGTGGACGGCGGCACGGTCGCGGTCGGGCGGCTGCCCGAGCCCCGTGGCTGCGTGGCGGTGCTCGCGGCCGGGACCTCCGACGGCGCGGTCGCGGCGGAGGCGGCGCTGACGGCGCGCGCGTTCGGCGCCGGTGTGGAGCGGGTGGACGACGTGGGCGTCGCCGGGCTGCACCGGCTGATCGCCGCGCGCCCGGCGCTCGACCGCGCGGACTGCCTGGTCGTCGTCGCCGGCATGGAGGGCGCGCTGCCGTCCGTGGTCGGCGGCCTCGTCGGCACGCCGATGGTCGCCGTCCCGACGAGCGTCGGGTACGGCGCCTCGTTCGGCGGGCTGGCCGCGCTGCTCGCGATGCTGAACGCCTGCGCGCCGGGCATCACCGTGGTCAACATCGACAACGGGTTCGGCGCCGGGGTGTTCGCCGCCCGTGTCGCGCGCAGGTCAGGGTGATCGGCTGGCTCGACTGCCGGGCCGGCGCCAGCGGCGACATGCTGCTGGGCGCGCTCGTCGACGCCGGCGCGCCCCTCGCGGTCCTGCAGGACGCCGTCTCCGCAGTCGCCCCCGAACCGATCAGCCTGCGGGCCGAGCAGGTCCAGCGCGGCGGGCTGGGGGCGCTGCGGGTGCACGTGGACGTCGCCGACAGCGCGACGACGCGCACGTGGGCGGACGTACAGGCGCTGCTCGGGCACGCCGAGCTCGCGGAGCCTGTACGCGCGACAGCGCTGGCCGTCTTCGCGCGGCTCGCCGCCGCCGAGGCCGCCGTCCACCGGGTCGCAGCGGACGACGTCCACTTCCACGAGGTCGGCGCCCTCGACGCGCTGGCGGACGTCGTCGGCGCAGCGGCCGGGCTGCACGCCCTCGGGCTGGAGCGGCTCACCGCCAGCACCGTCAGCCTCGGCGCCGGCAGCACCCGCGGCGCGCACGGCCCACTCCCGGTGCCGGCACCCGCCGTGCTCGAGCTGCTGCGCGGCAACCCCGTGACCGTCGGCGCCGCCCCGTACGAGATGACGACGCCCACCGGCGCGGCCCTGCTGGCGACGGTCGTCCAGGAGTGGGGCGAGCTGCCGGCGATGACGATCACGCGTACCGGGATGGGCGCGGGCGGCCGCGACCCGGCCGAGGTGGCCAACGTCCTGCGGCTGGTCGTCGGCGAGCCCACGGCGGCGCCGAGCACCGCGCTGCTGCTCGAGACCAACGTGGACGACCTCGACCCGAGGCTGTGGCCGGCCGTCCTCCAGCGGCTGCTCGACGTCGGCGCGAGCGACGCCTGGCTGACGCCGGTCCTCATGAAGAAGGGCCGACCGGCGCACACCCTGTCGGTGCTGTGCACGGACGCCGTCGCCGGCGCCTGCCGGCGCGTGGTGTTCACGGAGACCTCCACCATCGGGCTGCGCGAGCAGCGGGTGGCCAAGCTGGCGCTGCAGCGGAGCGAGACGGCGGTGGACGTCGAGGGACACCGGATCCGGGTGAAGGTGGCCGTGCACGAGGGCGTCGTCGTCAACGCCAACCCGGAGTACGAGGACGTCGCCGCTGCCGCCTCGGCGCTCGGGCGCCCCGTCCGGGACGTGCTGCTCGAGGCTCAGACGCGGACGAAGAAGGCCAGCACCCCGCCCTGACGCGTCAGCGGAACGGCGACCACGTCGTACGTCACCAGGTCGTCGTCCGCCGTACGGACGCGGACCAGGCCGCGGGCCAGTCCGCCCGTGGCGAGGGCGCGCAGCGGCGGCAGGGCCCGGTCCTGCTCCGGGTCGGGCGCGCCGCCGGAGGTGAAGTCCACGGCGCGGATCAGGTCGGCGAACCGGGCGCCGAGCGCCGACGGCGCGAGGCCGAGCGTGGACATGGCCGGCGGGCTCGCGGCGGACACCCGGCTGCCCCGGTCGAGCAGCAGGCAGCACTCGCCGGAGCTGCGCACCGCCGTCGCCCAGTCGCCGCCCTCCTGGTCCAGGTGCAGCATCCGCAGCAGCGGCGGCTCGATGCCCGGGTCCTCGAGGCGGTGCAGGGGCAGCAGGAGCCGCGCCCCGACGGTCGTCATGCCCGCGCCTCAACCAGCTGGCGCAGCCCGTCGACCAGCGGCCGGCTGCGCCAGCCCAGCTCGGACTCGGCCTTCTTGCCGGTCGCCCAGAAGGTCACACCGTCCGACGAGGTGAGCACCTCACGCAGGTTCGGCGGGAAGCCCAGCGCCGGGCCGACGAACCGGCCGAACGGCGCCGCGAGCCGGATGAGCAGCGTCGGCAGCTCCACGCGCGGGGGCCGCCGGCCGGCCGCCTCGCCGAGCCGCCGCACCAGGTCGCGGACCCGCACCGGGTCGCCCGCGAGGACGTACGACTGCCCGGGCACGCCCTCGTCCAGCGCGAGCAGCACGCCGGCGGCGACGTCGTCGCGGTGCACCGGCGTCACGCCGAGGTCCGGGAACGGCAGGGCGGGCAGCTTGCCGTCGAGGAACTGGTCGAGCAGCTGCCCGAACGTGCTCGCGTCACCCGCGCCGTAGACCACACCCGGCTGAACGATCACCAGCGGCAATCCTCGCGCGGCGAGCTCGCCGGCGCGCCGGTGCGCCAGCACCTTGGTCTCCTCGTACACCGACGTGTACGACGGAGGGTCCGGGCGCTGCCACTGCTCGTCGGCCACCTCGCCGCGGGTGTCGCCGAAGACCGCGACCGTCGAGATGTACACCGCCTTGCGGACGCCCGCCGACAGGGCGGCTCCGAGCACCCGCTCGGTGCCGCCCACGTTCGCGTCGACCATCTCCGGCCGGCGGCTCTCCGGTACGCCCACCTCGTACAGCGCCGCGCCGTGCACGACCGCGTCGCAGTCCGCGCAAGCCCGGACGAGCGCCTCCTCGTCGGACAGGTCGCCGACGAACAGCTCGCAGCCGAGCGCCTCGAGCGACGAGGCCTTCGCCGGGTTCCGCACCAGCGCGCGGACGTCGTCGCCCCGCTCCCGCAGGAGCCGGGCGACCTCGCCGCCGATGAAACCGGTGCCCCCGGTCAGGAAGATGCGCATGGCGCGGTCACAGTACGGAGGAAAACGTCCGCTGTCGTGACCCGAGCGTGATCCGGCGTTGCGCCGTTCGGCTCAGGCAGTCCGGTTCGTCATGGTGTAGCGCAGCCGCTTCATGCCGTTCTCCGCCGCGGGGTCGATTCCGGTCTGCTCGAACAGCGCGCCCACCTTCTCGGCGAACACCTCCGGATCCCACCGGCTGCCGCCGTTCTCGATCACGGCCTCGCTGGTGAACGGCCGGTACAGCTCGACCGTGTCGCCTTGCACGCCGAACACCTTGCCGCTGATGTGCGCCGACGCGTCGCTGCACAGGAAGGCGACGAACGGCGCGACGTTGTCCGGGTGCCAGAAGTCGAAGCCCTCGGACCGAGTCTCGATGCTCCCGTACGCGCCCTCCGTCATGCGGGTGCGTGCGGCAGGGCAGATGGCGTTGACGGTGATCCCGTGCTTCCACGACTCCTGGGCCACGATCTGCGCGAACGCAGCGATGCCCGCCTTCGCCGCGCCGTAGTTGGCCTGGCCGAAGTTGCCGAGGATGCCGCTGGTGCTCGCGGTGCAGACGACGCGGCCGGGCTGACCGGCCTCGCGCCAGTGGTTGATCGCGGCGTGCGTCGGCGCGTAGTGCCCACGCAGGTGCACCTGAATGACGGCGTCCCACTCCTCCGGGGTCATCTTCGCCAGCGTGCGATCGCGCAGGATGCCCGCGTTGTTGACGAGCGCGTCGAGCCGGCCGAACTCCTCGACGGCCGTGCGGACGATCGCCTGCGCGTTGTCGACCTCGGAGCAGTCCCCGAGAGCGACGACGGCCGCGCCGCCCGCCGCGATGATCTCGTCGACCACCGCCTGCCCGGCGTCGCCGTCCACCTCGCCTACGACGACGCTCGCGCCCTGCGCCGCCAGCTCGAGAGCCTCACCGCGGCCGATGCCGCGCCCGGCGCCCGTGACGATCGCGACCTTGCCGTCCAGAAGTCCCATGCCGGAAACCTATCCAGCACGTGCGCGGTGTCGCGTCGCACCCCCGTTACGTCCGCAGCCAGCAGGGCAGGAGTCGTCCGCGCTGTCCCTAGCTCGCGCACGAGAGGAACCCTGGCCATGACTCCGCCTGTGGCGACCGCACCCGAGTTGCGCACCCTGCTGGCCACCGCGCTCGCCGAGGCGCTCGAGACGAATGGACTGACGGCCCTGTACGGGGCGCAGCCGGTGGACCGGCGGGACCGCTTCCTAACGCTGCTGGCGATCTACGACCTGCACACGGCGCCGCTCGAGACGCTCGGCGCCACCGTCCGGCACCAGGGCCACCCCGTGGTCGCGGACCTGAAGAGCCGCCTCGAGAGCGACTGGCTCGTCGAGCTGGACGCGGCCTGGGCCGACGCCGGGCGGCTGGCCGAGGCCGACGACCCCGACAAGGTCGTGCAGGCGATGCGCAGCGTCGCAGCCAAGGACCGGCTGCCGGCCGCGTACCGCTGGCTGGCCAAGGACGCGAGCTGGAACGAGCTCGTCGACTTCCTCGCCCTCGAGGGCGGGCCCGACGGCGGGTTCGACGACCTCGTGGCCGTCTGCCAGGTGGGCCTGTCCGGCAGCGCGAAGCTCGAGCTCGGCAAGAACTACTGGGACGAGATGGGCAACGGCAACCCGGACGGCGTGCACACCGTCCTGCACCAGCGGATGGCCGCGGCCATCGGCATGAGGGACGTCGCGCGCGAGGACCTTCCGGTCGAGGCGCTGGAGCGGGCCGCGCTGGGCGGCCTGCTGGCGACGAACCGCTGGCTGCAGCCGGAGATGCTCGGGGCGCTGGGCCTGCTCGAGCTGCAGGCGGGACCGCGCTGCCGGCTCGTGCTGCAGGCGTTCGACCGCCTCGGCGCGCCGGAGGCGGCGTACCCCTTCTACGTCGAGCACGCGGAGGTCGACCCTGTGCACGGCAAGGACTGGATGGACAAGGCCGTCGTGCCGACGGTGGCCGAGCGGCCGGCGTGGGGACCGCGGATCGTCAAGGGCGCCTGGTGGCGCTCGACGGTCAACCTCGCGTTCTTCGAAGCCGTACGGGTCGAGCTGCTCGAGGCGCGCGCCGCCTGATCCTGGAGGAACTAGGTTCGGCGCATGCACCGGGTGACCAGTGAGGTCGGGCCGCTCCGGACCGTTCTGCTGCACCGCCCCGGCGCGGAGCTGTCCCGGCTGACGCCGCGCAACAACGTCGACCTGCTGTTCGACGGGCTGCCGTGGGTGGCTCGCGCGCAGGAGGAGCACGACGCGTTCGCGCAAGCCCTGCGGGACCGGGACGTCGAGGTGCTGTACCTGTCCGAACTGCTGGCGGAGGCGCTCGAGGACGCGGAGGCGCGCGCCGAGGTCGTGCACGCGGTCGTCGCGCCGACCGTCGTCGGGCCCTCGCTGGCCGCCGTCCTCCGGCAGATGCTGCTCGGCCTGCCGAGCGACGACCTGGCGCGGATCGTCGCCGCCGGGCTCACCCATGAGGAGCTGCCGCACACCGGCCCGGAGGGCGTCGTGGCGCGGATGGTCCACTCCGGCGAGTTCGTCGTACGGCCCCTGCCGAACCTGCTGTTCACCCGCGACTCGTCCGTGTGGGTCGAGGACCACGTCGCGGTCACGGCGCCGTCCATGGCGGCCCGGCAGCGCGAGACGTCCCTCACGGGCGCGATCTACCGGCACCACCCGCGCTTCGCGGGGACGCCGCTGCTGTACGGCGGCAGCCGCGAAGAGGCCTGGTTCGAGGGCGGCGACGTGCTGGTCATGGCGCCGGGTGTGGTCTCGGTCGGGGTGGGCCAGCGGACCACGCCGGCGGGGGTCGAGGCCTTCGCCCTGCGCGCCTTCGCCGCGGGGGTCGCGCACACCGTGCTGGCGGTGCCGATCGCGCAGGAGCGGGCCACGATGCATCTGGACACCGTCTGCACGATGGTCGACCGCGACGCCGTGGTGATGTTCCCGGCGGTGGCCGACACCCTCGAGGCCTACACCGTCACCGCGGAGGGCGGCGAGGGGCTGCACGTCAGCGACCCGCGACCGTTCCTCGAGGCGGCCGCGGATGCAATGCGCATCGACCGGCTGCGCGTGATCGACACCGGCCTCGACCCGGTGACCGCCGAGCGGGAGCAGTGGGACGACGGCAACAACACCCTCGCGCTCGCGCCGGGGCTGGTCGTCGCGTACGAGCGCAACACCGAGACCAACGACCGGCTCGAGAAGGCCGGGATCGAGGTCGTCCGGATCGCCGGCAGCGAGCTGGGCAGCGGGCGTGGCGGCCCCCGCTGCATGAGCTGCCCGATCCTGCGCGATCCCCTCTAGCGCAGGGTCAGCTGCCGGCTCATCAGCCCGGCCCGGGCCCGGCGCTCGTCGGTGCTGAGCGGCCGCGGCGACGCCAGCTCCTCGTCGAGCCGCGCGCGCAGGGCGCCGACCGGCTCCTCCAGCGCCTCGGCCTCGCGGTCGGCCGGCAGGTCCCACACCGGGACGAGCAGGCCGTGCGCGCGGAACGAGCCGACGTAGCGCGTGTCGGCGCCCAGGCCGATGCCGCCGCTGACGGACAGCCGGGCAAGAGCGTCCAGCGCCGGCTCCTCGTCCTCCGGCAGCACCCACCGCAGGTGTGCCCGCTCGCGCATCCGGCACCAGTACGCACTCGGCACCGCCGCGAGCCGGACGGTGGGCACGACCGTCGCGTTCGCGCGCTCCATCGACGCGGCCACGTCGCTGCCCTCGTCGACGGCGCCCTCGACCCAGTAGTCGAAGCCCTCGTGGACGGTCACCTCGATCGGGTCGTCGGCCAGCAGGTCCTGCAGCCGCGGCCCGGGACCGGGCAGCCCGACTGGCTGCACCGGCGATCCCGGGGCCGCCTCGAGCGCCTGCTCCAGCGCCCAGCCGAGGTCGCGGCTGACGTCGCCGGACCGCGCCGCCACCTGCAGGCCCAGGAACACCTTGCCGTCGGCCCGGACCATCGCCGGCCAGGCGAGCGGCAGCACGGTCGACAGCGTGACGTCGCGGTCGCTGTCCCGCAGCGTCAGGGGCGCCGTCGCGGCCGGAACGACCTCGCGCAGCGCGACCCACTCGGTCTCGTCCGCGCACCCTGCGAACGGGCGGGTCACCAGGCGCCGGTCCTCGCGGTCGGCGGGACGGGGGCGGCTCTTGCGACGGGTGCTGATCGAAGGCTCCAGGGCTCGTACGGAGCACCGACCCTAGCTACGCCTCTTGCCCCTCGTCCTCGCGCGACCGCGCGCGCCCTCGGCATCGGCATCGACATCGGCATCGGCGCTGCGCTACGGCACGAACAGGGGCAGCCGGACGGCGATCACCGTACCGCCGCCGGGTCGGCGGCGGGCCTCGACCCGACCGCCCTGCGCCTCGAGGTAGCGCCGGACGATCCACAGGCCCAGCCCGGCGCCGGTCGCGCTCGTCCGCTGGCTCTGCTCGGTCCGTACAAACCGGTCGAACACCCGCTCCAGGTCCTCGGCCGCGATCCCGATCCCGGTGTCCGCGACCTCCAGCAGCGCGTTGCCGTCGTCGGCGCGCACGGTGATGGTGACAGCCCCGCCGCCGGGCGAGTACTTCACCGCGTTCTCGACCAGCTGCCCGAGCACCGGCTCGACGGTGCCGTCGTCGCCGAGCGCCATGACCGGCTCGGGGGCGTCGACCACGAGCGGGTGCTCGGGCCGGGCGCCGGCCATGGTCGAGGCGGCCGCGCACACGGACGCCGCGAGGTCGAACGGCCGCACCGTGACCTCGATGCCCAGCCCGGCCCGGGATCCCAGCAGCAGCTGCTCCACCATGCCGGTCATCGCCCGGGTACGGAACAGGATCGTCCCGACGATCTCCTGGCGCTTGCCGTCCTCGAGGACCTCCCAGTAGTTGAGCAGCGTCTCGCCGAACCCGCGCAGCACCGTCAGCGGTGTGCGCAGCTCGTGGCTCGCGGTGGCCAGGAACAGGTCCTTCGCCGCCTCGAGCTCCTTGGCGCGGCTGATGTCGCGGATGTCCACGACACGGTCCGAGGTCCCCTGGATCCCCGCGGCGACCACCTCGATCCACCGGCCGTTCGGCAGCTCGTGCTCCAACGGCTGATCGTCCGCCGGCACCGGGAAGGGCAGCGGACGCCCCAGGACCTCGTCGGCGTCCACGCCCGTGATCCGCGTCAGCCCACGGTTCCAGACGCGGACGCAGCCGGCGCCGTCGAGCACCGCCAGTCCGTCGGCCATCGCGTCGATCAGGGCGTTCTTCTCGCGCCGCTCGGCGTCGGCGCGCGTGTACGCCTCCGCCGTCCGCAAGGCCGCGCCCGCGCTGGCCGCCAGCACCTCGAGCACCTCGAGCTCGTCCGGCGAGAGCGGCTCCTCACGCAGCACGTAGAGCGCATCGCCCTCGGCGCGGGTGAGCGCGACGGCCAGCGGCAGTGGCTCACCGCGGAACAGCTCCTCGTCCAGGTGGGAGAACTCCCCTTTCTCGGCCTGCAGAGAGCGGCCTCCGCGCCGCAGCAGCTCCTCCACCGCGCTGCCGGCCAGCGGAAAGCGCCGCCCGACCAGCGACTCTGGTTCGGGTGCGACCCTCGGCTGGCGCCCGGCGCCCGCGACGACCTGCAGACCGGCGCCGGTGCGCACCACGACGCCGACCCCGTACGCGTCCAGCAGCTCGCAGCCGCTGCTGCTGATCTGGTGCAAGAGCTCGGGTACGTCGACCACCGCACCGAGAGCGTCGACCACCTCGACGAGGCGGGCCATCAGCCGGGACGTCACGCCCGCGCCAGCCTGGCGAGCACCCGACGGGGCTGGTTGCTGATCACGGCGTCGACGCCGAGCTGCAGGACGTGGTCGATGTCAGCGGGCTCGTCGACCACCCAGACGTGCACCCGGTGGCCGGCGGCGTGGGCCCGCTCGACGTACCGCGGGTGCGCCTTGAGCACCGCGAGAGACACCCCGGCGATGCCGACGCGCGCCGGCAGCGAGCCGTCGCGGTACCGGACGGGGACCCGCTCCATCAGCATCACGGTCGGGACCAGCGGCGCCAGCGCGTGCACCCGGCGGAGCGACGTCGGTGCGAAGCTCATCACCACCACACGCGAGACCGAACGGTTCAACGGGGTGGCTACCGAGTAGCGGTCGAGCAGCTCCACCAGCGCCCGCTCCACGAGCCCGCCGTACCGGGTCGGGTGCTTGGTCTCGATGTGCAGCTGCACCGGGCGCTGTCCGCGCACCGGGCTGTCCAGGACGAGCTGCAGCAGCCGCTCGAGGGTGAGGACCCGGCCGCGGTCCCGGTCGACCTCCTCCCAGCGCGCCTCGAGCAGCTGGTCACCCTGCCCGGCCTTCCAGGACGCGAAGTCGAGCTCCGCAAGCTCCGCGAGCTCGAGCGTCGACACGACGCCGCGGCCGTCGGAGGTGCGGTTGACCTTGCGGTCGTGCACGCAGACGAGCACCCCGTCCCGCGTCAGCCGTACGTCGCACTCCAGCGCGTCCGCTCCCTCGGCGAGTGCCAGCTCGTACGCAGCAAGCGTGTGCTCGGCATGGGCCGCCGACGAACCGCGGTGAGCCACCACCTGCACCTGCTGCACAGGCCCACCTAACCGGTTGCGCCGCCTGCGCGCCGCCGTACGACCGGATCTGCCCCGTTCACGACGTCCACGACCGGCTCGCCGTCGAACGCGCGCGTCAGGTTCTCCTTCGCCTGCGCCACGATGCGCAGCGCCGCCTGCGCGCTGGAGCCGGCCATGTGCGGCGACAGCAGCACGCCGCCGAGGTCGCGCAGCGGCGAGTCCGTGGGCAGCGGCTCGGTCTCGAAGACGTCCAGGGCGGCGCCGCCGAGCTGGCCCTGCCGCAGCGCGTGCGCGAGGGCCGCTTCGTCGACGACCGGACCGCGTGAACCGTTGACCAGCAGCGCGCCGGGTGGCATCAGGGCCAGTCGGCGCTCGTCGATCAGGTGCCGCGTCTCCGGAGCGAGTGCCACGACCAGTGCGAGCACGTCGCTCGCCGCGAGCAGGTCGTCGAGCTCGGCGTACTCAGCCGGGGCGTCGTCATGCCGGCTGCGGGACCAGTACCGGACGGTGCAGCCGAACGCGCCGTACAGGCGAGCCAAGGCCTGGCCGATCGAGCCCATCCCGACGATCCCGACGCGGCTGCCGGCCAGCTCCCGGCCGCCCAGCGTCGTCTGGGGCCACTCGCCTCGGCGAACCGCCGCGTCCGCCTCCACCGTCTTGCGCAGCAGGGCCAGCGTGGCGGACAGGCACCACTCGGCGACGCTCGTCGCGTTGGCGCCGGCGGCGTTCGCCACCGGCACCCCGGCGGCCGCGCACGCGCCGACGTCGATGGTGTCGAAGCCCACGCTCGGCATCTGCACGAACGCGAGCCGCGGTCCTGGGTCGTACACGTGCAGGCTGTGGCTCCAGTCGCCGAGCACAACGTCGACGTCCGGCAGCAAGGCGTCGACGGCGGCCTGCGTCCGCTCGGGCGGCACCACGATCTCGGCCCGGTCGTCCGGAAACAGCGCCTGCAACACCTCGAGGGGCAGCGGCGGCAGGGCCAGCACCCGCCAGGGCGCTCGGTCAGCAGTCACGGTGCGAGCATCCCACTGCTTGACTCGTGCCCATGAGCGACTACGACCTCGTCGTCATCGGCGCCGGCGCGACCGGGCTGGGCGCAGCCCGCAGCGCGCGCAAGGCGGGGCGCCGGGTGGCGCTCGTGGAGGCGGAACGGCCCGGGGGCGACTGCACGCACTACGGCTGCGTGCCGAGCAAGGCACTGCTCGAGGCCGCGCGCCGCGTGCAGGCCGCCCGGTCCGGGGCTGCTTACGGCTTCACCGCCGAGGTCACCGTCGACTTCCCGGCGGTGATGGAGCGGGTCGCGGGCGTGATCGCGCAGATCGAGGCGGACGAGTCGCCGCAGCAGCTCGCCGAAGAGGGCATCGACCTGATCCAGGCCTGGGCGCGCTTCACCGGCCCGCACGCCATCGAGGTGGACGGCCGCACGGTGACCGCTGAGCGCTTCGTCGTCGCCACCGGCTCGCGCGCGGCCATCCCGCCGATCGAGGGGCTCGCGGACGTCCCGTACCTCGACAACCGCACTGTCTTCGCGCTGCGCGAGCAGCCGGAGCACCTGCTCGTGCTGGGCGGCGGGCCGATCGGGGTCGAGCTCGCCCAGGCGTTCCGGCGGCTCGGATCCGCGGTCACCGTCGTCGAGGCCGCACCTTCTGTCCTGTCCCGCGAGGAGCCCGCGGCGGCCGACGTGATCTCCCAGGTACTCCAGCGCGAGGGCGTCGCGGTTCTGACGGGGAAGAAGGTCGTACGCGTCTCTGCCGGCCCGACCCTGCACCTCGAGGACGGCAGCACCGTCGCCGGCTCGCACCTGCTCGTGGCCGTCGGCCGTACCCCTGCCACCGACGGGATCGGGCTCGAGGAGCTCGGCGTACGGCTGGACCGCGGACGGATCGTCACGGACGACCACCTCAAGGCGAGCGACACCATCTGGGCCGCCGGCGACTGCACCTCGGTGCTGCAGTTCACGCACGTCGGCAACGACCAGGGCCGGCTCGCCGCCCGCAACGCCTTCGCGGCGCCGCTGCGCGCCGGCCGTTGGAAGAACGACGTCATCCCGTGGGTGACGTTCACCGAGCCCGAGGTTGCGCACGTCGGGCTGACCGAGGCACAGGCCGTGGAGAGGTACGGCGAGCGCGCCCGCGTCTCGACCGTCCGCGACGCGGACAGCGACCGCGCCCGGACCGCGGGCGAGACCGACGGCTTCGTGACGCTGATCGCGGTGCCGGGGCGGATCGGCGGCATGGCGCTCGGCAGGCTCGTCGGCATGACCGTGGTCGGGCCGATGGCCGGCGAGCAGATCGCCGTCGGCGCGCTCGCGATGCGAACGCGGATGCTCGTCGGCCGGCTCGCGATGACCGTCGTCGCCTACCCCACCTGGTCGCTGACGACCCGCGTCGCGGCCGCCCGCTTCTTCGGCTCGTACGGCGGCGAGCCCGCCCGCCCGGCCCGCGCTGTCGGCACCACGCAGGCCTGACCCGGCTGACGGCACCCGGCAGGCTGACCTGACCCGCCGCAGAAGCGCCCCGCTCGGTGCGCGGAGACCGTCCTCGGCGGGCAGTGGTGCTCCGTGGCGGTCTTGCCACCCTGGCAAGATCTTGCCGGTTCTTGCCACTGTGGCAAGACGCGCAGAGATGCACCACCCACCTCGGCTGTTCCACATCCACGCTGACCGGATCGCAGCGGCCGTGTTGCCACCACGGCAAGATCTCGCGCGTTCTTGCCGCTGCGGCAACCCCGGCAGATCCACACTCTTTGCCGCTGTCCACAAGACCGTCGAGCAGCGTGCAGGCGTCCGCGACCCTCGGCAATCGTGGCCGTCGTGGACCTCGGGCGCATCCTGCGCGAAGCGCGGGAGCAGGCGGGACTACCGCAGCACCTGGTGGCGGAGCGGGTGGGGGTCACCGCGTCGGCTCTGTCGCGTTGGGAGTCGGGCCACCGGCCGGTGCCGTCGGACGACGCCGATCGGGTGCTCGCCGCGTGCCGCCTCGACGTGCGGTTCCGGCTGGTACCGCGGCACCTGGATCTGACCGGGAGCCTGCGCGACCTGGCCAGGCAGCCGCTCTACCGCCGGATGATGGCCGTGCAGGGACTCGTCGGCCTGTCGTACCTGGACGGACTGCAGGCGACGGGGTCGGTCGTGTCCGACGGCGCGTGGGCAGCGGCGGCGCTGGCGTTGCCTCACCTCCAGCAGGTCGGCGGCCTGCTGCTGCGCGACGACCCGGTCGAGCAGGCTCGCGTGCAGCGGGCGCTTCAGGCGGCCATGTGCGACGTCGTTCTCGAGGGAGGCCTCCGCAGCGTGATGTGGGAGCCGACGGTGCTGCAGCGGTGGCCCGAGGCCGAGTGGCTGTCACCGCTGCTCGGGCGGTTCCGCACGGCGGTCGTGGCGGCACTGCCGGCCGAGCGCAGGGTGCGGGCGGAGGAGGCCGAGTGGCGCGTCATCGATCCCGGGCACCTGGTGCCTGAGCACGTCGACGCCGCTGCGCTCACGTGCTGGGAGGGGATGAGCGCGGACCCGCGAGCTACTTGAGCAGGCGGGACAGGCGACGGTCGGCGAGCGGCTTGCCGTCGGTCTGGCAGGTCGGGCAGTACTGCAGCGACTTGCTGGCGAACGACACCTCGCGGATCGTGTCTCCGCAGCGCGGGCACGGCAGGCCGGCGCGGGCGTGCACGTTGAGGCCCAGCTTCTTCTCCGACTTGAGGTCCTTCGCCGCCAGCCCCCGCGCCCGGCCGACCGCCGACTGCAGCGTCGTCACGATCGCGCCGTGCAGCCGCTCGACCTCCTCGGCCGTGAGGTTGCCGGCCGGCTTGAACGGCGAGAGTCCGACCTCCCACAGCACCTCGTCGCTGTAGGCGTTCCCGAGCCCGGCGATCAGCGACTGCGTCGTGAGCACGCCCTTGACCTGACCCCGTTCGCCCCCCAGCAGCCCGGCCAGGAACTCCACTGTGAACTCCGGCGACAGCGGGTCGAGTCCGAGCCGCGCCACCCCCGGCACCAGCGCCACGTCCCGTACGACGCAGACCGCCAGCCCCTTCTTCGTCCCGGCCTCGGTCAGGTCGAACCCGCTGCCGTCGTCGAGGTGCACGCGCAGCGCCAGCGGGCCCTTGCCGGGGCGCGGCGGTGCCGGCGGGAGGGCGTCCTTCCAGTGCAGCCAGCCGGCGCGGGCCAGGTGCACGACCAGGTGGATCCCGGACAGGTCGAGGTCCAGGAACTTCCCGTGCCGCGCGATGCCCACGACCTCGAGACCGGCCAGCGAGGTGATCGGCGGGTCGTACGTCTTCAGCGCGTGCATGCCCGCAACATCCACCCGCGCGACGACCCGACCCACGGCGTGCTCGCGCAGGAACGAGACGAGGGCTTCGACCTCAGGAAGCTCCGGCATGGGTACAGCCGATCAGAACGCGTACCGCACGCGCAACCACGGCGTGCGCTCGGCGAACAGGTCCTTGCCGCGGGGTGACGAGGCGGCGGCCAGCACGGCGTAGCTGCGTCGCACGTCCAGCAGCGGGGCAGTCACACCAGGACAACGCCGGCGCGGGACCCGCCCTTCCCGCTGTTACCGTCGGAGCGACGAGAAGGAGCCGCGTGTCCACCGCCCTGCTCACCGACCGGTACGAGCTGACGATGCTCGAGTCGGCGCTGCAATCCGGGCTGGCCGGGCGGCGTGCGGTCTTCGAGGTGTTCGCCCGCCGGCTGCCACCCGGTCGCCGGTACGGCGTCGCCGCCGGGCAGGGCCGGCTGCGGACGCTGCTGGACGCGTTCACGTACGGGCCGGAAGAGCTGGCCGCGCTGGGCTTCCTGTGCGACGAGACCCGCGAGTGGCTCGACGGCCGCCGGCTGGGCGGGGACATCAGCGCCTATGCGGAGGGCGAGACGTACTTCCCCGGCAGCCCTGTGCTCACGGTCGAGAGCTGCTTCGGCGAAGGGCTGCTGCTCGAGACGCTGGTGCTGTCGGTGCTCAACCACGACAGCGCAGTCGCCTCCGCCGCAGCCCGGATGGTGACCGCAGCGAAGGGCCGGCCGCTGATCGAGATGGGCAGCCGCCGCACCTCGGAGCAGGCGGCCGTGGCGGCGGCGCGGGCCGCGTACGTCGCGGGCTTCGCGACGACGAGCAACCTCGAGGCCGGCCGGCGGCACGGGATCCCCACCGCGGGCACCAGCGCACACGCCTTCGTCCTCGCGGCCGACGATGAGGTCGCCGCGTTCACCGCGCAGGTGAAGGCGCAGGGCGTCGGCACGACGCTGCTCGTCGACACGTACGACACCGAGCAGGGCATCCGCAATGCCGTCGCCGTCGCGGGTCCCGAGCTGGGCGCGGTCCGGCTCGACTCCGGCGACCTCGCCGAGGAGACGTCGCGGGCGCGCACGCTGCTCGACTCGCTCGGCGCCACGTCGACGCGGATCGTCGTGACCGGCGACCTCGACGAGCACGCGATCGCGGCGCTCGCCGTCACGGACGCCGACGCCTACGGAGTCGGCACCTCGGTCGTGACCGGATCGGGCGCGCCGAGCGCGGGCCTCGTCTACAAGCTGGTCGCCATCGCCGGGAGCGACGAGCCCGACGCGCCCCTGCGGCCGGTGGCGAAGCGGTCGACCGGCAAGGCGAGCATCGGCGGCCGGAAGTGGGCGGCGCGCGTCGACGGCGGCGAGCGCCTGCGGCTGACGACGGACGGGTTCCCCGCCGGCGCACGGATGCTGCAGGGACCGCTCGGCAAGGACGACGTCGAGGCAGCGCGAGACCGGTGCGCGGCCTCACTCGCCGAGCTGCCCGAGGACGCCCGCCGGCTGGCACGCGGCGAGCCCTGCTGGACTGCCCAGCTCGAGGAGGAGTGATGCGCGCGCTGCTGGTGGTGGACGTCCAGGAGGACTTCTGCGAGGGCGGGTCGCTCGCGGTGCAGGGCGGTCGCGCGGTGGCCTCGAAGGCGGTGGCGCTGCTTCCGTCGTACGAGGTGACCGTGGCGAGCACCGACTGGCACATCGACCCCGGTGCGCACTTCGTGGAGTGGCCGGCGCACTGCGTGGTGGGCACTCCGGGCTCGCGCCTGCAGGAGCCGCTGACCGAGGACCTGGTGCAGGCGGTCGTCCGCAAGGGCGAGTACGCCGCGGCGTACAGCGCCTTCGACGGGACGATCGGCGAGCAGACGCTTGTGGACTGGCTGCGCGAGCGGGACGTCGACGCCCTCGACGTCTGCGGGCTCGCGACCGACCACTGCGTCCGGGCGACGGTGCTGGACGCGCGGGCCGCCGGGTTCGACGTACGGGTGCTGCTCGACGGGTGCGCCGGTGTCGCGCCCGAGACGACCGAGCGGGCCGTGCAGGAGATGGCCGCGGCGGGGGCTGAACTCGTCCGGTGAGACGGCAGAGCAAGGCGGAGCGGGAGTGGCTGGCGGCGTACGACTCCACGGCGTTCCCGCCCTTCGGCGTCACCGTGGACATGGTGCTGCTCACGGTTCGCGAGGAGCGGTTCTCGGTGCTGCTCGTCGAGCGCGACACCCACCCGTTCCGCGGCTTCGCGGCCCTGCCCGGCGGGTTCGTGCAGCCGGACGAGGACCTGGACGACGCGGCGGTCCGTCGGCTCGAGCAGGAGACGGGGGTACGCCGCGACGCTGCGTACGTCGAGCAGCTCGGCGCCTTCGGGGAGCCGGCGCGCGACCCGCGGATGCGCGTGGTGTCGGTGGCCTACCTGGTGTTCGCGCCCGACCTGCCGGCTCCGCGACCGGGCGCCGGCACCCGGTCGGTGGCGTGGGTCCCGGTCGACGAGGTGGAGCCGGAGCGGCTGGCCTTCGACCACGCGCGGGTGCTGGCGGCGGGCGTGGAGCGGGCGAGGGCGAAGCTGGAGTACACGCCGCTGGCGGCCGCATTCTGCGACGAGGAGTTCACGGTCGCGGAGCTGCGCAAGGTGTACGAGGCGGTGTGGGGCGGGCCGCTCGACCCGCGCAACTTCCACCGCAAGGTGACCGGAACGCCGGGCTTCCTCGTCCCCGTCGGCCGGCCGGCGCCGGTCGGGCCGGACGGCGGGCGGCCGGCGGCGCTCTACCGGCGTGGGCGGGCGACCCTCCTGCACCCGGCGATGCTGCGGACACGGTGACGCGAGCAGACGGCCACGGGCGGGTGCGCCACGACGAAGCAGTCGGCGCACAGGGTCTCGGCGGTCCCGATCAGCCGGAAGGTGCTGTCGGGTCGCTCGCAGGTCTCGCACGTCATGCCTCGTACATCGCCCTCCCGAGGTCCCGCGTACGCGCCCGTCCGGAGGTCCCCGCTGCACCCGTCCGCCGCGGGCCGGTAGTCCTTGCGGGCTGGTCCCTCCTGCTGGCGACCAGCTGCGCCGTCGGGTCCGACGCGCCCGCGCCGGCGACGGGGACGGACGGCGGCTGGCGGACCGCCGCGGTGCAGGCCATGGCCAAGGCGCGCGTCACGGTCACCGACACGACGTGTCGCGAGGTGCTCCGGCTCGGCGCGAGCGGGTCGCAGCTGCGGCTGAGGCTGTCCAACGCGATGAGCCCGACTCCGCTGCGCCTGTCGTCGGTGGCGGTCGAGGGGCGGCCGCTCGGGTCGTACCGGATCGCGCCCGGCGAGGACGTGGTCACGGCGCCGGTCGAGCTGGCGGCGCGCCGGGGGCAGGACCTCGTGGTGGAGCTGGCCGTGCAGGGCACGGCGGTCCTGAGCGAGCACACGCAGGGCGCGGCGACGTCGCGGTGTGCGGGGCTGCCGCCGGACCGGGCCGGGCTGGTCGTGGACCGGGTGGACGTACGTGCTCCGGCCGCGCCGCCGGGGGTGCTCACCATCGGCGACTCGCTCACCGACCCGAAGGTGCTGCCTCCTGATACGTACGCCCGGTGGACGGACGTGGTCGCGGCGCGGCTGCCGGACCGGCCGGTCGTCAACGCGGCGATCGACGGGAACCGGTTGCTCAACCCGGGCGGGTACGGACCGACGGCGACGCAGCGGTTCGAGCGCGACGTCCTCCGCAGCCCCGGCGTCGGCACCTTGCTGCTGCTCTTCGGGACGAACGACATCACGAGCGGAGCGAGCGCCGAGCAGATCACGGACGCCCTCGAGGCTCTCGTCGACCGGGCGCGCCGCCGCGGGATCCGGCCTGTCCTGCTGACGCTGCTGCCGGCCGGGCGGCGCGCGCCTGCGTACGAGCAGGTCCGGAGCCAGGTCAACGACTGGATCCGCACCTCCCGCGAGCAGGTCGTCGACACGGACGTGGTCGTTCGGGACCCGGCGCAGCCGACCCGCCTCCTGCCGGCCTACGACTACGGCGACGGGCTGCACCTGTCGGTCGCCGGGCAGCGCGCGGTGGGCGAGGCCGTGGCTGCCGCGATCGCGTGACCCGACGCGAGAAGGGCCCCGCCACCAACCGGTAGCGGGGCCTTCATCGGGTGGGCGAGGGGGGAGTTGAACCCCCACGTCCTTTCGGACACACGGACCTGAACCGTGCGCGTCTGCCATTCCGCCACTCGCCCAGAGTGCGTTCCAACGCTAGCACCCGGGTAGCGCGCGGAAGGGGGCCCGACGAGCGCGGATACGATCATCGCTCCGAGGGAAGGGGGCTGGCGTGGGAGTGCTGCAGCGCTTCGAGCGTCGGCTCGAAGGCCTCGTCGAGGGCGCCTTCGCGCGCGCCTTCGGCGGCGTGGTGCAGCCGGTCGAGGTGGCCGCCGCGCTGCAGCGCGAGGCTGCCGACAAGAAGGCGATCGTCGGCCAGGGCCGCGTCCTCGTCCCGAACCAGTACGTCGTCGAGCTCGGCACCGCCGACTGCGAGCGGCTCGGCGAGTACGACGCCGCGCTGCGCGAGGAGCTCGCCGCGATGGTGAGCGAGCACGCGCAGGAGCAGGGCTGGTCGTTCGTCGGGCCGGTCGCCGTGCGCTTCGAGGGCGTCGACGACCTCAAGACCGGCATCTTCCGCGTCCGCAGCGCCGTCGCGGCCGGCACCCGCCCGGCGACCCCGCCCGCCACGGGCAGCGCCCCCCGGCTCGAGATCGCGAGCGGCACCGAGACCGGCCGCGTCCTCGCGGTCCGCAAGCCCGTCATCGTGCTCGGCCGCGGCACCGAGGCCGACGTCCGGCTCACCGACACCGGGGTCTCGCGCAGCCACGCCGAGCTGCACCTCGACCCGGCCGGGGCCGTCACGATCGTCGACCGCCACTCCACCAACGGCACGACCGTCAACGGCCGCAAGGTCGACAGCGCGCTGCTGCACGACGGCGACCGGATCGGTCTCGGGGCCAGCGTCCTCGTCTTCCGGCAGGGCGGCTGATGGCCTCCACGCTCATCGTGGCGATCGTCAAGTACGGGTTGCTCGCCCTGCTCTGGCTGTTCGTCATCTCCGCCGTACGGACGGTGCGCTCCGACCTCTGGGGCGCCCGGTCCGCGGGTCGGGCTGCGCCCGCGCCTGCGGCAGCGAAGGCACCCCGGCCGAAGGGGAGCCGTACACAGGCGCGGCGGCTGGTGGTCACCGAGGGCGGCCTCGCCGGCACGACCATCAACCTCGGCGACGCGCCCGTCACGCTCGGCCGCGCCGACGACTCCACCCTGGTGCTCACCGACGACTACGCGAGCAGCCGGCACGCCCGGCTGGTCCCCGGTGCGGACGCCTGGACGGTCGAGGACCTCGGCTCGACCAACGGCACCTACCTCGGCTCGAGCAAGGTCACCCGGCCGACGCCGGTCCCGCTCGGGCAGCCGATCCGGATCGGCAAGACCGTGCTGGAGCTGCGCAGATGACACTGGTGCTGAGGTTCGCCGCGCGGTCGCACACCGGCCTGCTGCGCGAGGGCAACGAGGACTCGGTGTACGCCGGGCCGCGGCTGCTGGCCGTGGCCGACGGCATGGGCGGGCACGCGGCCGGCGAGGTCGCCAGCGCTGTCGCGATCGCGGCCCTCGCGCCGCTGGACGAGGACGCGCCAGGCTCGGACCTGCTGGACGACCTCCGGCAGGCCGCGATGTCGGCCAACACGCACCTGCGCGACATGGTCGAGGGCGACGCCGCCCTCGACGGCATGGGCACGACGCTCACCGCGATGCTGTCCGCCGGCAACCGGCTCGGCCTGCTGCACATCGGCGACTCGCGCGCCTACCTGCTGCGCGGCGGCGAGCTCAGCCAGATCACCCGCGACCACACCCTCGTCCAGGCGCTCGTCGACGAAGGGCGGATCAGCGAGGAGGAGGCGAGCACCCACCCGCAGCGCAACGTCATCACGAACGTCCTCGACGGTCGCCCGGGGCTCGAACTCGACCTGTCGGTACGGGAGGTGCGCGCCGGCGACCGCTACCTGCTCTGCTCGGACGGTCTCACCGGGCCGGTAGCGAGCAACGACACGCTGCGCGACGCGCTCGCCATCCCGGACGTGCAGGAGGCGGTGGACCGGCTCGTCCAGCTCGCGCTGCGCGGCGGCGGCCCCGACAACGTCACCGTGATCGTCGCCGAGGCGATCGAGACCGACCACGCGCCGGCGCGGCAGCCGGTCGTCGCCGGCGCCGCAGCGGAGGCGCCGCAGTCCCCGCCTCCCGGCGTCGCCGACAGCCCGGCCAGCCGGGCGCGCACCGCCGAGGGGCGCGACGTCCTGCCGCCCGAGCGAGCGCGCGCCGAGGCACCCCCGCCCGCGCGCCGGCACCGGCGCCGGCTGGGTGTCGTCGCCGCACTGGCGGCGCTGCTCGTCCTGGCCGGTGCCGGCGCGAGCTGGGCGTACGTCCGCTCGCAGTACTACGTCGGCGCGCAGGACGAGCGGGTCGCGGTGTTCCGTGGAGTCTCCGGCTCGGTTGTCGGCGTCGCCCTGTCGTCGGTCGAGGAGACCACCGACCTGACGACGACGATGCTCGGCGAGCTCGATGCGGCCCGCGTCGAGAAGGGGATCGTCGCCAAGGACAAGGCCGACGCCCGCCGCATCGTCGAGCGACTGCAGACGCAGATTCCGGTCTGCCCGGCGCCCGCGCCCCCGACGGACGCGCTGCCCCAGTCGCCGCTGCCGAGCCCGCCCGCAGGAGTGGCGAGCATCGTGCCGGCACCGACCCCCGTCGCCACGGCGCTTGCCAGCCCGATCCCCTGCCGTACGCCGTGAGCGCACCCACGCTCGCCCCGTCGCTCTCGCCCTGCCGGCGGGGCACCGAGCTCGCACTGACCGGCTTCGCCGTGGGGCTGGCCGTCGTCGCCTACGCCGCCGTCGGGATCGCGCAGGACGGCCGGCTGCCCGCGGGCACCCTCGGCTACGGCGCCGGGCTCGGGCTGCTGTTCGGGGTCGGGCACCTGGTCGTACGCAAGTTCGCGCCGTACGCCGACCCGCTGATCCTGCCCTGCGTCGCGCTGCTCAACGGCCTGGGCCTGGTGATGATCCGGCGGCTCGACTTCGCCGCCGTCGAGCGCGCGCAGGAGCGGGGCAAGGCGCTGCCGCGGGCCGACGCGCCCCTGCAGCTGATCTGGACGGCCATCGCCGTCGCGGCCTTCGTGGCTGTCCTCGTGGTCGTGCGCGACCACACCCGGCTGGCCCGCTACACCTACACCAGCGCGGCGATCGGGTTGTTCCTGCTGCTACTGCCCGCCCTGCCCGGCGTGGGCGCGACCATCAACGGCGCGCGGCTGTGGATCCGGCTCGGGCCGATCACCGTGCAGCCCAGCGAGCCGGCCAAGATCCTGCTGATGATCTTCTTCGCGGGCTACCTGGTGACCAAGCGGGACGTGCTCGCGCTGGCCTCCCGGCGGGTGATGGGCCTGGACCTTCCCCGTGCGCGCGACCTCGGGCCGATCCTCCTCGCCTGGGCGGCCAGCCTCGCGGTTCTCGTCCGCGAGAAGGACCTCGGCTCGTCGCTGCTGTTCTTCGGCATCTTCATCGTGATGCTCTACGTCGCGACCGAGCGCACGTCGTGGCTGCTCATCGGGCTCGCGCTGTTCGCCGGCGGCGCCTACAGCGCCTACCTGCTGTTCGGGCACGTCCGCGAACGCGTCGACGTCTGGCTGCATCCCTTCGCGGACGCCGGCGGTGACGGCTACCAGCTCGTGCAGGGGCTGTTCGGCTTCGGCACCGGAGGCATCACCGGGACCGGCCTCGGCAAGGGCTCGCCCGGCATCGTGCCGTTCGCGAAGACCGACTTCATCATGGCGGCCATCGGCGAGGAGCTCGGCCTGGTCGGCGTCATGGCCGTGCTGCTGGTGTTCGCCATCATCGTGGAGCGCGGCCTGCGGTCCGCGCTGTCGTGCCGCGACTCGTTCGGCAAGCTGCTCGCCACCGGGCTGTCGTTCGCCCTGGCCCTGCAGGTGTTCGTCATCGTCGGCGGCGTCACCGGGCTCATCCCGCTGACGGGCGTGACGCTGCCGTGGCTGTCGTACGGCGGCAGCTCCGTCGTCATGAACTGGGTGCTGGTCGCGCTGCTGCTGCGGATCAGCGACGCGGCCCGTCGACCCGCGCCGGCGCCGGTCGCGCCGGAGAAGGCGCGCGAGGCGCTGGCCGACGCCCCGACGACCGTGGTCCGGCGATGAACAAGCCGCTGCGCCGCGTCGCCGTTGCCTGCCTGCTGCTGTTCGGGCTGCTGCTGCTCAACGTCAACTACGTGCAGGCCGTCAAGGCCGACGACTACCGCAAGGACACCCGCAACTCGCGCGCGCTGCTGCGGACGTTCGACCACGAGCGCGGCGCGATCGTGCTGTCCGGCGCCGCCCCCGTCGCGGTCGACAAGGGCACACCGAAGGAGCAGTTCAAGTTCCTGCGGACCTACCCGAACGGCAGGCTGTACGCGACCGTCACCGGCTTCAGCTCCTTCGTCTACGGCCAGACCGGCGTCGAGCGGGCGCAGAACGCCGTGCTCTCCGGCGAGAGCGACCAGCTCCTGGTCCGCCGGCTGTCCGACTACGTCACCGGCCGCAAGCCCGAGGGCGGCCGCGTCGTGCTGACACTCCAGCAGGCGGCGCAGCGCGCGGCGTACGAAGGACTCGCCGGCAAGCGCGGCGCGGCCGTTGCGCTCGATCCGCGCACCGGCGCCGTCCTGGCCATGGTGAGCACCCCCACGTACGACCCGAACAAGCTGTCCTCCCACGACAGCAAGGCGATCCACGACTACTACGAGGGCCTGCAGAAGGACACCGGCGACCCGTTGCTCAACCGCGTCGTGCAGCAGACCTACCCGCCCGGGTCGACGTTCAAGGTCATCACCTCGGCGGCCGCGCTCAGCGAGGGCAAGGTCACGCCGGACACCCGGATCCCCTCGCCGCGCGAGCTCGACCTGCCGCAGACCGACCGCGACTTGAAGAACTTCGGCGGCGAGTCCTGCGGCGACGGCACGACGTCGACCCTCGCGGACGCGTTCCGGATCTCGTGCAACACCGCGTTCGGCCGGCTGGGCCTGGACCTCGGCGGCGACAAGCTGCGCGAGCAGGCGCAGAAGTTCGGCTTCGGCGAGACCGACCTCGAGGTGCCGGGCAAGGTCGCGAAGAGCGTGTTCCCGGACGAGCTCACCCCGCCCCAGCAGGCGCAGTCGGCCATCGGTCAGTACGACGTGCGGGTCACGCCGCTGCAGATGGCGATGGTTGCGGCCGGCGTCGCCAACGGCGGAAACGTGATGCGCCCGTACCTCGTGCGCGAGGTGCAGGGGCCGGACCTGTCGCGGCTCAGCGCGACCGAGCCGTCGGTCTACAAGGAGAACGCCGTCTCGCGAGAGGTGGCCGACCAGCTGACCGCCATGATGGAGCTCGTCGTGTCCTCCGGCACCGGCACGTCCGCGCAGATCCCCGGCGTGCGGGTCGCCGGCAAGACCGGCACGGCGCAGCACGCCGTGGGCGAGGATCCGCACGCCTGGTTCATCGGCTTCGCGCCGGCGGAGGACCCGCAGGTCGCCGTCGCCGTCGTCGTCGAGGACGGCGGGTCCGCAGGCTCCGAGGCCACCGGTGGTCGCGTCGCGGCGCCCATCGCCCGCGCGATGATGCGCGCGATCCTCGGCTCATGACCGCGCCGGCGGGCAGCGTCGACGGCGTGCTCGCGGGGCGGTACCGGCTCGACGAGCGCATCGCGGTCGGTGGCATGGGTGAGGTCTGGCGCGGGACCGACACCGTGCTCGGCCGGCTGGTCGCGGTGAAGTGCCTGAAGCCGGAGTACGTCGACGACCCGGAGTTCGCCGAGCGTTTCCGCGCAGAGGCGCGGCACGCGGCCGGGCTGTCACACCCGGGCATCGCGTCCGTCTACGACTACGGCGAGCAGCGCGAGCCCGACCAGGCCGCCTGGCTGGTCATGGAGCTGGTCGACGGCGAGGCGCTGTCGACGCTGCTGCACCGGCAGGGCGCGATGACGCCGGACCAGGCGCTCGACGTCGTCGGGCAGGCGGCGATGGCTCTTGAGGCCGCGCACGCCGCCGGCGTCGTGCACCGCGACGTCAAGCCGGGCAACCTGCTCGTCCGCCCCGACGGCGTCATCAAGGTCACCGACT
The DNA here is from genome assembly GCA_046262175.1 of Mycobacteriales bacterium. Lineage (GTDB taxonomy): Bacteria > Actinomycetota > Actinomycetes > Mycobacteriales > SCTD01 > RYN-124. Next base: position 31,175 of record JBHENF010000256.1, read on the forward strand.
TCGGCATAGCCCGCGCGACGGATGCGGTTCCGCTGACGCAGACGGGCACGGTCGTCGGCACGGCGTACTACCTGTCACCGGAGCAGGCCTCGGGTTCACCGGTGACGCCGGCAAGCGACGTGTACTCGCTGGGCGTCGTCGCGTACGAGTGCCTGTCGGGGCGGCGCCCGTTCCCGGGCGACAACGCCGTCGCCGTCGCGCTCGCGCACCTGCGGGACGAGCCGCCGCCGCTGCCGCCGCACGTACCCGGCCCCGTCCGCGACCTGGTGCTGCGCGCCCTGGCGAAGGACCCGAAGCAGCGGCCGGTGCACGCCGGCGACTTCGGGCGGGCGGCGCAGGCGCTGCGCGCGGACCTGGCCGGCGAGGGAACCGTGGAGCTGCCGGTCGAGCCGCCGGCCGCCACCCGCGCGGAGCCCGCGGACGCGACACGCGCCCTGCCGTCGCTCGTGACCGTCCCCGCCCGACGCGGCGCGGACCTCCCGGCCCCGAGCCGGAACCACCAGCGGTCCGTGCGGCTCGCGGGCGCGCTGCTCGCCGTGGTGCTGCTCGGCCTGTCGTTGCGGGCCTGCGGCGGCGACGAGCAGGTGGCGCGGGTCAAGGTTCCGGCCGTGGCTGCCGGTGCGACCGTCGAGGCCGCCACCGCCGCGCTGACCGGCGCCGGGCTCAAGGCTTCGCGCCGTACCGCGACCTCGAGCACGGTCGCCGCTGGGCTCGTCATCTCCGTCGACCCACCCGCCGGCAGCTCCCTGGCCGAGGGCTCGGCCGTGACCCTCGTCGTGTCGAGCGGCCGGCCGAAGGTCTCCGTCGTCGCGTCGGCGTACGCGGGGAAGAGCCCGACGGCCGTACGCACGGCGCTGTCCGGGCTCGGGCTCAAGCCGGTCCTCTCCTACGACGGGAAGGGCACCCCCGCCGGTACGGTCTCCACCGTGACGCCGTCGGGTCCGGTCAGCTACGGCGGCACCGTGACGGTGCACGTCGTCCCCGTGCCGCGCGTCGTCGCACCGGCTCCCGCGCAGTCGCCGGCACCGGCACCGGGACCGCGCAAGCGCGGCAAGGGCAAGAAGTGACAGATCCGACCCCGCGGCTGCTCGGCGACCGGTACGAACTCGGCGAGACCATCGGCGTCGGCGGCATGGCGGAGGTGTTCCGCGGCCTCGACGTTCGCCTCGGTCGCGACGTCGCCGTCAAGGTGCTGCGCGCGGACCTCGCGCGCGACCCGTCGTTCCAGGCCCGGTTCCGGCGCGAGGCGCAGTCCGCGGCCTCGCTGAACGCCCCGTGCATCGTCAGCGTCTACGACACGGGCGAGGAGGGCGACGTCCCGTACATCGTCATGGAGCACGTCGAGGGCCGGACGCTGCGCGACATCCTGCAGACCGAGGGGCGGCTGCTGCCGCAGCGCGCGCTCGAGGTGGTCGCGGACGTCTGCGCCGCGCTCGACGTCGCGCACACGGCCGGCATCGTGCACCGCGACATCAAGCCCGCGAACGTCATGCTCACCCCGCGCGGCGAGGTGAAGGTCATGGACTTCGGCATCGCGCGTGCCATCTCCGACACCTCCTCGACGATGACGCAGACGGCGGCCGTCATCGGGACCGCGGCCTACCTGTCGCCGGAGCAGGCCCGCGGTGAGCACGTCGACCTGCGCTCGGACATCTACTCGACCGGCTGCATGCTCTACGAGCTGGTCACGGGCACCGCTCCCTTCACCGGTGACAGCCCCGTGGCCGTGGCGTACCAGCACGTGCGCGAGGACCCGGTGCTGCCGTCGGCGTACGACGAGACGCTGCCGCAGGCCGTCGACTCGGTGGTGCTGAAGGCGATGGCGAAGAACCCGGCCAACCGGTACCAGTCCGCCGACGAGATGCGCGAGGACCTGCTACGCGCCGCGGCCGGTCAGCCGGTGCTGGCTACGCCGTTCCTGGCCGAGACCGAGACGGTCGTCCCCGTGACCGACGGGCTACGCACCCCGCGGCGACGGCGGCGCGGACCGCTGCTGCTCCTGCTCGGCCTGCTGCTGCTCGGCATCACCATCGGGGTTGCGCTGCTCGTACGAGGCCTGCTGACCAACGATGCCGGTCTCATCGCCGCACCCGCGCTGGTCGGCAAGACGCAGCAGGAGGCGACGCTGCTGCTCGCCAACGACGGCCTGCAGGTCGGCGAGGTGACGCAGCGGTTCGCCGAGCAGCCGGCCGGCACCGTCCTGGCGCAGAGCCCGGAGGCCGGGTTCCTCATCGGCAAGGGCGACAGCGTCGGCCTGACGGTGAGCAAGGGCATCGAGATGACGATCGTGCCGCAGGTGATCGGGCAGTCGCAGGGCGAGGCGGAGGCCGCGTTGCAGGACGCGAAGCTCACGATCGCGAAAGTGCTGCTGCGCGACGGCAACCTGCCGGAAGGCCAAGTTCTCGGCATCACCCCGGCGCCCGGGGCGCAGGTCCGCGCGAACTCGACGGTCACGGTGGTGGTCGCGTCCGGCAAGGTGCAGGTGCCGGACGTGCGCAACAAGACGCAGCAGGAGGCGATCGACGCGCTGCAGAAGCTGGGCTTCGCGGTGGGGCTCGAGCCGCGCGACGAGGCGGGCAAGCCGCCGGGGACGGTGCTCGACCAGCGGCCGGTCAACCAGCTCGCGCCGCGCGGCTCGGTGGTCGTCATCGTGATCGCGCGCAAGCCCGCGCCGTCGCCGTCCCCCTCGCCGTCACCGTCACCCGTGCCGTTCGAGAGCCTGCCGCCGAGCACCGCGCCCTCGCCGGAGCCCTCGCCCTCGCCGGTGCCCTCACCCACGTGACCTCGGGCTGCCGCGGTTCGTCCCGGCGCCTTCTCTCTCCCGCTGCCGTCCCGTCCCGGCGCCTCCTGTCCCGCCGCCGCGTGGCTGCTCCCGGCGCCTCCACTCCCGTCGCGATCAGGTCGGGTTGTCTGCGGACGCGTCGACGGTTTGGTGCCAGCCCGAGCTGATCCACGCGGCGGTCAACGCCCGCGCTCGTTGCGTGATCAGGTCGAAGCAGCTGCGGACGTGCTTGTACGGGGCGACTTCTTCGACCTGATCCAGCGGACGGTCAGCCGAAGGCGGCGAGGCGCTTGTCCTCGACCTGCTGCGCCAGCGCCGGCGCCCGCCCGGCCGCCGCACTGTCCCCGCACTGGCCGAGCCAGCTGGCGAGCAGGGTGTGCCCGCCCTGGGTCAGCACCGACTCGGGGTGGAACTGCACCCCCTCCACCGGCTTGTCGCGGTGCCGCAGCGCCATGACGACGCCGCCCGGGGTCCGGGCCGTGACTGCCAGCTCGGCCGGCAGCGTCGCCTCCTCGACCGCGAGCGAGTGGTACCGCGTCGCGGTGAACGGGGACGGCAGGTCGTGCAGCACGCCCGCACCGGCGTGCTCGACCTCGCTCGTCTTGCCGTGCAGTAGCTCCGGCGCCCGGCTGACCCGGGCGCCGTGAGCGACCGCGATCGCCTGGTGGCCGAGGCACACGCCGAGCAACGGCAGCCCGCGGTCCTCGCACACGCCGACCAGCTCCACCGAGCAGCCGGCGTCCTCAGGAATGCCCGGGCCGGGCGAGAGCAGGACGCCCGCCACGTCGTCGAGCTCGCGCAGGTCGACCTCGTCGTTGCGGCGCACCACGCACTCGGCGCCGAGCTGTCCGAGGTACTGCACCAGGTTGAACACGAAGCTGTCGTAGTTGTCCACGACGAGGACGCGGGTCGGGCGGGTCACGAGGACCACCGTACGGCGCAGCAACCGGCTTGCCACCGGGGCAACATCTCGCCAGATGTTGCCGGGGTGGCAACGGGCTCGACGCGCAGCTGACCCCGCGTGGTGCGCGGCGGTCAGCCCTCCGTCTTCTTCGGCGCCGCGCCCTTCTTCGGAGCGGCCGTGCCGGCCGTCGCTTTCTTGCCCGGTGCCGCTGCGTTCTTGTCCGCCGCCGCGTTCTTGGCCGGTGCCGCCGCCTTCTTGGCCGGTGCCGCTGCGTTCTTGTCCGCCGCCGCCTTCTTGGCCGGTGCCGCCTTCTTGGCGGGCGCCTTCGCGGCCGGTGCCTTCGCGGCCGGTGCCTTCACGTCCTTGGCCGGCACCTTCGCGGTCGGTGCCGTCGTGCCCGCAGGCGCAGCCGCCTTCTTCGCAGCTGCCTTCTTGGGCGTCGGCGCGGGAGCCGGCGCGGCCGACCGCGGCTTCCCGCCGGGCACGCTCGCCGGCTTGGCCGCCGCCGCCTTCTCCGCCTTCTCCCGCTCCTCCTCGACGAGCACCCGACGCAGCACCTTGCCGACGGCCGTGCGCGGCAGCTCGTCGCGGAACTCGACGAGCTTCGGCACCTTGTACGCCGTCAGCGACGCCGCGCAATGCGCCACCACGTCGTCCTCGGTGAGCTTCCCGCCGGGCGCGACGACGAACGCCTTCACCGTCTCGCCGCGGTACTTGTCCGGCACCCCGATGACGACCGCGTCCTGCACGCCGTCGAGCTGGAACAGCACCTCCTCGATCTCGGACGGGTAGATGTTGAACCCGCCCGCGATGATGAGCTCCTTCTTGCGGTCGACGATCGAGAAGTATCCGTCCTCGTCCATGACCGCGACGTCGCCCGTCAGCAGGTACCCGTCGGCCGTGAAGACGCCGTCCTCCTCGCGGTTCCAGTAGCCCGAGAAGACCTGTGGGCCGCGGATGCACAGCTCGCCCGGCTCCCCCACGGCCACTTCGCGCGTGCTGTCGTCGCGGTCGACGACCTTGCACAGCGTCCCGGGCAGCGGCAGCCCGATGGAGCCGGGCCGGCGGTCACCGGTCAGGGGGTTGCAGTGCGTCGACGGCGAGGTCTCGGTCAGCCCGTACCCCTCGACGAGCCGACCTCCGGAGATCTTCTCGAACTGCTCGGCGATCTCGGTGGGCAGCTTCATGGCGCCGCTGACGCAGACGCGGATCGACCGCAGGTCGTGCTGCTTGGCCTTCGGGCTGTCGCTGATCGCCTTGTAGATGGGCGGGACGCCCGGGAACGTCGTCGGCTTCCACGTGTCGATCGCTGCGAACACCAGGTCCAGGTCGAAGCGCGGCAGCAGCACCAGCGTTCCGCCGAGCAGGATCGTGGACGTCATCGCGACCGTCAGCCCGTACGCGTGGAACAGCGGGAGCACGCCGAGCGTGACCTCCTTGCCGGCCTTCGCCTCGGTGTCCCACAGGCGGTTCATGTACGCGTTGCTCACCAGGTTGGTGTGCGTGAGCATCGCGCCCTTGCTCAGCCCGGTCGTGCCGCCGGTGTACTGCAGCAGCGCGAGGTCGCGGTCGGGGTCGACCGCCACCTGCCGCGCCGGCAGCGTCGCCGCCTTGAGCAGCGCGGCGAACTGCTTCACCGGCGCGCCCTTCGGCAGCTCCGCCTCGACCTGCGCGCGCGCCTTCTTCGCCTTGGCGAGCGGCAGCTTCAGCTGCAGCTTCTTCGAGGTGGGCAGGTAGTCCGCAACCGACGTGACGACGACGTGCTCGAGGGAGGTGTCACCCTTCACCTTCGCGAGCGTCTCGTAGACGCGGTCGAGGCAGATCACGACCTTCGCGCCGCAGTCCGCGAGCTGGTGGCGCAGCTCGGCCTCGGTGTACAGCGGGTTGTGCTGGACGACCACCGCGCCGAGGCGAAGCGCGGCGAAGAACGTGATGACGTTCTGCGGGCAGTTCGGCAGCACGATGGCCACCCGGTCGCCCCTGCCCACGCCCAGCCCGGCGAGGGCGGTGGCGAACCGGTCGACGTCGTCCTTGAGCTGCTTGTACGTCACCTTGGTGCCGAGGAACGCGAGCGCCACGTGCGTCGGGAACGACGCCGCCGCGTCGTCGAGCAGCCGGGTCAGCGGCAGCTTCGGGAAGAGGAAGTCGGTCGGGATGCCGGCCGGGTAGCTCTTGGTCCAGGGCCGGTCCGCGTACGACAGGACGCTCTTCGCGGCCGCCTTGCGGGGCGCCCTCTTCGCGGGCTTGTCGACGGGAGCGGACTTCTTCGCGGGGCCTGGCACGGGGACGCCTCTCAGGACGGGACGGGAACGGCGGATGCTCTCACGCAGGCCGCGAGTCCCGCGCGGGTCATCCGCCTGCCGGCGTGCTCGTCCCGCTGTCGACGGTGACGTCCTGGAACGGCAGCAGCCGCTCGACCTGCGGGAAGACGAACAGGAACAAGGCGACGACCGCGGCCGCCGCCAGCAGCAGGCTGCACAGCAGCTTGCCGACGAGCCCGCCCGGAAAGACGCGCCACAGGAACCCGTACATCTCAGCTCTGCCCGGTCAGCGCCGGCGGGTCGCCGGCCGTCTTGGCCAGCGACGTCTCGAGCTCGGCGGAGATGATGAGCCGGGTGCGCGCGGAGTACTTGGGGTTGCAGGTCGTCAGGGTGAGCAGCTTCTTCGTCGGCTGCGCCGTGCGGTTGCCCGGCACCGGGTAGGTGACCTCGACCGCCGTGGGCGCCACGACCTGCTGCTTGGTGACGCGGTACGTGAACCACGTGTCGCGGGTCTCGAGGACGACCGCGTCGCCGACGCGCAGCTCGTCGAGCCGGTTGAACGGCGCGCCGTACGTCGTGCGGTGCCCGCTCACGACGACGTTCCCCACCTGCCCGGGCAGCGCGGTGCCCGGGTAGTGGCCCGGGCCGCGCTTGAGGTCCTCGTGCGAGACGCCCTCGACCACGACCTTCGCCTTGCTGCCGACCATGCCGACGCGCGGGATCCACATCTCGGCGAACCCGGACCCGAGGCTGACGCCGACCAGCGTCGCGTCGGCCTTGGCCGGCGCCGGCTTCGCCCACTGCTCGCGCAGGTCGCCGCCGAGCCGGGACTGCTCCTTGTTCGTGTAGACGTTGGTGAAGTAGACCTCGTAGACGCAGAACAGCAGCACCACCAGACCCAGCGTGATGAGGGTCTGCCCGATCCCGCGCAGGACGGTGCGGACCGCGTCGCCGGCAGTGGTCGTCACGGGCTCACCGCGGACCGGTCACGTGCGGCAGCTCGAGAAGCCCCTCGTACGCGGGCAGGGACATGGCGCGGGACCTCCGTACCGAGTAGCCCAGGCCGTACTCCTCGACGAACGTCCGGAAGAACTGAACCCCCGGCTCCGCGTCGAGCGCGTCGCGCATCGCGTCCGGATCGCCGATCGCCTTCACCACGAACGGCGGGCTGTAGACCCGGCCGTGCAGGACGACGGTGTTGCCGACGCACCGCACGGCGCTGGTCGAGATGACCCGCTGCCCCATCAGGGTCATCGCCTCGGCCCCGCCGGCCCACAGCGCGTTGACCACCGCCTGCACGTCCTGCTGGTGGACGACCAGGTCGTCCGGATCCTTCGACGCCGCATCGACCCCGTCCTGTCGGGGTGCGTCGTCGAGGCTGACCGTCAGCCCGGGGCCGGTGACCGCCTCGAGCCCGGCGGCACCGGCGAGCGCGTCGGCGCGCACCCGCTCGGCGGCCACCCTGCTGTTGCCCGCGGCCGCGGTGGACTGCAGCGCGGCGACCTGCCGGCGCAGCGCGGTCGCCTGGCGCTCCTGCCGGGCGACGTCGTCGCTCTGCGCGGAGATCAGCTCGGTCACCTGACTGCGCCGCCCGGACCGGAGGTCGGTTCCCTGCGCCGTGGCGGCGCTGGTCGCGAACAGCAGGCCGGCGAGCAGCGCCGTGATCGGCACGAGCGCGCTCCACACGCGACCGCGCCTGCCGCCTTCGCCCGCCTGCTGCAAGGACATCGTTCCCTTACGCTAGCCGGGTGCCCGAGTCGAAGAAGCGCAAGAAGGCCGTCTACACGCCGCCGCCCGCCCCGGGGTCGGTGAAGAAGAAGAAGCCGAGCCCGGTGTGGCTCGCGCCGCTGATGCTCGCGCTGTTCGGCATCGGCATCCTGTGGCTGGTCGTCTTCTACATCACGCAGGGCGACATGCCGGTCGTCGGCTCCCTCGACAACTGGAACCTCGTCGTCGGGTTCGGCTTCATCGTCGCGGGGTTCGCCTTGTCGACGCAGTGGCGCTGACGGCTCTTCCAGTCCGGCTGCCAGCCCAGATCACACGGTTGTAGTTCTCCCCAGCGGTTGTCCCCAGTGTGGACAAGCAGAAGGCGCCGCCCCCGTCGGGGCGGCGCCTTCTGAGCGTCTCTAGAGCAGCTCGAGGATGGTGGCGTTGGCCTGCCCGCCGCCCTCGCACATCGTCTGGAGCCCGTACCGGATCCCGTTGTCGCGCATGTGGTGGACCAGCGTCGTCATCAGCCGAGCGCCGGAGCCGCCGAGCGGGTGGCCGAGCGCGATGGCGCCGCCGTTCGGGTTGAGCGCCTTCTCGTCCGCGCCGATGTCCTTGAGCCAGGCCAGCGGCACGGAGGCGAACGCCTCGTTGACCTCGAACGCGCCGATCTCGTCGATCGACAGCCCGGACTTCTTCAGCGCCTTCTGCGTCGCCGGGATCGGGCCGTGCAGCATCGGCATCGGCTCGACGCCGGCCAGCACCGCCGTGTGCACGCGGGCGATCGGGGTGAGGCCGTGGGCTGCGGCGAACTCGCTGGTCGTGATGAGCAGCGCGGCCGAGCCGTCCGAGATCTGCGACGAGTTCGCGGCGGTGATCTTGCCGTCCTCCTTGAAGGCCGTCTTCAGCGACGCGAGCTTCTCCATCGAGCCGCCCCGCCGTACGCCCTCGTCGGTGTCGATGAGGACGCCGTCCGGGTTCGTGATCGGGACGATCTGGTTCTTGAAGCGACCCTCGTCGATCGCGGCCGCCGCCTTCTCGTGCGAGGCAAGCGCGAACTCGTCCAGCTGGGTGCGCGAGAAGCCCCAGCGGTCGGCGATGTCCTCGGCGCCGATGCCCTGGTTGGGGAAGGTCTCGCCGTAGCGGGCCGTGTACATCGGGCCGAGCGGGCTGGCGGTGAACGACGAGCCCATCGGCGTACGGGACATCATCTCGACGCCGCCGGCGACGGCGAGGTCGTACTGGCCGGAGATGACGCCGGCAGCGGCGAAGTGCACGGCCTGCTGCGAGGAGCCGCACTGGCGGTCGACCGTGGTGCCGGGCACGGACTCGGGCCAGCCGGCGGACAGGACCGCGGTCCGGGCGATGTCGAAGGTCTGCTCGCCGATCTGCATGACGCAGCCCCAGACGACGTCATCGACGAGCGCCGGGTCGATACCGGTGCGCTCGACGATCGCCTGCAGCACCAGCGCTGAGATGTCGGCGGAGTGGATGCCGGACAGGCCGCCGTTGCGCTTGCCGACGGGGGTGCGTACTGCTTCGACGATGACGGCGTCGCGCATGGGGTCCTCCGGTTAGTCGTGGTTCACAAATGTACGACGGCAGCTGCATGGCAGGCTTGTGACGGTGGACACCCTGGTCGTGCCGGCGCGTCGGCAGGTCGGGTACGCACTGCTGGGGCTGGCCGCGGTGCTCGCCGTGGCGACGGTGCTGTCGGACCCGGCGGGGCGGCTGCTGACCGCGCCGGGCGTCGTCGGTGCGCTGGTGCTGGCGCTGCGGGACGTGCGCGGCGGCGAGCTGCTCCGCGCCGACGCCGACGGGCTGACGGTCCGCAGCGGCTGGCGCACGGTCGCCGCTCCGTGGCCGGAGGTCGAGCGGATGCGGGTGGCCCGCGACCGCCGGACCGAGCTGCTGGAGCTGGATCTCGGCCGCACCGTGGTGCTGCTGACCCGCAACCGGATGGGCCGGCTGCCCGCGGACGTGCTGACCGAGCTGCTGGCTGTGCGGGACCAGGTCAGCCGGTGAGGGCGCCGGTACGGACGACGACGGCCACCGCGAGCAGAAGGGCCACGCCGGCGACCACCGCCGCGTGCAGCCGGGCCTGCTGCGAACCGCGCGGCAGGTAGGCGAAGGCCGCCGCGATCAGCGCCCCCGTCACGAGGCCGCCGAGGTGCGCGCGGTAGTCGATGTTGCGCACCGTGAAGGTGATGACCAGGTTGATCCCGAGCAGGACGAGGATCGACTGGGTGTCGCCGCCGAGCTTGCGTACGACGACGTAGTACGCGCCGAACAGGCCGAAGATCGCGCCAGACGCGCCGACGCTGGGCTGGTTCAACGGGGCGAACAGGTACCCGGTCACCGACCCGCCGAGGGCGGACAGCAGGTAGAGCGCCAGGAAGCGCCACCGGCCGAGCGCCTGCTCGAGCAGCGGCCCGATCTGCACCAGCGCGAACATGTTGAACAGGATGTGGAACAGCCCCGCGTGCAGGAAGGCTGCCGTCACGAGCCGGTAGTACTGGCCGTTGCCCACGCCGACCAGCTGGCCCTGCTGCGTGACGGCGAGCGCCAGGTTGCCGAAGCGCTCGGACAGGTTGGGCACGCCGAACCCGACCAGGAAGACCAGGACGTTCAGCCCGATCAGGACGCCGGTGACTCGGCCGACGTCTGCGCTGACCCGGCCGCCGAGGACGGTGCGCGGCTGCCGAACCGACTTCGCGCCCTCGGCCACGCACTCCGGGCACTGGAACCCGACCGACGCCGACCGCATGCAGTCGGGGCAGATCGGCCGCTCGCACCGCGTGCAGCGGACGTAGGTCTCCCGGTCGGGGTGCCGGTAGCAGACCGGCGGGCTCTCGACCGCCGGCTCGGGGCTGCTCAGCTGCTGACTTCCTCGATGTCGATCTTCTCGATCACGACGTCCTCGCGCGGCCGGTCCATCGCGCCGGTGGCCGTGGTGGCGATGCGGTCGACCACGTCGCGGCTCGTCTGGTCGGCCACCTCGCCGAAGATCGTGTGCTTGCCGGTGAGGTGGGTCGTGTTCGTGACCGTGATGAAGAACTGCGAGCCGTTGGTGCCCGGCCCGGCGTTGGCCATGGCGAGCAGGTACGGCTTGGTGAACGCGAGCTCGGGGTGGATCTCGTCCTTGAACCGGTACCCGGGGCCGCCGGTGCCGGTGCCGAGCGGGTCCCCGCCCTGGATCATGAAGCCGGAGATGACGCGGTGGAAGACGGTGCCGTTGTAGAGCGGCCCGTCCCCCTTCTTGCCGGTCTTCGGGTCGGTCCACTCGCCGCTGCCGTCGGCGAGGCCCACGAAGTTCTGCACCGTCTTCGGGGCGTGGTCCGGGAACAGCTGCACACGGATGGTGCCCGAGTTCGTGTGCAGGGTGGCGAACAGGTCGCGGGCCACGAGGCTCCTTCGAGAGGTCAGCTGGGTTGCCCTCGATCCTACGGGCGGCCGCCGTGACAGGCTGGTCCGAGTCCGACCGGAGGAGCAGCCGTGCAGGGAATCGACGACGACGTCCTCGGTGAGGCGCGGCTGCGCACGACGGCTGCCTGGGGCGCGCTGCGCGGCGGCCCGGTCGACCCGCCGATCGCGCGGCGCCGCTGGCCGGTCGCGCTGATCGCGGCGCTGGCCGGGGCGGCCGGCGGCGTGGTCGTCGCGCTGCTGCTGCGGCGGGTGCGCACGTCGGACGCGCCGGATGCGGTCGAGCCCGAGCAGCTGGAAGCGGTCGTCGACCGCGCCCGCTAGCTCAACCGCTGCGCGGAGCGGGCGCCGGCGAGGCGTCCTCGACCGGCCGGTTGCGCCCGAGCCGCTGCGTCACGGCGCGACGGAGCAGCGCGTCCACCTGGGCCTCCGGCGGGACGCCCGCCGACACGCTGGTCCGGTTGCGGCCGGCCCGCTTGCTGTCGTACAGCGCGTCGTCGGCGGCGCGCACGAGGGTGTCCGCGTCGCCGGCGTGGCCCGGGTAGGTCGCGACGCCGGCGCTGGCGGTGATCGGTACGACGCCAGGAGCCGCCGCCACGGCGGCGCGCAGTCGCTCGGCGATGACGAACGCCTCCTCCGGACCGCAGCCCGGCAGCACCACGGCGAACTCCTCGCCGCCGTAGCGGGCGGGGGTGTCGAAGTCGCGGCACTCGCAGGACAGCGCGGCCGCGACGTTGCGCAGCACCTCGTCGCCCGACTGGTGCCCGTGCTCGTCGTTCAGCCGCTTGAAGTGGTCGATGTCGATCATCACCAGCGACAGGTGCTCGGCGCTGCGGGTCGCACGCGCGACCTCTCGCTCGAGCGTCGACTCGAACGTCCGGCGGTTGGCGATCTTCGTGAGGCCATCCGTCGCGGCGAGCCGCTGCACCTGCTCGAGCAGCCAGGCGTTGCGGAGGGCAAGGGCGGCGTACGACGCGGAGCGCTCCAGCCCGGAGACGATCCGGCGCGAGATGCGGTCGCCCTCCGTCGCCGACTGCTCCAGGACGACGGCGCCGATCGCGCGGCCCTCCGCCTGCAGCGGCACGACCACGAGGTTGCCCGCGCCGGGCAGCAGCTTGGACAGCCACGGGTCGGCCTGCTCGTCCAGTCCGCTGACCAGGACGGTGCCTCGGCTGGCGTGCGCCTCGGCCACGACGGCGCTGGTCGACGGCCGGCCGGGACGGCGAGCGGTCTCCTCCTCGAGGCCGCACGAGGCGAGCAGCGGCAGCTGACCCTCGGGGCCGGCGAGCACGATGCCGCGGGAGAAGCCGAAGGTGTCGATGACGGAGTCGAGCAGGGTGCGTGCGACGGCAGCGGAGTCGACGGTGCGCTCCAGCGACTCGGCCAGGTCGGTGAGGGCTTCGAGGTCGCGGCGGCGGCGGCGCAGCTCGCGCTCGTTGACGGCCGACAGTGCGGACGTCGAGACGGCGACCAGCCAGAGCACGACGACGAACACGACCAGCCGCTGCTCCGGCGTACCGCTGAGCTGGGCGGCGCCGACCGACTCGGTGGACTTGAGCCACCCGCCCTGCTGCTGACCGTTGTAGACGGCGAGCAGCAGCAGCGAGTGCCACATCGCGAGCTTGAGGCCGGTGCGGTACGAGGCGAGCAACGCCACGGCGCCGAGGTGCAGCAGCACGAGGTAGCGGATCGGGCTGCTCAGGCCGCCGGTGACGTACGACGTCCACGCGAGCCAGAGGCCGTCGACCATGAGCAGCGCCGTGAACAGCGCGACGACGCGGTCCTTGAGCAGCCGCGACAGCGCCTCTGCGCCGAGGACGATCCCGGCGTACGCGAGCGTGGTGAGCACCGCCTGCCGACGGCCGGGCGCGAGGACGTCCGGTGCGACCCCTGCGCAAACCAGCGTCAGGGCGATGGCGGCGACCCGCAGGTACTGCGTGACGCGCAGCCGCTCGGTGACGGGGACGGACTCGGCTGCGCGGACCTGGGCGACGCTGCCGGACGAGCGTCCGAAGCGGCTCATGCCGTGGCACCTCCTCCGGTCGTGAGCGACCGTACCCGCGGGCCGAAGGCCAGCTCCGGCTCAGCGCTGACCGGTGCCGCCGCGAGCTTGGGGTCGCGACGGTCGATCCGGTTCTGCACGAGCAGGAACAGGACAACGATGAACAACAGCGCAAGGGGCAGCTGCGGTCTAGTGATCGTCGAGTTCAGGACGTTCTTGATGGCATCGGGCACCCGAGTTCCCTCGGCCAGCCCGGGCGGGATGCGCGGCAGGCCGAGCGCCTTGCCGATGCTCTCGACGGCGCGCTTGATCGGCTCGGCGGCACGCGCGATGGCGTCGAGCTTCGGGTGGTCGGCCTCCGGAAGGCTGAGGGGGGTCCGGCCGGGCGCGGGCGGCGGCGGGACGTCCGGGCTGCCGAAGCCGCCCCTGTCCACCGGCGGCCGGGGGGTGAACGGGTCGCTGCCGCCGACCGTGCCCCCGCCGGTCGGGCTGTCGATGCGGTCGCGCACCAGCACCGGCGTCGTCAGCGTGTAGCTGCCGAGCGTCGGCCGGCTCGCGTTGCCGGCCGTGTCGACGTACTGCACGGACAGCGTCCAGGTCCCCGGCTGGCTGAGCCGGTCGAGCCGGAACTCGCCGTTGCACGGGCTCTCGGTCACGACGCCGTCGTGCGTCAGGCGGCACAGCGCCGTCGCGTCGTCGATGACCGCGAACGTCCACCTGACGGACCCGGACGTGCCGCGCAGCGGCGGCTTGCTGGTGAAGAAGGGCGCCGGCGGCGGCGTCGTGTCGTACCGGTACGTGCTGCTGCCGGGGTCGCTCACGTTCCCGGCGAGGTCGGTCAGCCGGACCTGCGCGGTGAAGCTGCCCTGGCCGAAGCGGCCGAGGCTGGCCGTGAACGGCGAGTCGCAGACGGTGTACGGCGCCGTCGGGTTGTCGCCCTTGAGCAGCCGGCACTCGGCGAGCAGGTCCGGGTCGTCGGCCCACGACCACGAGACCTCCGCCTCGTTGCCGACCGGGTCCTGCCCGGGCACGAGCACGGGCGGGTTCGGCCGCAGCGTGTCGAGCTGGTACCAGGACGTGCTGGCCGGGCCGGCAGCGGTGGTCCCGTCGGCCGCGGTGCGGAGCTCGAGCTGGTAGCGGCCGTCTCCGGTCGTGGAGCCGGTGTAGCTGCCGGCGCAGGGCTGCCAGGTGCCGCCGTTGCCGTTGACGCCCCAGCGGCACTCGGTCGCCGCGCCGCCCACCGTGAGCGCCCCGGCCCGCAGCAGGGCCGGCGTCGTGGCGACGATCGGTGCGGCGACGAGCCACGTCGGGCTGAGATCGACGCCCGGGCTGACGGGGGTCTCGACGAACATCGCCAGCGCCGCTGCCGTGCGGTCGAAGTCGTAGCTGCTCTCGACGACCTTCGAGGTGTTCAGCGCCAGGTCGACCGAGCGGACCTGCAGGGTGTAGCGGCCGTCCGGCCGACCGGTGAGGAACAGCGTGTACGGGCTGGCGCAGGTTCCCCAGTCCTCGGTGAGCTGGCCGTTGAGCAGGATGCGGCACTGAGCCGTGGCGCGGCCGGTCGTGAACGCCCACCGCGGGTCGACGGTCGAGCTGGGGCTGCCGGGCGCCATCGTGAAGACCGGAGCCGTCGGCGGCACGGTGCGAAGGACGTACCCCTTCGTGACGGGGGCGCTCTGGTTGCCGGCCTGGTCGACCGCGCGGACGGACATCGTGTACGAGCCGTCGGCGGCGTTGCTGAGGTCCATGATGTACGGCGAGTCGCACGGGCCATCGCTGATGACCTTCTCGCCGAGCGTCACCTTGCAGAGCGCCTTGCTGCCGGGCGGCAGGACGAACGTCCAGCGCGGTGCGCGGTTCTGCGACGGGCCGACGGGGTCGACGGTCAGCGCTGTCGGCTTCTCCGCCGCGGTGGTGTCGTACTCATACAGGCTCGTCGTGTCCGGACCTGGTGTGCCGGCGGCGCTGAGGGCGTGCACCGTGAGCGTGTAAGTGCCGTCGCCGAGGCCGCTCAGGTCGGCGCTGAAGGTGTCCGTGCAGGGCGCCCAGGGCTTGACGACGGTGGAGCCGCGGGTGAGCTGGCACTCCAGCTTCACGCCGGTGCCGCTGGTGATGGTCCACGTCGGGGTCGAGAGCCGGCCGGGGCTGGCCGGCCCGATGATGCCGACCGCGGCGGGCGCGGACGTGTCGAGGACGTAGTCGCTGGTCGCGATGGTGCCGCCGACGTTGCCGGCCGCGTCGGTGAGGCGGACGTGCAGGGTGTACGTGCCGTCGCCGCGGGTGAGCTCGGGGGCGGTGAACAGCGACCCGGCGGCGGACACCGCGCACGGCGCCCAGTCCTGCAGCACCTCGCCGAACACGGTGACCTGGCACTCGGCGGTGACGTTCGGCTCGGCCGAGGCGATGGCCCAGACGGGGCGCAGCACGGTCGACGGCGACGGCGGCGCCGTGATGGTCGCGGCCGCCGGGCCGGCCGTGTCGAGCCGGTAGCGGCTGCTGGACGCAGCCGTCGTGCCGACCACGCGGGCCTCGAGGGCGTACACGCCGTCCGGCTGGCCGTACAGGTCGGCCGTGTACGTGCCGCTGCAGGCGGCCCAGTCCTTCACGACGGTGAGGCCGCGGACGAGCCGGCACTCAGCGGGTGCGGCCGAGGCGACCTTCCAGGCCGGGGTGCGGGTGCTGCCCGGGGTCACCGGACCGGTCAGACGCGGCGCGACAGGGGCGTTGCTGTCGAGGGTGAAGGTGGACGTCGCCGCCGCGGACGTGTTGCCGGCCGCGTCCTTCACCGTGATGGCGAGGTCGTAGGCGCCGTCCGTCGAGCCGGACAGGTCCAGCGTCAGCGGGCTCGTGCACGTCAGCTCCTTGACGGCACCGGCCGGCGTCGTGAGCCGGCAGGTGGGGATGGCGCCGGCCTCGGTGCTGAAGGCGTACACGGGGGCGCGGTCGGAGCTGGGCGAGCCCGGCACGAGGGTGAGGACGGGCGCCGCCGGGGCGGTGGTGTCGAGCACGTACGTGCCGGTGGCCGCCGGCCCGGTGTTGCCGGCGGCGTCGACGGCGCGGACGGTCAGGGTGTAGGCGCCGTCCGGGAGGCCGGTGAGGTCGAGGCCGGCCGGGCTGGTGCACGGTCCCGTCTCGGCGATCACGGTGCTGCCGCGGGTGAGTCGGCACGAGCCGGTCGAGCCGGTCTCCGTGGTGAAGGCGATCGAGGGGGTGCGGCTGCGGCCGGGACCGCTCGGCTGCGTCACCACGGGCGCCGGCGGCGCCGTCGTGTCGAGCACGTAGGTGCCGGTGCCGACGGCGCTCACGTTGCCGGCGACGTCGGTGCTGCGGACCGACAGGACGTACTCGCCGTCGACCGTGACCGGCGTCGTCAGGGGCAGGGTGCACGGCGTGAAGTCGAGCTGGCCGGTGAAGCGGCACTCGGTGGTGCTGCCGGCCTCGGTGACCGCTGACCACGACGGGGACAGGTTGCGACCCGGCGTCTGCGGCGGCGTCACGACCGGGGTGGCGGGGGCCGTCGTGTCCAGCACGTAGCCGCCGGAGGTGCCTGCGGGGCCGACGTTCCTGGCCGCGTCGGACAGCCGGACCGACAGCATCCAGGTGCCGTCGGCCGGCAGCGTCGGTGCGTACGGGGAGCTGCAGGCGACCCAGCCGCCGGCGGTCGCGCCGTCCTTCGCGGCGGCGCACTCTGCCGTGGCGCCGAGCTCGCCGGTCCAGGAGAAGACGGGGTTGCGGTTCTGCGACGGGCCGGCCGGGCCGGTCACGACCGGAGCGGTCGGCGGTGTCGTGTCGAAGGTGTAGGCGGTCGAGCTGCCCGTCGCCGTGTTGCCGGCGGCGTCCTTGGACACGACGGTCAGCACGTAGTCGCCGTCGGTGCTGAGGGCGGCGGTGTACGAGGTGCTGCACGGGCTCGCCGGTGCGACGACCGTGCTGCCGCGGCGCAGCTCGCAGGTGCCGCTCGTGTCGGCGTCGATGACCACGCCGAAGACGGGCGCCGCGTTGCTCGACGGGCTCGTCGGCACCGTGACCACCGGAAGGGTCGGCAGCTTGGTGTCGAGCAGGTAGGCAGCGGAGTGGCCTTCGGCGCCGGTGTTCTTGTACGGGTCGGTGAGGCGCACGTCGAGGACGTAGCTGCCGTCACCGCTGAACGCGACCGCCTTCGGGAAGGTGCAGCTCGCCCAAGGGCTGACGACGGCGCCGTCCCTGCGCAGCTGGCACTCGGCGGTGAACGCCTCGTTCGGGCCCATGATCGAGTAGCTGCCGGAGGTGACGTTGCCGGTGGTGGGCAGGTTGCTCGAGACGGTGGGGATGCCGGCCGGCGGCGTCGTGTCGAGGAAGTAGTCCACCGACGTGGCCGAGCCGCCGACGTTGCCGTACCTGTCCTTGAGCGTCACGGTCAGCGTGTAGACGCCGTCGCCTGCGGTGAGCTTCGTGCCGTACGAGCCGCTGGTGCAGGGCTCGTTGACGACGACGGTCCCGGCGTACGTCACCGTGCAGACGGAGGTGGCGAGGTTCTCGAAGGTCCAGGTCCAGCTGACGTCGGCGACGTTGGCGCGGCCGGACGGGGAGGTCGTGAAGACCGGCGCGGCGGGACCGGTGACGTCGAGGTGGTACTCGGGGCTGAGGCCCTCGATGCTGACGTTCTTCGCGGCGTCCGTGGAGGTGACGGCAACGCGGTAGTACGCGTCGACCTTCGGCAGGGTCACGTCCCAGCCGGTGGTCGAGCAGGTCGTGCTGGTGGACACGACGACCCAGTTGGTCGCTGTGAGGTCGCGCGACGACAGGGTGCAGGTCGACGTCGTGCCGGCTTCCTTGGGCGTGATCGTGTAGTGCACGGCCTGGACGTTGCTCTCGGCGGACGGCCCGTCCACTGCCGGCGCGTCCGGCGCGACGGTGTCGAGCAGGTACGTCGGCCCGTCGGTGACGGTGGCGTTGAGAGCCTGGTCCGTCTGCGTGACCTCGAGCAGGTAGGTGGTGCCGGGCGTGCTCTTGGCGAGCTGCTCGGTACGTGGGCTCGTGCACTTCAGGCTCGTGTTGACGAGTGTTCGCGTCGTCCCGGTGACGGAGTACAGCCGGCAGTCCGTGGTGATCCCGGTGGTCTCCGTCTGCGTCCACGTCCACGTCTGGGTGGTCGCGTTGCCGGTGACCGGGATCGGGCTGAACGTCATCGCGCCCGGGACCTGGCGGTCGAGGAAGTACGGTTCGCTGGACACTACCGGCGTCGTCCGGTTGTCGAGGTCGTCGGCGGCCACGACATCGAGGCGGTACTGCCCGTCCGTCGTCAGCGTGGTGCTGAAGGCGCCGGTCGCGTCCGCGGGCGGGGTCGTGGTGGCGGGCGCCGTGGTGCAGTCGGTCCAGGTCGCCGTCGTGGTGTCGTCGTCCTTGACGAGCCGGCAGTAGAGCTTGGCCGTGTCGCTGCTCGAGCCGGTGATCGTCCAGCTGACCGCGGTGCTCTGGCTGTAGCCGCGGGAGCCGACGACGGTCGGGACGCCGGGAGCCGTGGTGTCGAGGACGTACGGGTACGGGTCGACGAGCTCGCCGGTGGAGCTGCTGCTGTCGTTCGGGTTGCCGGCCAGGTCGACCACCTTCACCTGGAGGGCGAAGGTGCCGTCGCCGAGGCCGGTGAGGTCCGCCGTGTAGCTGCGGTCGCACGGGGTCCAGCCGGTCTGCGCCGTGTCGACGCCACCCGTGCGCTTTACCAGTCGGCACTGCGAGCTGCTCAGCGCCTCGGACGGCGTGAAGGTCCAGGTCACGGTCGTGCTCGTCCCGCGCGCCGGTGTCGGTGCGGTGAAGGAGACGGTCGGCGCGGTCTGGTCGAGTCGGTACGCGACATCGGTGCTCGGGCTGGTGTTGCCGGCCGCGTCCTTCTGCGTGACGGAAAGCGTGTAGGTGCCGTCCTTCGCCGGCAGGGCCGGCGCGTACCCGGTCGAGCACGGCCCCGTGGCCGGCAGCGGGCTTCCGCCGTCGGAGGTGGCCCACGAGCAGGTGAAGGTGGTGCCGGTCGCCTCACCGGTGATCGTCCAGGTGGGCGCGAGGTTGTTGGACGGGTTGCTGCGTGTCGACACAGTTGGCTTCAGCGGGACGCCGGTGTCCACCCGTACCTCGGGGCTCAGGGAGTCGGTGCTGTTCTTCGCCGCGTCGGTCAACGTGACCGCGAGCTGCCACGCGCCGTCGGCGGGCACGGTGGTCGTGTACGGCGACGTGCAGGCGGTCGGCGTCGGCCACACGGTCGGCGCGGCGAGCTGGCGGAGCTGACAGGTGGCCGTCAGCCCGCTCTCCGGCGCGGTCCAGGACCACGCCACCGCGCGGGTCGGGCTGTCGCCGTTGGAGCCGGTGACGGTGAAGGCGTCCGGCGCGATGTTGTCGTACGTGTAGGTCGCGGAACCGGTCCCGAAGAACGTCGTCTCAGGGTCGGTCACCGTGACCGTG
The DNA here is from genome assembly GCA_046262175.1 of Mycobacteriales bacterium. GTDB lineage: Bacteria > Actinomycetota > Actinomycetes > Mycobacteriales > SCTD01 > RYN-124. The sequence goes on from JBHENF010000256.1 coordinate 50,683, forward strand.
AGGGTCGACGTGCCCTGGGTGCCGCTGACCGTGACCGGCATCGTGCACGGGACGCTGTACGCCCTCGTGCTGTTCGGGTCCGTCAGGGTGCAGCTGAGGGTGGCGGTGCTCGGCGTGGGGG
>JBHENF010000257.1:0-8729 GCA_046262175.1 Mycobacteriales bacterium
CACGACCCGCAACGCCAGCTCGTGCTCGTCGACCGTTCCCGGCACCCGGCGGCCGGGCGCCTTCGCGACGAGCGGCGCGAGCACCGGGTCCTCGGCCAGCTGCGCGTCGACGGCGACCGGGTCCGCGTCGAGGTCGAGCAGCCGCCGGCAGCGGGCGATCGCGATGTCGGCGTCGCGCGGGTCGCGCAGCGCGAGGGCGCAGCGGACGTGCGCCGGCATCGGCGTCAGAGCCACGATCCCCGGCCCGTACGGCAGCCGGAGCGTCCGGCGGTACGCGCCGTCGCGCCACTCCTCCACGCCCGGCACGGCGGTGGCGACCAGGTGCCCGAACAGGTTGTCGGGGAACAGCGGCAAGCGGAACGGCAGCTGGACCGTCACCGTGTGGAGCTCCACGCCGCACAGCCTGCGGCACGGGACGGCAGGATGAGCCGGTGGAGACGCACAGCTTCTGCCCGCGCTGCGGCGGCGCGCTGACGGCCGGCGGGCGCCCGCAGCTGTGCACGCTGTGCGGGGTCCAGCACCACCGCGACCCGAAGGTCGGCGTCGGCGTGGTCGTCCGCGACGACCAGGGGCGCCTGCTGCTCGTGCAACGGGAGGTGGACCCGGAACGCGGCCGGTGGGCGCTGCCCGCCGGCTTCATGGACGCAGACGAGACGCCGCAGCAGGCGGCGGCGCGGGAGTGCCGGGAGGAGACCGGGCTGGAGGTCGAGGTCGGCGAGCTGATCGGCCTCTACCCGGCCGGCGCCGGCACGGCGTTCTTCCTCGCCTTCTCCGCGTCGCTGCGCGGCGGCACCCTGCAGGCCGCGGACGACGTCAGCGCGGCCGCGTTCTTCGGCCCGGACGAGCTGCCGCCGCTGGCCTTTGCGAGCACGCTCGCCGCCGTCAGCGCCGCATCCGCCTGACGAGCAGCAGCAGCACGGCTAGTCCCGCAAGTACCGGCACGAGGCGCTTGAGCACCGGCGTGCCGGCGGCTCCCAGCAGGTCGATCGCCTCGACCGGACGCGGCGCGGCAGGCGGTGGCGGCGGCGAGTCGCCCTCCGGCGCAGAGTCGTCCGCCGGCTGGGAGGCGACCGAACCGGCGAGGATCTCCTTGCTCAGGCAAGCGGCGAACTGGTCCACGAGCTTGGCGCTCACGTCGGCCAGCACGCCGCGTCCGAACTGCGCCGGCTTCCCGGTGATGGCGAGGTCCGTGTCGACCTCCACGTCAGTACTCGTCCCCTTGTCCACCAGCCGGCACGTCACGACCGCTTTCGCCGTACCGGTCCCACGGGTCTCCTTGCCGCTGCCCTCGATGACGACGACGCCGGCGGCCTCGTCCACCGAGCGGAAGGACGCCTCACCGCCGTACGTGAGGTTGATCGGTCCGACCTTCACCTTCACCGTCCCGGTGAAGTCGTCGCCGTTGCGGGACGTCAGCGTGGCGCCGGGCATGCACGGCGCGATCCGCTCGACGTCGAGCAGCACGGCAAGCGCCTGCGCCCGCGGTACGGGGACGGTGAACCGGTTCTCGAGCTTCATGCGAGCGCCTCCAGGGCTGCCAGGTCGTGCGGGGTGTCGATGTCGTGCGGCGTGCCGGTGTCGTCGCAGGGGACGTCCACGACGAGCTCCGGATGTGCGCGCAGCCACGGCCGGGCGCCAGTGTCGCCGGTGCTGAGGCGAGCAACGTCGTCCCAGATCTCGCGGGTGAGCAGTACGGGGTTGCGCTGCTTGCCGGCGTACGTGGCAACGGCAGCGACGGCACCTGCAGCGGCGGCCGCGCGCAGCCGCTCGATGCTCTGCGACCCGATGCGCGGCTGGTCCGCGAGGGCGACCACGACCGCGTCGACCTCCGCCTCCAGCGCAGCGAGCCCCGCCCGCAACGAGGCCCCCATGCCCGTCTCCCAGTCAGCGGCGAGAACGGACCGATCCACGTGGACGGCGACCTGCTCCGCCTGCGCGCCGAGCACCACCAGCACCGGGTCGCAGCCGCCCTCGCGCAGCAGCCGCTGCCCGCGCACGACCAGCAGCTCCCCCTCGAAGCTGACCAGTGCCTTCGGCCCCCCGAACCGGGAGCCGGCGCCGGCAGCGAGCAGCAGCCCCGCGACGTTCATCGGTGCACCGGTCCGTCGGTGTTGCCGAGAGGTCGGCCGCTGCCACCCCAGCGGTGCTGGACGATCTCGGCGGCGATCGAGACGGCCGTCTCCTCCGGGGTACGGGCGCCGAGGTCGAGTCCGATCGGGGAGTGCAGCCGGGACAGCTCCTCCTCGGTCATGCCGATGTCGCGGAGCCGGCCGAGCCGGTCGTCATGCGTGCGCCGGCTGCCCATGGCGCCGACGTAGCCCGCTCTGCTGCGCAGCGCGACCTCCAGCAGCGGCACGTCGAACTTCGGGTCGTGCGTGAGCACGGCGATGACCGTCCGCTCGTCGACCTCGGTCTCGGTCAGGTAGTCGTGCGGCCAGCGGCACACGACCTCGTGCGCCTCCGGGAACCGCCGGGGCGTCGCGAACACCGGACGCGCATCGCACACCGTGACCCGGTAGCCGAGGAACACGCCGGCCCGGGCAACGGCCGCGGCGAAGTCGGTCGCGCCGAACACCAACATCCGCGGCGGCGGCGTGAACGCCTGTACGAAGACCGACACGTCATCGATGCGGCGCTCGCCACGCGGGCCGTAGTGGCGGGTGCCGGTCGAGCCGATCGCGAGCATGCCGCGGGCGTCGTCGGTGGCGGCCGCGTCGAGGCCCTCCGTCCCGAGGCTGCCGGCCGCGCCGGACGCAGTGACGAGCCGCAGCGCACCCAGCGGCGCCGGCCCGCCGGTGACGGTGGCGAGCGCCACCGGCTCGTCCCGCTCCAGCAGGTCCAGCAGCTCGCGCAGCACCGGCGCCTGCGCCTCCCCCACCCGCTGGACCAGCACGTCGAGGATCCCGCCGCAGGTGAGGCCGACGGAGTAGGCCGTCTCGTCGCTGATGCCGTACGTCTCCACCACCGGCGGTCCGCCGGCGAGCACGTCGGCGGCCACCTCGTACACCGCCCCTTCGACGCAGCCGCCGGACACGCTGCCCACCGCCACCCCGTCCGCGTCGACCGCCATGGCCGCACCCGGCGGCCGGGGAGCGCTGCCGCGGGTGCCCACCACGGTGGCAAGACCGAAGGGGCGTTCGCTGTTGAGCAGGTCGCGGAGCCCGGCCGCGATGTCACGCATGACGGGCTCCTCGTACGACGTCCGCGAGGTGCTCGAGCGCGGCCAGGCTGTGCCCCTCGACGAAGTCGTCGACGTGCGGCAGCGCGGCCGCCATGCCGCCGGCGAGTGGCGCGTACCCCGGCGCGGCCTTACGAGGATTGGCCCAGACGACGCGGTGCGCGAGTCGGTGCAGGCGCGCGACCTGCTCGCCCAGCAGCGCCGGGTCGCCGCGTTCCCAGCCGTCGGACAGCACGACGACGACGGCGCCGCGGGCGGTCCCGCGCTGCCCCCACCGGTCCAGGAACTCCTTGAGCAGCAGGCCGAGCCGAGTCCCGCCACCCGCGTCGGGTACGGCCTCGGCGACCGCTGCCATCGCCGCGTCCGGGTCGCGCAGGGCCATCTCCCGGGTCAGCCGGGTCAGCCGCGTGCCCAGCGCGAACACCTCCGTCCGGTCCGCGCTGCGCCGGGCCGCGGCGTGGCTGAACCGCAGCAGCGCGCCCGCGTAGCGCTCCATCGAGCCGCTGACGTCCACGAGCAGCACGACCCGGCGAGCACGCGTCCGGGACGCAGACCGCCGCAGCTCGGCCGGCTCCCCACCGGCCCGCATCCACGCCCGCAGTGTCCGGCCGCGGTCGACGCGCCCCCGCGCCGCCGGCCGGTGCCGACGGGTACGTCGCTGCTCGCCGGGTAGCCGCAGCCGGGCCAGCAGCCGGTGCAGCTCGGCCCGCTCCTGCGCCGTCAGCCGGGACACGTCCCGGTGCCGCAGCAGCTCCTCCGAGCCGGCTGCCGCGCTGGCCGACGCCGTCACGTCCTCCTGCTCGTCGGAGCCGAAGAGCGCGTCGTCGGTCGAGGTCAGCTGCAGCTTGGGCACCAGGATCCGCTGCCGCCGCACCACCGTGCCGGGCCGCTCGCCGAAGTAGGCGTCGAACACCGCGTCGTAGCGCCGCGCCTCCTCGACCGTGCCGCACAGGGACAGCCGGCCGGACCAGTACACGTCCTGCCGGCGGGTCGGGTCGAGCACGGCGAGCGCGGCCACCGCGGCCTGTACCCGGTCCGGCGCAGCATTGACCCCGGCCGCGCGCAGCGTCCGGGCCAGCCCCACCAGGGCATCTGTCGCGTCGTACAGCTCAGCCACTGAGCGCCCGGTCGAGCAGGACGCCGACGTCGAGCGCGCGGGCGTGCTGGATGTCCTCGCGGTACTTCAGGACGGCTCCGAGAGTGGCCGTCGCCGTGTCGGCGTCGAGCCGCTCGGCTCCCAGGGCGACCAGCGCCTGCGTCCAGTCGATCGACTCGGCCACGCCGGGCGGCTTCTGCAGGTCCTGGTCGCGCAGCACGGCGACGGCCGACGCGACCTGCGCCGCGAGTCGCGCGGACGCCTCCGGCACCCGCCGGCGCACGATCGCCACCTCCCGCTCGAAGTCGGGGTGCTCGACCCAGTGGAACAGGCACCGGCGCTTGAGCGCGTCGTGCACCTCGCGCGTCCGGTTGCTCGTCACGACCACCACCGGCGGCACCTCCGCGCGCACCGTCCCCAGCTCGGGCACGGTGACCGTGTAGTCGCTGAGGACCTCCAGCAGGAAGGCCTCGAACTCGTCGTCGGCGCGGTCGACCTCGTCGATCAGCAGCACGCTGGGCGTGGTCTCGAGGGCGGCCAGCAGCGGGCGGGCGATCAGGAACCGGCGGCTGTAGACCTCGTCCTCGACCCGCGCGACGTCGACCGGTCCGGCCGACTCCGCCGCGCGCAGGTGCAGCAGCTGGCGCGGGAAGTCCCAGTCGTACAGCGCCTGGCTCGCGTCGATGCCCTCGTAGCACTGCAGCCGCAGCAGCGGCGCCCCGAGGACGCGGGCGAGGCTCGCCGCCAGCGACGTCTTGCCGACGCCGGCCTCACCTTCGAGGAACAGCGGACGCGGCAGCGCCAGCGCCAGGTAGGCGGCCGTGGCCACGCCGGTGTCCGCGAGGTAGTCGGCCTCCCCGAGCCGCTGCGCGAGGTCGGCGGGGGACGTGACCCCCTCGGGCAGCAGCCCCCGCCGACCTGACACCTACAGCCCCGCCGCCGTCGTGACCGCGCGACGGGTCAGGACGCGGGCCAGGTGCTCGCGGTAGTCCGCCTGCGCCGACAGGTCGGACGGCGCCGTGGTGCCCTCGGCCGCGTACGCGGCAGCCGCCTCGACGGCACCGGCGTCCGCCGATGCACCAGCCAGCGCAGCCTCCACCGCCGTCGCGCGGACCGGCGTCGAGCCCATGTTCGTCAGCCCGACCCGCGCCTCCGCGATCGAGCCGTTGCTGCGGCGCACCGCGGCCGCGACACCGACGATGGCCCAGGACTGGGCGGTCCGGTTGAACTTCTCGTACGCCACCCCCCACTGCCCCTCCAGCTTCGGCAGCCGCACCTCGACCAGCACCTCGTCCGGCGACAGCGCCGTCTGCAGGTAGTCCTGGAAGAAGTCGGCGGCGGCGATGGTGCGACGCCCGCCCGGTCCCTCGGCGACCAGCTGCGCGTCGAGGGCGAGCGCCACCGCCGCCAGGTCTCCGGCGGGGTCCGCATGCGCGAGCGCCCCGCCGAAGGTGCCGCGGTGCCGCACCGCCGGGTCGGCGACCGTGGCCGCGGCCTCGGCGACGAGGGCGGCGTACTGCTTCACCAGCGGGTCCTTCACCACGTCGTCGTGCCGGGTCATGGTGCCGATGACCAGATCCGCGCCGTCCTCGCGCACCCCCCGCAGCTCCGCGACCTTCCGCAGGTCGACGAGCACGGTCGGGTACGACAGCCGCAGGCGGAGCACCGGGATCAGGCTCTGCCCGCCGGCGAGGACCTTCGCGTCCTCGCCGCCCTCCGTCAGCGCCGAGACGACGTCGGCAACAGACTCCGGCGCCACGTAGTCGAACTGGGCGGGGATCATCGGGCCGCTCCTGCCTGGAGAAGCCGCCAGACCCGTTCGGGAGTGGCGGGCATGTCGATGTCGTTGACGCCGAACGGCCGCAGCGCGTCGACCACCGCGTTGATGACCGCCGGCGTGGAGGCGATGCAGCCGGCCTCGCCGACGCCCTTGACGCCCAGCGGGTTGCTCGTCGCGGGCGTCTCCGTCCGGCCGGTGTCGAAGTGCGGCAGGTCCACCGCACTTGGCAGCAGGTAGTCGACCATCGAGCCGGTGGTGAGGTTGCCCTCCGCGTCGTAGACGGCCTCCTCGTACAGCGCCTGCGCGATCCCCTGCGCCAGGCCACCGTGCACCTGCCCCTCGACGATGACGGGGTTGATGATCTTGCCGATGTCGTCGACGCAGACGTACTTGCGGATCTTGGTGAACCCGGTCTCGGTGTCGATCTCGACGGCGCACAGGTGGGTGCCGTGCGGGAAGGAGAAGTTCTCCGGGTCGTAGACGTAGTCGCTGTCGAGCGAGGGCTCCATGCCGTCCGGCAGGTTGTGCGCCGCGAACGTCGCGAGCGCCACCTCCTGGATGGTCATGCTCGCGTCGGGCGAGCCCTTGACAGAGAAGGTCCCGCCCTTGAACTCGACGTCGCTCTCGGCGGCCTCGAGCAGGTGGGCGGCGATCCGCGTCGCCTTCTCGAGAACCTTGCCGGTCGCCTTGTGGATCGCGACGCCGCCCACGACCAGCGACCGGGACCCGTAGGTGTCCATGCCCTTCGGGCTCGACTTGGTGTCGCCGGCGATCAGCTCCACGTCGTCGAACGGGACCCCGAGCGCGTCGGCCACGATCTGGCTCCAGGCCGTGTGGTGGCCCTGCCCGTGCGGCGTTGCACCCGAGACGACCTCGACCTTGCCGGTCGGCAGCATCCGGATGGACGCGGACTCCCAGCCGCCTGCGCCGTACGAGAGCGAGCCGAGCACCCGCGACGGGGCCAGCCCGCACATCTCGGTGAAGGTGGAGATGCCGATGCCGAGCTGCACCGTGTCGTTGCTCTCCCGGCGCTGCTTCTGCTCGGCGCGCAGCCCGGTCATGTCGAACATCTGCTCGGCCTTCTCGGTGGCCGCCTCGTAGTTGCCCGAGTCGTACGTCAGCCCCGCCACCATCGTGTACGGGAACTCCTCGTGCGTGATCCAGTTCTGCTTGCGCAGCTCCATCGGGTCGCGCCCGAGGGTGTCCGCCAGCTCGTCCATGATCCGCTCGATCGCGTACGTCGCCTCGGGCCGGCCCGCGCCGCGGTAGGCGTCGGTCGGCGTCATCGTGGTGAAGACACCGGTGCAGATGAAGCGGTACGACGGCATCTTGTAGATCGCCGGGAACATGAACGCGCCGAGGACCGGTACGCCCGGCGTGATCAGCTGCAGGTACGCGCCCATGTTGGCGAGCAGCTCGACCTTGAGCCCGAGCAGCGTGCCGTCCTTCTTGGCGGCGATGGTGATGTCCTGGATCTGGTCACGGCCGTGGGTCGTCGCCTGGTAGTTCTCGCTGCGCGTCTCGGTCCACTTGATGGGCCGGCCGAGCTTGCGGGCGACGACGAGGGCGAGCACCTCCTCCGCGTAGACGTTGAGCTTCGCGCCGAAGCCGCCCCCGACATCAGGAGCGACGACGCGCAGCTTCTGCTCCGGGATGCCGGTGGTCAGGGCGAGCATCACCCGCAGGACGTGCGGGATCTGCGTCGTGCTGTAGACCGTGAACTCGTCGGCCGCAGCGATCGGCGCGACGACGACGCCGCGCGGCTCCATCGGCGTCGGGATCAGGCGCTGCTGGCGGAAGCGACGCTTCACGACCACGGCGTCCTCGCCTGCGGCAGCGACGGTCTCGTCGAAGTCGGCTCCGGCACCCGGGAAGTCGAACAGGAAGCACCGGTTGGTGCCGGCGGCGCTGTGCACCAGCGGCGCGCCCTCCTTCAGCGCCTCCTCCATGTCCACCACCGCCGGCAGCTGGTCGTACTCCACGGCGATCGCCTCGAGCGCGTCCGCCGCGGCGTAGCGGTCGCGGGCGATGACGACGGCCACACCGTCGCCGACGTGCCGCACCTCGTCGACGGCGAGCGGCGTGTGGGGCGGCGAGACCATGTCGGGCGTGACCGGCCAGGCACACGGCAGCGTCGCGCCCATGGCGTCCTCGAGGTCCTTGCCGCTGAAGGCCGCGATCACGCCGGGCATCTCGAGCGCGGCCGACACGTCGACGGACAGCACCTTCGCGTGCGCCATGGGGCTGCGCAGCACCGTCATGTGCAGCAGGCCCGGCAGCACGATGTTGTCGACCCAGTTGGTCTGGCCGGTGAGGAGCTTGGCGTCCTCCTTGCGCCGCCGGCCGCGGCCCAGCTCGCCACCGGCGTACGGCGACGACATCTGGTCCGGGTGCTCGGCGACCTCGGACGCGACCAGGCCGGCGTCCAGCTGCTCGGTCATGCGTGCACCTCCGTCAGGTCGGTGCTGTCCTGGAACGAGCCCGGATGCGGCTGCTCGCCGCGCAGCTCGGCGGCCGCGGACAGGACCGCCTTCACGATGTTCTGGTAGCCGGTGCAGCGGCAGAGGTTGCCCTCCAGCCCGTGCCGCACCTCGTCCTCGGTCGGGCTCGGGTTGTTCTTCAGCAGGTCGACGGTCGCGAGCACCATGCCCGGCGTGCAGTAGCCGCACTGCAGC
>JBHENF010000258.1:0-7585 GCA_046262175.1 Mycobacteriales bacterium
CACGCTGACATCCCTCGGCCTGAAGGAGGCCAAGGACCTCGTCGACGGCGCGCCCAAGCCGGTCCTGGAGAAGGCGACCAAGGAGGCGGCCGAGAAGGCCAAGGCGGCCCTCGAAGGCGCCGGCGCAACGGTCACCGTCAAGTAGCACCCGCTCGTCCCGCAGGGGCGGCATGCCGGTCGGCGTGCCGCCCCTGCGGCGTTCCGGCCGCCAGCAGCAGGCCGCAGCAGGCGGCAGCAAGCCGCCGGATCGCCGTTGCGGAACCGAAACGCCCCACCCGCGGGGGTGCGTGGATACGCCCGTATCCTTCGGGGTAGGTCCTGTGAGTACGGTCACAGCGATCTTGGTCCCGCTCCTGCGGCGGATCCAGGAGGCGCTGGAACTCGGTTCGTGGCGCTGCCGCGACCCGTCCGACGATCATCGAGTGGGAGTCCGCGCTGTGGGTGTCGAGATCACGGTCACGGACCTCACCAAGCGCTTCGGCCGGCAGACCATCTGGGAGAACGTCAGCCTGACGCTGCCGGCGGGTGAGATCAGCGTGCTGCTCGGCCCGTCCGGCACCGGCAAGTCGGTCTTCCTCAAGACCCTCATCGGCCTGCTCAAGCCCGAGAACGGCTCCATCGTCATCGACGGCACGGACATCACCAAGGTCCGCGAGAAGGAGCTGTACGAGATCCGCAAGCTGTTCGGCGTCCTGTTTCAGGACGGCGCGCTGTTCGGGTCGCAGAACCTGTTCGACAACATCGCATTCCCGCTCCGCGAGCACACCAAGAAGTCCGAGCGCGACATCAAAGACATCGTCATGGAGAAGATGGAGATCACCGGGCTGGCCGGTGCCGAGAAGAAGCTCCCCGGCGAGATCTCCGGCGGCATGCGCAAGCGCGCCGGCTTGGCCCGCGCGCTCGTCCTCGACCCGCAGGTGCTGCTGTTCGACGAGCCCGACTCGGGCCTCGACCCCGTACGCACGGCGTACCTCAACCAGCTGATCGTCGACCTCAACGCGCAGATCGAGGCGACCTTCCTCATCGTCACGCACGACATCAGCACCGCGCGGACGATCCCCGACAACATCGGGCTGCTCTACCGCCGGCACCTGGCCATGTTCGGCCCGCGCGAGATGCTGCTGTCGAGCAACGAGCCCGTGGTGCGCCAATTCCTCAACGGCCAGCGGCAGGGGCCGATCGGCATGGCCGAGGAGAAGGACGCCGGCGAGCTCGCCGCCGAGGCCGAGAGCGGCGAGGAGCAGGCCACGTTGCCGCCCATCCCCGAGCAGCTGCCGACGAGCGACGGCCGGATCCGCAAGACCCAGCGCCCGCCCGGCGCCTGGCTGCTCGAGCACGGCGTGGTGCCGCCCGAGGGGTCCTTCGCCGGTGTGGACGGCGTCAAGGTGCCGACCGGCAGCGGCCCCACGGGCTGGTCCGGCGAGGTTCCGGACGTCAAGGGCAAGAACGGCTCGAGCACGGCGAACGTCGAGGTCGTCGCTCCGGAGGACGTGCGTCGCGCGGACACCGACGGCAGCGACGCCGGCGCGGCCGACAGCGAGGCGCCCGCCGACGAGGCCCCCGCGGCCCCGGCCCCGCGGCGGCCCCGCGCGGCCGGCAAGCCCGCCGGCAAGACGGCCCGTCCCCGTACCCGCCCGCGTGAGGACGCCTGATGGCGTTCGCCCCGACCGCGCCCGTTCGCGGTGCCGGTGACTTCTTCGCTCTCTCGCTGGACGTCGTCCGCAGCCTGTTCAAGCGGCCCTTCCAGGGCGCGGAGTTCGTCCAGCAGGCCTGGTTCATCGCGAGCGTCACCATCCTGCCCACCGCGCTGGTGTCGATCCCGTTCGGTGCCGTGCTCGCGCTGCAGATCGGCAACCTCACCAAGCAGATCGGCGCCCAGTCCTTCACCGGTGCGGTGGCCGTCCTCGGCATCGTGCGCGAAGCCAGCCCGATCGTCACCGCGCTGCTGATCGCCGGAGCCGGCGGCTCGGCCATCTGCGCCGACCTCGGCTCGCGCAAGATCCGTGACGAGATCGACGCGATGGAGGTGCTCGGCGTCAGCCCGCTGCAGCGCCTGGTCGTGCCGCGCGTCCTCGCCACGATGCTGGTGGCCTTCTTCCTCAACGGCCTGGTCTCCGTCGTCGGCGTCATCGGCGGGTACTTCTTCAACGTCATCCTCCAGGGGGGAACTCCTGGGGCATATCTGTCGTCCTTCACTGCGTTGGCCCAGCTGCCCGACCTGTACGTCGGGCAGCTCAAAGCCGTGATCTTCGGCCTCATCGCCGCGCTCGTCGCCGCCTACAAGGGCCTCAACGCCAAGGGCGGCCCGAAGGGCGTCGGGGATGCCGTGAACCAGAGCGTCGTCATCTCGTTCATGTTGCTGTTCCTGACGAACTTCATCATCACCGCCGTGTACTTCCAGATCGTTCCGCAGAAGGGAGGCTGACGTGGCTGTCACGTCCGCCACCCCTCCGGTCCTCGACCGGGCCCGCCGCGTCGGCCGCGCGGTCACCGGCAAGCCGCTGTCCGCGCTGGACGACCTCGGTGCGCAGCTGTCCTTCTACGGCCGGTCGCTGGGCTGGACCTACCGCGTGCTGTTCCGCTACAAGAAGGAGGTCGTGCGCCTGCTGGCCGAGGTCAGCCTCGGCACCGGCGCGCTGGCCGTCGTCGGCGGCACCGTCGGCGTCATCGCCTTCCTGACCTTCTTCACCGGTACCGAGGTCGGCCTGCAGGGCTACGCCGCGCTCAACCAGCTCGGCGTCTCGAACTTCACGGCGTTCATCTCCGCGTACTTCAACACCCGCGAGATCGCGCCGCTGGTCGCGGGCCTCGCGCTGTCGGCCACCGTCGGCTGCGGCTTCACCGCGCAGCTCGGCGCCATGCGCATCTCCGAGGAGGTCGACGCGCTCGAGGTGATGGGCATCCCGTCGCTGCCGTTCCTCGTGACGACGCGGATGATCGCCGGCTTCATCGCGGTGACGCCGCTGTACGTCATCGGCCTGCTGTCCTCCTACTTCGCGGCGCGGGTGATCACGACGGGCTTCTACGGCCAGTCGACCGGCACGTACGACCAGTACTTCAACCAGTACCTCCCGCCCGTCGACGTGCTCTACAGCTTCGTCAAGGTGCTCGTCTTCGCGGTGATCATCATCCTGATCCACTGCTACTACGGGTACTACGCCAGCGGCGGCCCGGCGGGCGTGGGTGTGGCCGTCGGCCGCGCCGTCCGTACGGCCATCGTCGCCATCAACGTGGTCGACTTCTTCCTGTCGCTGGCCATCTGGGGCGCGACCACCACCGTGCGAATCGCCGGCTGATGGCCGCGCCGAAGCCCAGCGGTCTCGCTGCCCTCGTCAGACTCCGTCTGGCCGGGGTGGGGTTCCTCGTCGTGATCGCGCTCCTCGTGGGGCTGACCGTCGCGCTGTACCAGAAAACCTTCACGCCGGTTGTCGACGTCACGCTGCAGGCAGACCGGATCGGGAACCAGCTGTCCGCCCCGGCCGACGTCAAGCTGCGCGGGCTGGTCGTCGGTGAGGTCCGCGGTGTCTCGTCGACGGGCGACGGGGCGAAGGTCGAGCTGGCGCTCCAGCCCGACAAGGTCCGGCTCATCCCGAGGAACGTCGAGGCGCGGCTGCTGCCCAAGACGCTCTTCGGCGAGAAGTTCGTCGACCTCGTGCTGCCGGACAGCCCGAGCGAGGCGCGGCTGAAGCAGGGCGACGTGATCCCGCAGGACCGCTCTAAAACCGCCATCGAGACCGAACGGGTTCTGAACGACTTCCTGCCGCTGCTGCAGAGCCTCAAGCCGGCCCAGCTGAGCATGACGCTGAACGCCCTCTCCGCGGCGTTGCGCGGCCGAGGCGACCGGCTCGGCAACAACTTCGAGCTCGTCGACGCGTACTTCAAAGAGCTCAACCCCGAGCTGCCCAAGATCCAGGAGAACTTCCGCGGGCTCGCCGACGTGACCAACAACTACGCGGACGCGGCGCCCGACCTGCTGCGCATGCTGGACAACTTCTCGGCCGTGGCCCGCAACACCGTCGACCAGAAGCAGGAGCTGGCGACCTTCCTGTCCTCGACGGCCACGTTCGCCGACAGCGCCGACCGGTTCCTCACCCGCAACGAGAACCGGCTGGTCACGCTCGCGAGCGCCAGCCGGCCGTCGCTCGAGACGTACGCGCGGTACGCGCCGGAGTTTCCGTGCATCGCCGGCGGCCTCACCCGGTTCCAGCCGCTCGTCGAGAAGACGTTCGGCGGCCTGCAGCCCGGCCTGCACATCACGCTCGAGCTCACACGTGACAACGGCCCGTACTCCAACGGCGAGCAGCCGCGGTTCCTCGACGACCGCGGGCCGCAGTGCTACGGCCTGCCGAACAAGGTCCAGGTGCCGGCGCCCGACACCAACTTCAAGGACGGCTACCGCGACGGGCAACCGGGCACCACGTCGACCGCCGGCGTCTCGGCCGACCCGGCGCTGTACCTGTCGCAGCCGCAGGTGCAGCGGCAGATGCTGGACAGCGTCCTGGCGCCCGTCATGGACGTGCCGTACGACGGCGTGCCCGACATCGCGCAGCTGCTCTTCGGCCCGGTGGCCAGAGGAACGACGGTAGGACTCACGTGAAGACATCCGCAGCGCTCGTCAAGCTCATCATCTTCATGATCGTGACGTCGATCCTGACGCTGTTCCTCGCGGCCACGATCGGCAACATCACGCTCGGCGGGAAGAAGAGCTACAGCGCCCTGTTCAGCGACGTCACCGGCCTGCTGGCCGGCAACGACGTCCGCATCGCCGGCGTGAAGGTCGGACAGGTCGACAAGATCGAGCTCGCCGACCGACGGCTCGCCAAGGTGAGCTTCTCCATGGACGCGGAGCAGCCGCTCGCCAAGAGCGCGATCCTCCGGCTGCGCTACCGCAACCTCGTCGGCGAGCGGTACCTGTCGGTGACGGAGGGACCGGGATCGGCCGAGCCGATCGAGGCCGGCAAGACGATCCCGCTCGCGCAGACGCGCAACGCGCTCGACCTGACGGTCCTGTTCAACGGCTTCCGGCCGCTGTTCCAGGCGCTCGACCCGCAGTCGACGAACCAGGTCGCCTTCGAGCTGGTCCAGACCCTGCAGGGCGAGGGCGGCACGATCGAGAGCCTCATGCAGAAGACCGCGTCGCTGACCAACACGCTGGCCGACCGCGACGCCGTGATCGGCCGGGTTGTCACGAATCTGACGACCGTCCTCGACACGCTCGACGACGGCAACCAGCTGTCGACCCTGATCCTGCAGCTGCGCCGGCTCGCCGCCGGGTTCGCGCAGGACCGCACCGAGATCGGTGCGTCGATCGCCGGCATCAACGACCTGACGACGGCAACAGCGTCGTTCCTCTCCGACGTTCGCGGCCCGCTGCGCACGGACATCCAGCAGCTCGGCGTGCTCGCGGGCACGCTCGACGACAACAAGGCGACCGTCAACGGCGTGCTCTCGCGGCTGCCCACGAAGCTGAACCGGATCATCGGTACGGCGACGTACGGGTCCTGGTTCAACTTCTACCTCTGCGGGCTCGACGGCCGCGTCGTGCTGCCGACCGGCGCGCAGACCAGCCCGAAGTTCGTCAATGACGCGGCGCGCTGCCAGCGAGGGGCGGGGGAGTAGATGATCCCGTTCCGCGAGCAGAACAAGACGGTCATCGGGGCGGTCGGCCTCACGCTGATCCTGCTGCTGCTGGCCGCGTCCTTCAACGCGGACAAGCTGCCGATCATCGGCGGCGGCAAGGTCTACCAGGCCGCCTTCAGCGAGGCGGCCGGTCTCGCCCCCAACGACGAGGTCCGCGTGGCCGGCGTCAAGGTCGGCAAGGTCACCGGCGTCGACCTCGATGGCGACAAGGTGCTCGTCCACTTCCGCGTGAAGAACGCCGACTTCGGCAAGGACAGCCGCGCGGACATCCGCATCAAGACCGTCCTCGGCCGCAAGTTCCTCATGCTCACCCCCGAAGGCCCGGGCCAGCTCAGCGGCGACGACGTCATCCCGCTGACGCGCACGTCCTCGCCGTACGACGTGTCGGAGGCCTTCCAGGGCCTGGCCAGCACCGTCGGCGACATCGACACCGCGCAGCTGGAGAGGGCCTTCACCGTCCTTGCCGACGACTTCAAGGACACCCCCGACGAGGTCAAGACGTCGCTGACCGGGCTGTCCCGGCTGTCCCGCACGATCGCCAGCCGCGACCAGGAGCTCAAGCTGCTCCTGGAGCGCAGCCGCACGGTCACCGGCGTGCTGTCGCAGCGCGACGAGGACCTGACGGCGTTCATGGCCGACGCGAGCCTGCTGCTGCAGGAGGTCCGGCGCCGGCGCGAGGCGATCCACCAGCTGCTCCTCACGACGGTGACGCTCTCCGAGCAGCTCATCGCCCTCACCCGCGAGAACCGCGCCACGCTCGCCCCGGCGCTCGAGAGGCTGCACAACGTCGTCGAGGTCCTGAAGGCGAACCAGGCCAACATCGACAAGTCCATCCCGCGCCTCGCGACGTTCACCCGGATCTTCTCGAACAACCTTGGCAACGGGCGCTGGTTCGACACGCTCGTCGAGAACTTCACCCGCCCGACCGACTTCCAGCCGCAGCCGAACGGAGCGACGAAGTGAGCCGCCGACCCGTCGCCCGCCTGCTCGCGCTCGTCGCCGGCCTCGCCGTTCTCGGCGGCACCGCCGGCTGCGGCGTCCTCGGCGGCGGCAGCGAGCAGAAGAAGCTGACCGCCCAGTTCGACCGCACCGTCGGCCTGTACGTCCACAGCGACGTCCGCGTCCTCGGCGTCCGGATCGGCGAGGTCACGGCGATCAAGCCCGAGGGCAAGAGCGTCCGCGTCGACATGGTCTACGACGCCAAGTACAAGCTGCCGGCCGACGCGAAGGCCGTCGTCGTCTCGCCGTCCATCGTGTCCGACCGCTACGTCCAGGTGACGCCCGTCTGGCGCAGCGGGCCGACGCTGCCGTCGTCGTTCGAGCTGCCGCAGGACCGCACGGCTGTGCCCGTCGAGCTGGACCAGATCTACAGCGCTCTGGACGAGCTCAACCGCGCGATCGGCCCGAACGGCGCGAACAAGAGCGGGGCGCTGTCCCGTCTGCTGGACGTGAGCGCTCAGAACCTCAAGGGGAACGGGCAGCTGCTCAACACCACGCTGGCCGACCTGTCCAAGGCTGTCGAGACGCTCTCGACCAGCCGTGAGGACCTGTTCGGGACGGTCGACAACCTGCAGGACTTCACGACGACCATCGCCAACAGCGACAACACGGTGCGGCAGTTCAACGCCGACCTCGCCGACGTCGCCGCCCAGCTGTCCGGTGAGCGGCAGGACCTGGCCACGGCCATCCGGCAGCTGTCCTTGGCTCTCGGTGAGGTGGCTACCTTCGTACGGCAGAACAAGGCCGGCCTGACCGACAACGTGCGGGACCCGGCCTCCATCACCGGCACGCTGGTCAAGCAGAAGCGGGCGCTCGAGGAGTTCCTCGACAACTCCGCCGTCGCGCTGGGCAACCTGCAGCTGGCCTACAACCCGCGTTCGGGCACCCTCGACACCCGCGACAACAACAGCAACCAGCAGAACCAGAACACCCTGCTGTGCACGGT
>JBHENF010000259.1:0-11685 GCA_046262175.1 Mycobacteriales bacterium
CGTCTACCCGGCGTACGACCAGATCGTGAGCCAGCTGGCGAAGTACTCCGCCCGCTCGCGCGGCCAGGTGAAGATGCCGGTGACGATCCGCATCCCGTTCGGCGGCGGTATCGGCGCGGTCGAGCACCACAGCGAGTCGCCCGAGGCGTACTTCGCGCACACCGCCGGCCTGAAGGTCGTCGCCTGCTCGAACCCGATCGACGCCTACTTCATGATCCAGCAGGCCGTGCTGTCGGACGACCCGGTGATCTTCTTCGAGCCCAAGCGGCGCTACTGGGAGAAGGCCGAGGTCGACATATCCGGAACGCCGGACCCGCTGCACCAGGCCCGCATCGTGCGGCCCGGCAGCGACGCGACGCTGCTCGCGTACGGCCCGATGGTGAAGACGTGCATGGACGCCGCGACCGCCGCGGAGGAGGACGGCCGCAACCTCGAGGTCGTCGATCTGCGGTCGCTGTCGCCGCTCGACTACGAGACCGTCTTCGAGTCCGTACGCCGGACCCGTCGACTCGTCGTCGTGCACGAGGCGCCGTCGTTCGTCGGGCTCGGCACGGAGATCGCCGCCCGCGTGCAGGAGGAGCTGTACTACGAGATGGAGGCGCCGGTGCTGCGCGTGACCGGGTACGACACCCCGTACCCGCCGTCGCGGCTGGAGGAGGAGTACCTCCCCGACCTCGACCGGGTCCTGCACGCCGTCGACCGCTCGCTGGGGTTCTGACATGAGCCGCCTGAAGCAGTTCAAGCTGCCCGACCTCGGCGAGGGGCTCACCGAGGGCGAGATCCTGCAGTGGATGGTCAAGCCGGGCGACGAGGTGAAGCTCAACCAGCCGATCGTCGAGGTGGAGACCGCGAAGGCGGCCGTGGAGGTGCCGTCGCCGTACGCGGGCGTCGTCACCGAGATCCACCACCAGGCCGGCGAGACCGTCGACGTCGGCTCGCCGATCATCACCTTCGACACCGACCCGTCGGCCGGTCCGCTCGAGCAGGCTGCGGGCAACGCCGCCGCCGGCGCGGCCGCCAACCCGGTCGAATCCGCGGCGTCCCGTGACGCGTCTGCTGTCGGGTCGCAGGCGGACGTCGTCGCTGACACCGTGCCGCGGGCGCCCGCGGAGGGCTTCGTCGAGCCGGGGCTGGAGACCGCCCGTCCGCCCGCCGACGCGTCGGGTCCGCAGGGCGCGCTCATCGGCGAGGTCGGCGCCAACGGTCGCACCGCCACCCTGGTCGGCTACGGTCCCAAGTCGGTCGTCGCGAAGCGCCGGCCGCGCGCCGGGGAGCAGGCGTCGGAGCCCGCCACTCCGCCGCCGGCCCGGATCTCCGCCGTCGCCGTCGGTCAGGCCGCCGCGCGCGGGGTGACCGTGCTCGCCAAGCCGCCGGTGCGCAAGCTCGCCAAGGAGCTCGGCGTCGACCTGTCCGGGCTGACCGGAACCGGGCCGAACGGCACGATCACCCGCGCCGACGTCGAGGGCGCGGCCCGGCCGGCGGAGGCGCAGCCGGTGGTGCGGGCGGTCCCCGACTACGACCCGGCGAGCCGCGAGCGGCGGATCCCTGTCAAGGGCGTCCGCAAGATGACCGCCGCCGCGATGGTGGGCAGCGCGTTCACGGCGCCGCACGTGACCGAGTTCATCACCCTCGACATGACCCCGACGATGGAGCTGCGGACCACGCTGCAGGCGCTGCCGGAGTTCGCCGGCGTCAAGGTGACGCCGCTGCTGCTCGTCGCGAAGGCGCTGCTGCTCGCGGTCAAGCGCAACCCTGAGATCAACTCCACCTGGGACGAGGTCGCGCAGGAGATCGTGGTCAAGTCCTACGTCAACCTCGGCATCGCTGCGGCGACGCCACGAGGGCTGATCGTGCCCAACATCAAGGACGCCGAGCAGCTCTCGCTCGTCGAGCTGGCCGCGGCGCTGCAGTCGCTGACGGCGACCGCGCGGGAGGGCAAGACGTCGCCGGCCGACATGGCCCGCGGCACGATCACGATCACCAACGTCGGCACGTTCGGGGTCGACAACGGCACCCCGATCCTCAACCCGGGCGAGTCGGCCATCCTGTGCTTCGGCGCGGTCCGGCCGACGCCGTGGGTGGTCGACGGCGAGATCGTCGTACGGCAGGTGACGCAGCTCGCGCTGTCCTTCGACCACCGCAACGTCGACGGTCAGCTCGGGTCGCAGTTCCTGTCCGACATCGCCCGGGTGCTGTCCGACCCTGCCACGGCGCTCGCCTGGAGCTGATGCGCCAGCGCGGGGTCCGACTCGGTTCGGCGCCCACCCCGGCTCCCACCCCGGTGATCATCGCCGCGTAGACGACCGTGCCGGGCAGCCTTGGGACGGTCGTCCGTACGGCGATGATCACCGGGTGCGTCTTGAGCGGACAGCACGGAGGCCCGGCCCCACGTGGGAGCCGGGCCTCTGCCGTACGGGCGACTAGCGCTGGCGGGCGGAGTAGATGTCCCGGTAGAGGCTCTGGACGCCGGTCTTCGCCGGGTTCACGAGCACGATGCGCGTCCAGATGACCGCGAGCTTGCCGTCCGGCCCGAACGACGAGGTGAGGAAGTCGCCGGGCGGCTCCTTGTAATCGGCCGGTGCGACCGGCGCCGCGTCCAGCGCCGTCAGCGTGGGGACCGTGCCGGGCTTCCACGTCGCGCCGTACACCTTCCACGGCGAGCTGGTGTTGGGCCGGTAGTAGACGCCGAGGCCGAGCTGCTTGCCGTCCGGGCTGATCGACAGCCAGCTGTACTGGTAGCGGCCGGTCTTCTGCGTGATGTCCTGCTCGCGCCACGACTTGCCGCCGTCGACGGAGTGGAACAGCCGCAGCCGGTTCGTCACGGGCAGACCGGCCCTGACCTCGTCGGCGTCGCCGTACAGCGCCCAGATGGAGCCGTCCTTGGCGAACTCGACCGTCGGGTAGCTCTGCGTGTCGTCCTTGGCGTTGTAGGTGCCGACCGAGTAGCGCTTGAACGACTTCGCGTCGTCGTTGCTGACGTAGCTGTACAGCTTGCCGTTGTCGTTGCCGCAGACGACGGCGACCCGCTTGCTGCCCGGCTTGTGCTCGGCCGCCGGACGGCACCAGCCGGAGTCGTTGAGCGTGTAGCCCTGGGTGTCGAAGCTCTGCCCGCCGTCGTACGACGGGTAGACGGTGTAGCGGCCCGGGCCGTACGCGTCGCCGTCACCGGTCTTGCCCTGGTAGGTGTCCTTGTCGCCCTGGTTGCCGAGGTAGAAGACCTTGCCGTCGCCGTGCGCGGTCACCCACGGGCGGTCGTCGAGGCCACCGGTCGCGATGGCCGGCCTGGTGAAGTCGAACGCGACCTTGCCCGCGCCCGTGGCCGTGTAGCGGGTGATCGTGTTGTCGGCGAGGTAGGTGTCGATGAAGTACGTGTGGCCGGCGTCGTCGACCGCCATGTCGCCCTCGTCGCCGAACTGGCGGTTCTCGGCGTCCGCCGGCAGGCCCGGCAGGTTCTGCCAGCTCTTGCCGTGGTCCGTCGACAGCCACGCCCAGCTCTGCGAACGGGTCTGGGTGGCGGAGCGCCCGTCCGGCGAGAGCGCCAGCTCGACGTTCTCCTTGTGCGCGGTGGCGTACAGGTTGCCGAACCGGTCCGTGACGATCGTCGGCTCGTAGCCGCCGCCGTTCGCCGGGGTGACCTTCACCGGGGCGCCGAAGCTGCCGGCGCCGCCGGCGGAGCTCGGCAGGGCGAGGAAGGACAGGGCGAGGGCGCCGGCGCCCGCGAGGGCGGCGCGGGTGGCGGTGGTGCGCTTCATGAGTTCTCCTGCGGCTGGGGCTGCTGCGGGAGTGTTCGACGTCCGGGCGCGGGCTCCTGCCGGCGGGTGACGGGGATCATGGTCCTCGGCGGGCAGGAAGATCCCCGACGGCAGGTTGTACGGGGTGTCCTGCCTCTACTTCTGGAGCCCGTCATGATCATCCGCACCCTGCTGTCCCGCACCTCACGTACGCAGACGCTGCGCGCCCAGCAGCGCGCCGTCGAGCGCGCGATGGCCCGCGCCATCACGCCCGAGAGCCGGCACGAGCTGATCGTGCTGGAGGCTTCCCGCCGGTAGCGGCAGGAGTCCCGGCGCGCACGGCGAAGAAGGCCGCACTGTCCGGTCTTCTCGTGAGGTGCTCGTGCGCGCAGGTCCCCGTTCCGTCCGTCTGCTGGTCGTCGCCGCTGTTGCCGGCGCCGGTGCGCTCACCGCGACGCTGGCCCCGTCCGCGTCGGCCGCGACCGGTCCCAAGGCGGTGAAGGGCGGCTCGGTCGAGGCATGGCAGGCGGCCTACTACCGCCCGCCGGTCGCGCCGAAGGTGCCGACGGCCACGTACTACTTCGCCGGGGGCCCGAACGACGACCTGGGCCGGCTGTCTTCGGCGCCGACCTCCACGTTCGGCCGGAACAAGCCGGCCGGTGGCAGCGACAGCAGCCAGACGACCAACCCCGCGGTCAAGATCGCGGGCGACCCCGGCAACGCGGTCTGGACCGCGCCGTTCAGCGGCACGATCCAGGGCCGCATCACCCTCGACTGGTGGTGGGCGACGCTGGACGCCGCCTCCGGCCTGGGTGGGGCCAACGCGACCGTCAACGTCATCGCCGACCCGGGCACCCCGGCGCAGAAGACGATCGGCAGCAACGGCATCCTCATCTCGGCGTTCGGCAGCGAGCCACAGCAGGTGACGTCGGTCGTGGACGTCAAGGGCGTGGTGGCGAAGACGCTGAAGATCCAGGTCATCCCGACGTACATCGACGCGAGCCAGGACCTGCGCGTCTACTACGGCAGCGCGACGCACCCGTCCTCGTTCGCGATCCCGACCAAGCCGCTGCCCCCGGTGAAGGTGCCGACGACGACGCGGGTCAAGGACACGAACCCGCTCGTGCTGTCCGCCACCCCCATCGGCCGCAAGGCGGCGGAGCCCACCATCGGCATCACCAAGGAGGGCAACGCCTTCTTCGCGGCCGCGACGTTCGACAACGTCGTGGGTCAGGCCCGCACGAAGATCTTCGCGACGTACGACGGCAACAAGAGCTGGAAGGACGTGTCGCCGCAGCTCGCCGGCAACTCGTTCCCGCCCGCGACGCTCGACCCGTACCTGTACGTCGACCAGGAGACCGGTCGCATCTTCAGCGACGACCTCACCGTCGGCTGCTCGGTCCTGCAGTGGTCGGACGACCAGGGCAAGACGTGGACGCGCGGCAACCCGCTCGCCTGCGAGCTGCCGGTCGACGACCACCAGACGCTGGTGGCGGGCAACCCGCCGAAGGGCATCACGACGAGCGGGTACCCCAACGTCCTCTACTACTGCGTCAACAAGATCGGTACGTCGCAGTGCGCGCGCAGCACCGACGGCGGCAACAGCTTCAGCGTCACGGGCAACCCCGCCTTCGTCGCGGCGCAGGAGCCGCAGGACGGCGGTAACGGCACGCCCGGCTTCTGCGGCGGCCTGCACGGCCACATCGCGACCGACCCGGCCGGCCGCCTGTACCTGCCCAAGGGCCACTGCGGCAACCCGTGGCTCGCGGTCTCCGAGGACGGCGGCACGACGTGGCGCCAGACGAAGGTCAACCGGATGAACGTCGCCGGCATCCAGACAGCGGTCACCACGGACAAGGCCGGCAACGTCTACTACCTGTGGTGGGACGCGGACACCAAGCTGCCGTACATGGCAGTGTCCCGTGACGCCGGCAAGACCTTCGGACCGGCGCTGCTCGTGGCGCCTCCGGGCCTGCGCGGCGTCAACTTCCCGAGCATCGACGCCGGCGAGAAGGGCCACGTCGTTATCAGCTACCCCGGCACGATGGACCCCGACACGTCGAAGGCCTCGCGGGCGTGGAACTACTACGTCGCCGTGACCGACAACGCCCTCGCCGACCGCCCGGTGTTCCACTCCGCCACCGCGAACCCGCTGTCCGACCCCGTCCACCGGGGCGTGTGCCTCGGTCGCTGTGGCGGGATGCTCGACTTCCTCGATGTCGTGATCGCGCCGAGCGGCGCGCTGTGGGCCACCGAGGTCGACACCTGCACCATGGCGTGCAGCTCGGCGAAGGGCCCGACGCTGTCGAAGCCCGAGGCTCCCTCGGACGCGCAGGGGGTCGCGGTGCGCCAGCTCGCCGGCCCCGGTCTGCGCCGCAGATAGTCCGTACGCCTGACGCGCCCCGCCCTGCTCTTCGCGGCGGGGCGCGTCGGCGTTCCGGCAGACTGGAGCGCGTGAAGCAGGCCCGCGTACGCGCCCCCGAGCTGGTCGGAGCCGGCGGCTGGCTCAACACCGGCGGCAAGGACCTCTCGCTCGGGGAGCTGCGCGGCAAGATCGTGCTGCTGGACTTCTGGACGTTCTGCTGCGTCAACTGCCTGCACGTGCTCGACGAGCTGCGCCCGCTGGAGCAGCGGTTCGCGGACGTCCTGGTCGTGGTCGGGGTCCACTCGCCCAAGTTCGCGCACGAGGCGGACCACGACGCGGTCGCCGCCGCGGTGGAGCGGTACGAGGTGCACCACCCGGTCCTCGACGACCCCGGCATGGTGACCTGGGACCAGTACGCGGTGCGCGCCTGGCCGACGCTGGCCGTCGTCGACCCGGAGGGCTACGTCGTCCACGTCGCATCCGGAGAGGGGCACGCGGACGGGCTGGCGCGGGTCGTCGAAGACCTCGTCGCCGAGCACGAGGCGAAGGGCACGCTGCACCGGGGCGACGGCCCGTACGTCCCTCCGCCTGCTGCCGAGACCGCGCTGCGGTTTCCGGGCAAGGTCGCGCTCCTGCCGGACGGCAGCCTGCTGGTCAGCGACACGGCCCACCACCAGCTCGTGCAGTTGGCGGCCGACGGCGAGACCGAGCTGCGCCGGTTCGGGTCCGGCCGCAGGGGTGACCCGTTCACCGAGCCGCAGGGCGTGTGTGTCATGCCGCGGGAGCGGTTCGGGGTCGACGTGGTCGTGGCCGACACGGCCGCGCACCAGCTGCGCGGCCTGGACCTGACGACCGGCGAGGTGACGGTGCTCGCCGGTACTGGCGAGCAGCTGCGGCCCGGCCTGCCCGGTGGTCCGGCGCGGGACACCGCGCTGTCGACGCCGTGGGACGTGGCGTACTGGAACGGCGTCGTGGCGATCGCCATGGCCGGCACGCACCAGCTGTGGACGTACGACGGGGCGCGGGTGGACGTGCTGGCGGGCACGGCCAACGAGGGGCTGCGCGACGGTCCGGCACTCGAGGCCGTCCTCGCTCAGCCGTCCGGACTGGCCGTCGACCGCGACCGACTCTGGTTCGCGGACGCGGAGACGAGCGCCCTGCGCTGGTACGAGGACGGCCTCGTCGACACGGCGATCGGCACCGGGTTGTTCGACTTCGGCCACCGCGACGGGCCGGCCGGCCAGGCGCTGCTGCAGCACCCGCTTGGCGTGACGGTCCTGGTGGACGGCTCCGTCGCGGTGCTCGACACGTACAACGACGCGGTCCGGCGGTACGACCCGGCGACGCGCGAGGTGACGACGCTCGCGACCGGCGTACGGGAGCCCAGCGGCGCGGTGCTCGTCGAGGGGGCGCTGGTCGTCGTGGCCAGCGCCGCGCACCGCCTGGAGCGGCCGGTGGCGCCCGGCGCGATGGCGCGGGTGCAGGGCGAGGCGCGGCGCACGCAGCGACCGGCGACAGACGTGGCCGCCGGTCAGGTCGAGATCGAGGTGGTGTTCGAGCCGCCGAAGGGCCAGCACCTCGACGAGCGCGAGGGACCGGCGACGCGACTGACCGTCAGCGCGTCCCCGGCGGAGTTGCTGCTCGCCGGCGGCGGGACGTCCACCGGGCTGTCCCGGCGGATCGTGCTCGCGGACGGGATCGCCAAGGGGGTGCTGCACGTCGCCGCGATGGCGGCGTCCTGTGACGAGGGGGTGGAGCACCCGGCCTGCCACGTGACGCAGCAGGACTGGGGGATCCCGGTACGGCTGAGCGCGGGCGGCGCTGCCCGCGTCGGGCTGGTGCTGCGCGGCCTCGACGCCTGAGCCGACGCCTGCGCCCGGACGCGCAACGGCCCGGCTCCTGACGAGCAGGGGCCGGGCCGGTGCGAGGGGGGTCTAGTAGACGTCGCGCTCGCGGGTGACGACGCGGTCCTCGACGACGGCGCCGCCGACGCGGTCGCGGCGGCCGAACACCAGCATCGTCACGGCGAGGCCGATCGCGCCGGCGACCATGAGGATGACGCCGATCACGTTGATGTCGATACCGCTGACGGTGGCGTTGACCGCAAAGGCCAGGATCGCGCCGAGAGCGAGCAGGAAGACGCTGGCACCGATGCCCATGGGGGTTCTCCTCGATCGTGCGCGGCGGGGTGTCGCGCTCACCGCATGATCTACCCGGAGTGACCAGAGGGACACGCGACCATCCGGGTGAGTCCAGCAGGTTGTCCGGGAAATACCCGAGTGTCCGGTTCCGGTGGGCCCGTCCGCGTGCAGAAGCGCGCCACCTGCTGCTGGCGTCCGCCGGGAGGTGGCGGCAGCGCAGGCTCTGGCGCGGGTGTGCACGCCGCGAGCGGGGCGGGCCGGTACCGATCCCGCCCCCCCGCCCCTGGTGATCATCGCGGCATGCATGACCGCGTGCGGTAGCCGCGGCACCGCCGTCCGTGCGGCGATGATCACGCGGCGACGGCCACCGGGCGTACGAGCTAGAAGCCGGCCTCGTCCAGGTCCATGAGCGACAGGTCGGTCGCCTCGGCGATGGCCCGCTTCGACGTCAGCTCCGGGAAGACGCTGGCCGCGAACCAGCGCGCCGACGCGACCTTGCCCTCGTAGAACGGCCGGTCCCGCTCCGACGCGGTCGGCAGCTTCTCCGTCGCGACCGCGGCCTGGCGCAGCAGCAGCCAGCCGACCACCAGGTCGCCCAGCGCCATCAGCGCCCGCGTCGTGTTGAGCCCGACCTTGTAGAGGTTGCGGGTCTCCTCGACCGAGCCCATCAGGTCGTTGACCATGTGGTTGACGATCCCCTGGACGTCGTCGAGCGCCTGCGCGAGCAGCTCGCGCTCCTTGACGAGCGCCCCGTTGCCCGCGTCGCCCTTGGCGAACTCCTGGATCTCCGCGGCCAGCTTGCCGAGCGCCGCGCCCTGGTCCCGCACGATCTTGCGGAAGAACAGGTCCATCCCCTGGATCGTGGTGGTGCCCTCGTAGAGCGTGTCGATCTTGGCGTCGCGGATGTACTGCTCGATCGGGTAGTCCTGCGTGAAGCCGGAGCCGCCGAAGATCTGCAGCGACGTGGCGAGCAGCTCGTACGCCTTCTCCGAGCCGTAGCCCTTGACGATCGGCAGCAGCAGGTCGTTGAGCCGTACGGCCAGGTCGTCGACCTCGCCGGCGTGCTTGCTCAGCTCGACCTGGTCCTGCACCGTCGCCGTGTAGAGGACCAGCGCACGCATGCCCTCGGCCCACGCCTTCTGCCGCATGAGCATGAGGCGGACGTCCGGGTGGTTGATGATCGTCACGCGCGGCGCGGTCTTGTCGGTCATCTGCGTGAGGTCCGCGCCCTGGACGCGCTGCTTGGCGTACTCGAGCGCGTTCAGGTAGCCGGTCGACAGCGTGGAGATGGCCTTGGTGCCGACCATCATCCGGGCGTACTCGATGACCTGGAACATCTGCGCGATGCCGTTGTGGACGTCGCCGACGAGGGTTCCGACCGCGGGGCGAGTCTCTCCGAAGGTGAGCTCGCAGGTCGTGGAGACCTTCAGGCCCATCTTCTTCTCGACGTTGGTCACGTACGCGCCGTTGCGCTCGCCGAGCGACCCGTCCGCGTTGACGAGGAACTTCGGTACGAGGAACAGCGACAGCCCCTTCGTGCCCGCCCCGGCGCCCTCCGGCCGGGCCAGGACCAGGTGGAAGATGTTCTCCGGCCAGTCCCACTCCGCGCTGGTGATAAACCGCTTGGTGCCCTCGATGTGCCAGGTGCCGTCCGGCTGCTGGCGGGCGACCGCCCGGCCGGCCCCGACGTCGGAGCCGGCGTCGGGCTCGGTGAGGACCATCGTCGCGCCCCAGTGCCGCTCGATCGCGAGCTCGGCGAACCGCTTCTGCTCGGGTGTGCCGTTGGCGTGCAGGATCTGCGCGAAGGCCGGCCCGGCCGCGAACATGTAGATCGCCGGGTTGGCCCCGAGCACCATCTCCGAGAACGCCCAGATCAGCGACGGCGGGGCGCCGATCCCGCCGAGCTCGGCGTTCAGCGGGAAGCTCGTCCAGCCGCCGTTGACGTACGCGGAGTAGCTCTTCTTGAAGCTCTCCGGCGTGGTGACGGTCGAGGTCTCGGGGTCAAACACCGGCGGGTTGCGGTCGGCGTCGGTGAAGGAGGCGGCCAGGTCGTTGCTGGCGAGCCGCTCCACCTCCTTGAGGATGTCCTTCGCCGAGTCGAGGTCGAGCTGCGCGAACGGGCCGGTGCCGAGCGCCTTGTCGGCGCCGAACACCTCGAACAGGTTGAACTCGATGTCGCGCAGGTTGCTCTTGTAGTGACCCATGGCGCTGCGTGTCTCCCCGAGATGCGCGGCCTGGGCACCCTCGTACCCGCCGGTAACACCAGGATGCTACTCGCCGGTAACAAACGCAAGCCTCAGGCGCTCTTCGTCTTCGCCCGAGGCGCCGGCACCGCGGGCACGGCCCGGCCGCCGCCCGCCCGCTTGCCGCTGTAGAGCGCCGTGTCCGCGCGGCTCAGCAGGCCGTCCGCCTCTTCCCGGAAGTCCCAGAGGGCCGCGCCCACCGAGCAGCGAGCGCCCGGCGGCAGCGCGGCGAGCAGTGCGTCGGCGACCCGCAGCGCCCGCGCCTCGTCGCAGCCGGGCAGCACCGCGACGAACTCGTCACCGCCGTAGCGGGCCAGCACGTCCGTCGGCCGCAGCCGGGAGCGCCAGCCGGCCGCTGCCGCCGAGATGAGCCGGTCGCCGGCGAGGTGTCCGTACGTGTCGTTGAAGACCTTCAGCCCGTCGAGGTCGAGCATAAGCACGGCCAGCGGCGCGCTGGTGCGCCGGGCGCGCTGCATCTCGGTCTCGAGCGCCTCCTCCAGGCCGCGCCGGTTGACCAGCCCGGTGAGCCGGTCGCGCCGGGCCTCGCTGGCGAGGCTGGCCGTCAGGTCCGCCCGCACGATGGCCACGGCCGCCTCCTCGGCGAGGACCTCGAGCGCGGCGCAGACACGCGGCGTCAGCTCCTCGGTCCGCGTCGGGAAGGTCAGGCCGAGCGCGGCGACGGTGACGTCGTCGCGGATCACCGGGACGAAGACGGCAGACGCGGCGCGCACCAGGGCAGGCGTACGGGCGAAGGCGTCCGGCAGCACGGCGTCGGGAGTCAGCTCCAGCCGGCCGGTGCGGTACGCCCGGGCGATGCCGCTGGTCTGGTCGCCCAGCTCCAGCGGGGGCAGCAGCCGGTTCGCGCAGCCGGCGGCGGCGGTGCAGCGCAGGAACACGTCGTCCGGCTCGTACAGCATGACGAGCTCTGCTCCGGTCAGCTCGGCGACGGCGCGGCAGACCTCACGGCGCGCCTCGGGGCCGGCTGCGATCGCCCTGCTCACCCGGCCGATCAGCCGCAGGTCCTCGTACTGCTCGGCGAGCAGCTGCTCGCTGGCGCGGTGCCGCTCGACCGCCCGCTGCAGCTGGCTGGCGAGCGACCCGGCGACGAGGGCGACCAGGCCGGGTACGAGGGCGCGGAAGATGAGCGAGCCCGCGCCGGCGCCACCGCCGGCCGGGTAACGCGCGTGCCCGACGAGCTGGATGAC
>JBHENF010000260.1:0-4739 GCA_046262175.1 Mycobacteriales bacterium
GACGAGGAGCTGCGCGAGCTGTACAAGGACCTCGACACGTCCAAGGAGACGATCGCGTACTGCCGCATCGGCGAGCGCTCGTCGCACACCTGGTTCGCGCTGCACGAGCTGCTCGGCGAGGTGAACGTGAAGAACTACGACGGCTCGTGGACCGAGTACGGCTCGCTGGTCGGCGTGCCCGTCGAGAAGGACGTCTGACATGTGCGGCGCGCCTGCGCAGGAGCTGAGTCTGGAGGGGATCGACGTGGGCAAGGAGTCTGTGATCCAGGGGACGGTGTCCCGCGAGGGGTCGGCACTGGCCGGCGCGTACGTACGGCTGCTCGACGCGACCGGTGAGTTCACGGCCGAGGTGGTGACCTCCGCGACGGGGAACTTCCGGTTCTTCGCGGCGCCGGGCGAGTGGACCCTGCGGACGCTGGCGCCGGGGGCGTCGGTCGACACGGCCGTGACCGCGGTGCAGGGCGAGGCGGTCAACGCCACCGTGGACGTGCCCGCCTAGCAGCAGATCTCGTACGACAGCCCGGTCCTCGCTTCGGGGGCCGGGCTGTCGCGTGTCCGGGGGTGCGGGCGGTGACACTGCGTGGCGCAGGCGGGGGAGTGCCTGTCTGCCGTACGTGCTACGCCGACTGGAGCAGTCGGAAGATGGTCACTCTTAGTCATGTGGTCCGTCGGGGGCAGGGCCGATCTAGTACGTACGCACCACCACGGCCCCTCCCAATGGGGGCCTCGTCTCTGGAGGAACCCCATGCGCAAGGCCCTCGCTCTCGGCACCACCGTCGCCGCTCTCACCGGCTCCCTGCTTGCCGCGGCCCCCGCGTTCGCGGCCTGTGGCGCCACCGCCACCGACGTCTGCACCGGTACGACGACCGTGGCCTTCACCGTCGACGCCGGGACGATCGCCATCGCGACCACCCCGGCCGCCGCCTCGGTGACGCAGGGGCTGACGGGCGCGGCCGGCATGATCACCGCGTCCCTCGGCCTCACGACCGTGACCGACACCCGCGTCGCGGGCAGCGGCTGGGTCGTCAGCGCATCTTCCACGGACTTCTCGCCTGTCACGGGCACCGCGATCCCCGCGTCCGCCGCCCGCTACTACGTGCCGGCCGCGCCCGTCGCCGTTCTCGGCGCGCACACCCTCAGCGTCGGCGGCTCGACGACCGCCACGGCTGTCGCGGCCGGCGCCGCGCTGGTGACGGATGTCGGCTCCGGCGTCAACACGGGCACGTTCCTGCCGTCCATCAAGATCACCCTGCCGGTCGGCACGGCCGCGCTCGCCTACACCGGTACTGTCACGCAGAGTGTGGCGTAGCAGCAGCATCAACCGCTTGGTCGCGTCCGGGACCGTCGCCCTCGTGGCGGCGGTCCTCGGCGCGTCAGTCCCTGCGGCGCAGGCGGCGCCGGCCGTAGGTGAGTGCCAGCCCGGGCTCGGCGTCGGGCTCGCCGAGACCCCCTCGGGTAACACCGACCCGCGCGCCTCGTCGTACATCGTCGATCACGTGAAGCCGGGGGCGACGTTCTCGCGGCAGTTCCAGATCTGCAACGGAACGCCAGCCGCCATCACGGTTCAGCTCTACCCGAACGCGGCGGTCGTGCAGGGCGGCGCCTTCACGGTCGTCGAGGGCCGCGTCGCCAACGAGCTGTCGCAGTGGATCACCGTCGCGCCCAGCTCGGTGACCATCCCGTCCGGCAAGCGTGCGCTGGCACGCGCCACGGTCCGGGTGCCGGCGGAGGCCTCGTCCGGCGAGCGGTACGCGGTGGTGCTGGCCGAGCTGCCCGCGGCGAAGAACGCGCAGGGGGTCAGCGTCGCCAGCCGGGTCGGGGTCCGGGTGTATCTCGACGTCGGCGCCGGCGGCGGTCCGCGAAGCGACTTCACGATCGACACCCTGCAGGCGTCGCGGCGACCGGACGGGCTGCCGGTGGTCACCGCTCAGGTGCACAACACCGGGGGCCGCGCACTCGACATGCGCGGCAGCCTGAGGCTCACCGAAGGCCCGGGCGGACTGTCAGCCGGGCCCTTCCCGGCCACGCTCGGGACGACGCTCGCCCCCGGTGAGACCGAGCCCGTCACCGTCGTGCTCAGCAAGGCCATCACCGGCGGGCCGTGGCTCGCCACCCTGTCGCTGCAGAGCGGCCTGCTCGAGCGACGTGCCAGCGCGCGCATCACCTTCCCGGACGCAGCGGGCGAGCAGGCGCCGGCGGTGACGGCGAAGAACCTGCCGTTCGGCAAGGAGCACAAGCTGCTGCTCCCCGTTGCCGGCGGGCTGATCTTCCTGCTCGCACTGCTGCTCCTCGTTGTCGGCTTGATCACCAGCCGCCGTAAGGCGCGGGAGCGGCAGGCAGCGGCCACCCGCGAGTCTGCTCAGTAGACGAGCGCCTGCACGCCCTCGGCCAGCACCTCGTCGACGAACACCGCGGCCCCGGCCACCCGTACGCCCGGCAGCACGTCGACGATCCCCCGCCGGGCCGCGCACTGCGTGCACAGCGTCACCCGGCCGTCGGTCAGCACCGCATCCCGCAGCGCCGACATCGCCGGGCTGTGCGGCAGCTCGAACTCCTCCGCCCGACCGGGCACCGCGAACCACGACGCTTCGCCGGTCAGCCACAGCGAGACGTCGGCTCCGGCAGCAACGGCGACGGACGCGACCGTGAACGCCTGCGCGCAGCGCTCCGGCGCGTCCGCGCCGGAGGTTGCCTTGACCACGAGCCGACGTGTCATCGTGCTGACGCTACTGAGGTCTCACGTCGGAGCGGTAGCGGGCGACGGTTCGCGTCTGAACCGTAGACTGAGGCCTCCCGGACCGGAGGTCTCCGTGCTCGAGCTCGTCTACACGCTGATCCTCGCGGCGGCCTTCCTCGTGATCGGGTGGTTCTCGATCTACGTCGTCTACAAGCTGTACCAGGGCCAGCGCTGAGCTGATCTCCTCGCGCCGAGCCGCCGCACGGAAGTGCGGTACGTCGGCCGCTCGCGACCACCTACCGCATCTCGTGCGACGCTCCGCCCGTGGACTTCTCGATCACTCCCGAGCAGCAGGCCCTGTACGACTCGATGAAGCGGCTCGCCGCGGACGTGCTCGCACCGGGCGCGGCCGAGCGCGACAAGACGGGTACGTGGGACGCCGCGATCTGGCAGAAGCTCGCCGCCAACGGCGTGGCTGGGATGCCGATCCCGGAGGAGTACGGCGGGTCGGGCGGGTCGATCATCGACTGCTGCCTGGCCAACGAGGCGCTGAGCGAAGGCGGCCACGACGGCGGCTTCGGGCTCAGCCTGGGCGCGCACTGGGTCATCGGCGCCGTCCCGATCTGGCTGCACGGATCGGAGGAGCTCAAGCGGCGCTGGCTGCCCGGCCTGTGCGACGGCACCTACATGGGCGCGTGGGCGTCCACGGAACCCGAGGCCGGCTCGGACGCCGGTTCGTTCCGTACGACCGCGACCCGCGACGGCGACGACTACCTGCTCAACGGTACGAAGATCTTCATCACCAACGGCCCGATCGCGGACGTCTGCAACGTGCTCGCGCGTACGGACAAGGGACCGACGGCGTTCTGCGTCGACACGAAGACGCCCGGGTTCGTCGTGGGGCGCGAGCTGGACAAGATGGGCTGCCGCTCGTCGCCCACCGCCGAGATCCACCTGCAGGACTGCCGCGTGCCCGCGTCGAGCATCCTCAGCGTCGAGGGCGAGGCGCTGTGGCGGGTCGCGTTCGAGTGCTTCGACTGGGAGCGCACGGTCATGATCGCCGGCGCGGTCGGCGGGATGCGCGCGACGATCGACGCGACGGTGCAGTACGCCAAGCAGCGCGAGCAGTTCGGCAAGCCCATCGCGCACTTCCAGGCGATCGCGCACAAGATCGCGCAGATGGAGATGAACTACCACGCCTGCCGGAACGCGGTCTACAAGGCGGCGTGGCTCAAGCAGGAGGGCAAGGAGCACCAGCTCGAGGCCTCGATGGCCAAGGCGATGACCGGTGAGCTGAGCGTGCAGAACGCGCTGGAGGCGATCCAGATCCACGGCGGGTACGGGTACCTGCGCGACTTCCCGGCCGAGCGGGCGCTGCGGGACGCGAAGCTGGGGTCGATCGGCGGCGGCACGACCGAGATCCAGAAGATGATCATCAGCCGGCTCGTGCTGGGCTGAGTGCCACGTGATACCCGGCGACGCTAGTGCTGCCGGCACGGCCGTGCTTCACTGCAGGGGAGAATACTGTTCGATCCACCGCTTTGCTCTGTTAGGGGTTCCACGTGCGCAAGCGCCTCACTGCTCTCTCGGTCGCCTTGGCCACTCTGCCGATGGCTGTTGTCATGGCGGCTTCGGCTGCACCGGCCTCTGCGGCGCCGGGACCTAACTGCGGCGCCTACCCGAGTGGTCAGGCCTTCGGCATGACGGTCTCCCAGAACGCGCGGCAGATCCGCCGCGGCGGGAGCGTCACGCTCGTCTCGTCGCTGAACCGCGGCGGCGAAGCCTGCTCCGGCCGGCGCGTCAACTTCTACGTGCATGGGTTCGCCGACTGGTCGCGCTGGGCTCAGTGCCACGGCACCGTCATCGACAACCGCCCCAAGGGTGGACGCGACTGCCGCGACAACAAGTACCTCACCCACTTCAGCCGGAGTGCGCTCACGGACGGTGCAGGCAACGCGCGGACGACCTACACCAACGTCCAGACGGACTTCCGCTGGGCCGGCTTCTACTACACGAGCTCGTCCGAGGCGGAGCGGGTCCGCTCGTTCGGCGGGTCCCAGAG
>JBHENF010000261.1:0-9639 GCA_046262175.1 Mycobacteriales bacterium
GCACTTGGGCGACTGCACGCAGGACGGGCAGCCGCTCGTGCACTCGCACGACGCGATCGCCTCCCGGGTCGCCCGCAGCCAGGCCGCCGCCCGCACGTACCCCCGCTCGGCAAACCCCGCCCCGCCCGGGTGCCCGTCGTACACGAAGACCGTGCACTCGCCGGTGTCCTCGTGCAGCGCGGTCGACACGCCCCCGATGTCCCAGCGGTCGCAGGTCGCGAACAGCGGCAGCAGCCCGATCGCCGCGTGCTCCGCCGCGTGCGCCGCCCCCGGCACGTCCGCCCAGTCCAGCCCGGCGGAGCCCAGCAGCGCCGGCGAGACCGTGTACCAGACCGACCGCGTACGGAGCTCCCGCGGCGGCAGGTCCAGCGGCTCCTCCCCGAGGATCTCGCCCGAGCCGATCCGCTTGCGCAGGAACGACACCACCTGGTTCGTCACGTCGACCGTGCCGAACGACAACCGCACCCCGTCCGACGCCAGCCCGCGCAGCTCCTCCACGATCCGGATGTCGGTCACGTCCCGCGCCGACGTGGAGTAGTCGGGGTCGTCCCCCCGCACCAGCGCGACCGACTCGTCGAGGTCGAGCCGGTCCACGACGTACGTGTCCCCCTGGTGCAGGTACACCGCTCCGGTGTGCGCCTGCGCGTGGGCGGATGACGCGTCCACCGTGCCGAGCAGTCGACCGGTCCCGGACTCGACCAGTCGTACGGGCGGGCCGCCGGCGCCGCGGATGTCCACCTCCGGCCGCTCGCGCGACGTCCAGAACCACCCCTTCGGCCGGTGTCGGAGCAGGCCGCGCCGCACCAGGTCGGCGAGCACCGGCTCGGCGCCCTCGAACAGCGGCAGGTCGTCCTCGGTCAGCGGCAGCTCGGCGGCGGCGGCGCACAGGTGCGGGCCGAGGACGTACGGGTTCGTCGGGTCGAGCACGGTCGTCTCGACTGGGCGCCCGAACAAGGCGGCCGGGTGGTGCACCAGGTACGTGTCCAGCGGGTCGTCGCGCGCCACGAACACCGCGAGCGCCCCCTGCCCGGCCCGGCCGGCGCGGCCGGCCTGCTGCCAGACCGACGCGACCGTGCCGGGCCACCCGGTGAGCACGACCGCGTCGAGGCCGGCGACGTCGACCCCCAGCTCGAGGGCGTTCGTCGCCGCGACGCCGAGCAGGTCCCCGCTCTGCAGCCGCCGCTCCAGCTCGCGCCGCTCCTCCGGGAGGTAGCCGGCCCGGTAGGCAGCCACCCGACCGGCCAGCGAGGGGGCAGCTTCCAGCACTGCCCGCCGTGCGTTCAGCGCGACCGACTCAGCGCCCCGCCGCGACCGTACGAAGGCGATGGTCCGCGCCCCCTCGACGACCAGGTCGGCCAGCAGGTAACCCGCCTCCGCCGTCGCCGACCGTCGCACGGGCGCGCCGTGCTCGCCGCCGTAGTCGGGCATGAGCGGCGGCTCCCAGAGCGCGAACTCGGTCGACCCGCGTGGCGAGGCGTCGTCCGTCACCGGCACGACCTCGAGCCCCGTGAGCCGCCCGGCCGACTCCTCCGGCGACGACACCGTGGCCGACGCGAGCACGAAGACCGGCGAGCTCCCGTACCGCGCGCACACCCGCCGCAACCGCCGCAGCACCTGCGCCACGTTGGACCCGAACACGCCGCGGTACGTGTGGCACTCGTCCACCACGACGTAGCGCAGCCCGCGCAGGAAGCGCGCGAAGTCGGGGTGCCTCGGCAGCACGCCCCGGTGCAGCATGTCGGGGTTCGTGAGCACGTACGTCGCGTGCTGGCGCACCCAGTCGCGCTCCTCGCGGGGCGTGTCACCGTCGTACGTCGCCGCCCGGACGGCCGCCAGCGACAACCCCCGTACGGCCCGGAGCTGGTCGGTCGCGAGCGCCTTCGTGGGCGACAGGTACAGCGCCGTCGCCCGCGGGTCGCCGAGCTGCGAGGACAGGACCGGCAGCAGGTACGCCAGCGACTTGCCCGACGCCGTGCCCGTGGCGAGCACGACCGAGGAGCCGCCATGGGCGAGCTCGGCGGCCTGCGCCTGGTGCTCCCACGGAGCCGGGACGCCCAGGTGCATCAGCCGCTCGACCAGCAGCGGGTCGGTCCAGGCGGGCCAGTCGGCGCGCCGGCCCTCGCGGGGCGGGACGTGCTCGACGTGCGTGACCCGGTCCGCCCGCGTCGGGTCCAGCAGCAGTCTCGAGAGCAGGGTCTTGGGTGCGGTCACGACGGGCGCCATCCTCCCAGAGCCGAGCGCCGGCAACCGCTGCGGTTAGATCTACAGACACGCCGGGTACGGCGGAGCCAGTCCGTACGAGGACTGCGTCGCCGTACGACACGACCGGGGGGCACTGCAGCCCTCCGCATGCTGCATGGAGGAGACCCGTGGACCTGTCCCTGTCGACCCGCACTGAATCCGGGGCAGCGGGTGAGCGCACCGTGGTGGTCGTCGGTGGCGAGATCGACGTCTACACGGCGCCGAAGCTGCGCGAGCAGCTCATCGACCTCGTGAGCAGCGGCCAGTACCACCTGGTCGTCGACATGGAGGGCGTCGAGTTCCTCGACTCCACCGGCCTCGGCGTCCTGGTCGGCGGCCTCAAGCGCGTGCGTGCCCACGAGGGCTCGTTGCGCCTGGTCTGCACGCAGGAGCGCATCCTGAAGATCTTCCGGATCACGGGACTGACGAAGGTCTTCCCGATCCACGCGTCCGTCGAAGAGGCCGTCGCAGCCACCGACTGATGGCCCTCGTCGAGCTCACCCTGGCGCCGCTGCCCGCCCACGTGCGGACGGCGCGTCTCGTCGGTGTGGCCGCGGCCCGCCGCGCGGGGCTCGACGACGCTCTGCTGGACGAGCTGCGGCTCGCCATCGGCGAGGCCGCCTCGCGCGCGGTCGGGCTGCACGCGCGGCACGCCCACGACGTCCCCGTGCGCATCACGGTCCAGGACGAGCCCGGCGGGCTGACGGTCACCGTCACCGACAAGGGCCCCGCCGCCGGTCCGGTGCCGGACGACCCTGCAACCGACATGCTCGGCGCCGAGGAGCCGGACGACGTGGCCGACCCGGACGTGTCGCTCGCCGTCCTGTCCGGCCTTGTCGATGACTGCGCGGTCGACGCCGGCGCCCACGGCACCACCGTGACGCTCCGGTGGCCGCTGCCCGTCGGCGCCGCCCCCGGCGCGACCTCGGTCGCCCGGGCCTGAGGCCCCCGGTAGTCCGTACGGGCTACCGCAGTCGCTAGACTCTCCTCGCCTCCGGCCCGCTCTCGCGCGGCCGGCTTCGCTGTGCCCGGCTGCGCTCGTCGCAGCGCTCTTTCGCACTGCCACCCCGCTGGCCTCGCAACCCGAGGACCCGCGCTGAAACAGGAGGACGCATGTCCGCGCACACCCTCGCCGCCGAAGGCGAGAGGCTCGCCTCGGTCACCGGCAACGGCAAGACGATCGTCACGATCGTCCTGCTGATCTCCCTCGTTGCGCTCGGCTTCGCCGCCGTGTTCGCCAAGGAGGTGCTGGCCGCCGGGCAGGGCACTCCCAAGATGATCGAGATCTCCAAGGCGGTCCAGGAGGGAGCGGCTGCCTACCTGCGCCGCCAGTTCCGGACCCTCGCGGTGTTCGCCGCGATCGTGTTCTTGCTGCTGTTCCTGCTTCCGGCCGACAGCAGCTCGGTGCGGGTCGGGCGCTCGGTCTTCTTCCTCGTCGGCGCAGGCTTCTCCGCGCTCGTCGGCTTCGTCGGCATGACGCTGGCGACGCGCACGAACCTGCGCGTGGCCAACGCCGCCAACGAGTCCGGCACCAAGAAGGCGCTGCGGCTGGCGTTCCGCGCCGGCGGTGTCGTCGGCATGTTCACGGTCGGGCTCGGTCTGCTCGGCGCGTCCATCGTGCTGCTGGCGTACGACGAGCAGGCGCCACGCGTGCTGGAGGGCTTCGCCTTCGGTGGCGCCCTGCTCGCGATGTTCATGCGCGTCGGCGGCGGCATCTTCACCAAGGCCGCGGACGTCGGCGCCGACCTCGTCGGCAAGGTCGAGCAGGGCATCCCGGAGGACGACCCGCGCAACGCGGCGACTATCGCGGACAACGTCGGCGACAACGTCGGTGACTGCGCCGGCATGGCGGCCGACCTGTTCGAGTCGTACGCCGTGACGCTCGTCGCGGCGCTGATCCTCGGCCAGGCAGCGTTCGGCTCGCAGGGCCTGGTGTTCCCGCTCATCGTCCCGGCGATCGGCGTGCTCACCGCGCTCGTCGGGATCTACGGCACCTCGCCGCGCGACAGCGACCCCAACGGCATGGCCGCCATCAACCGCGGCTTCTTCCTGTCCGCCCTGGTGTCCGCAGTGCTCGTCGCGATCGCCGCGTTCGCGTACCTGCCGAGCACCTTCGCGGGCCTCGACGGCGGCGCGCAGTCCGACCGCGACCCGCGCCTGATCGCCATCGGCGCCGTGATCATCGGCATCGTGCTGGCCTCGCTGATCCAGGTCCTCACCGGCTACTTCACCGAGACCAACCGCAAGCCGGTGCGCGAGATCGGCAAGAGCTCGCTGACCGGCCCGGCCACCGTCATCCTCGCCGGCATCTCCGTCGGCCTCGAGTCGGCCGTCTACTCGGCGCTGCTCATCGGCGGCGCGGTCTACGCCGCCTTCCTGCTCGGTGGCGGCTCGACCGTCGTCGCGCTGTTCGCCGTCGCCCTCGCCGGCACCGGCCTGCTCACCACCGTCGGCGTCATCGTGGCCATGGACACGTTCGGCCCGATCAGCGACAACGCGCAGGGCATCGCCGA
Source organism: Mycobacteriales bacterium (assembly GCA_046262175.1). Classification (GTDB taxonomy): domain Bacteria; phylum Actinomycetota; class Actinomycetes; order Mycobacteriales; family SCTD01; genus RYN-124. Next base: position 4,755 of record JBHENF010000261.1, read on the forward strand.
GATGTCCGGCGAGGTCACCGAGGCCGGCGCCCTCGTGCTCACCAGCCTCGACGCGGTCGGCAACACCACCAAGGCCATCACCAAGGGCATCGCGATCGCCACGGCCGTGCTCGCCGCGACCGCGCTGTTCGGCTCGTTCCGCACCGAGGTCGAGCGCTCGCTCATCGAGGCGGGCCGGCAGGCCGGTGACTTCTCGCTGTCCATCGAGAAGCCCAACCTGCTGTTCGGCCTCATCATCGGCGCGGCCGTCGTGTTCCTGTTCTCCGGCTTGGCGATCAACGCCGTGTCCCGCGCCGCGGGCCGCGTCGTGTTCGAGGTGCGCGAGCAGTTCCGCACCAAGCCGGGGATCATGAACTACACGGAGAAGCCCGACTACGCCCGCGTCGTCGACATCTGCACCAAGGACTCGCTGCGTGAGCTCGCCACCCCCGGCCTGCTCGCCGTCCTGTCCCCGGTCGCGGTCGGCTTCGCCCTCGGCTACCAGCCGCTCGGAGCGTTCCTCGCCGGCGCTATCGCCGCCGGTGTGCTCATGGCGGTCTTCCTGAGCAACTCGGGTGGGGCCTGGGACAACGCCAAGAAGCTCGTCGAGGACGGCTTCCACGGCGGCAAGGGCAGCCCGTCGCACGAGGCGACGATCATCGGCGACACGGTCGGAGACCCGTTCAAGGACACGGCCGGCCCGGCTCTCAACCCGCTCATCAAGGTCATGAACCTCGTGGCCCTGCTGATCGCGCCGACGGTCGTCAAGTACGCCATTGGCGACGATGCCAACCTCGGGGTGCGGTTCGTCGTCGCGGCCCTCGCGATCGCGGGCATCGTTGCCGCGGTCACCGTGAGCAACAAGCGCGGCGTGGCGGGTGCGGCTGACGTCGTGGAGAAGGTCAACGCCTAGGCGTGGAACGTCCGAGAGCCCGCCCCGGGGTCGCCCGGGGCGGGCTTTCGGGTTATATTGTCCGAATCCCACCGAAGTAACGATGTGTGATGTCGTGGTTACGGGGCACGAGGTCGTTGCCGCCGTCTCCCTGCCCTCGGGACGTGGGTGCCGCCCCTGCCCCGCAACGATCACGGCCTTCCCGCTGCGGAACGCCGAACGGAGACCCTCGTGAGCATGATCCGGAAGACCCTCGCCGCCGCCGGAGCGGGCGCTGTGCTGCTCGTCGCGGCCGGCGCCACCAGCCCCGCGTACGCCGCGACACCCGCGCCCGGTGGCTTCGCCAACGCCAGCGGGATCATCCTGGACCTGAACGTGCTCACCGCGATCCCGCTCCCGGGCCCGCTCGCGGGCTCGCCGCTGGACCCCAACACGTTCTCCAACGCCAGCCAGTCCTGCCCGCCCAACGCGGCCAAGCCGAACGAGGACGTCTTCCCGGGCAACGTCGACGCGAGCCCGGCCGTCACGGCCAAGACGCTCAACACGCTGGCCGGCGCCAACTGCGCGGGTCCGAGCGCGGTCGCCTCCGCCCAGACCGAGGGCGTCACCGCCCTCGTCAACGCCGGCGTCCCGACGATCAGCGCCGACGTCATCCGCGCGCAGGCCAACAGCGACTGCACGGTCGCGCCCAACGGCAAGGGCTCCGTCTTCCAGAACCTCAAGATCGCCGGTACGACGATCCTGCCGGACCCGGCCCCGAACACCCGCATCAGCATCCCGGGCCTGGCGACGGTCATCGTCAACGAGCAGCACCCGACTGCTGACGGCCGCGGCATCGTCGTGAACGGGCTGCACATCATCGGTGCGAGCGACCTCGTGCTCGGCGACCTGATCATCAGCCACGCCGTCAGCGGCGTCGTCTGCCCCAATGGCAAGGGCTCGGACTTCACCGGCGTGCCGGGCAGCAAGCCGGAGATCACCTTCACGAAGAACGCCTCGCCCTCGACCGCCAACGCGGGCGACACCGTCACCTACACCTCGACGGTGACCAACAAGGGAGCGGCCGACTGCGACGTCCTGCGCTTCGTCGACCACCTCGACCCCGTCTTCGACCTCGTCTCCACCAACGGTGCGTTCGGCAAGACGTTCGACATGCCGGCCCCGAAGCGCGGTGACGGCGGCGTCGACGCCGTGCTCCGGCCCGACGGCGTGACGCTGGGTGCCGGCAAGACGCTGACGCAGACCTTCGTGGTCAAGCTCAAGGGCACCGTGCAGCCGGGCACCTACTACAACAACCTCGAGATCTTCTGCGCCGTCAACGGCGACTTCGCCAGCGGCCCGCTCGCGCCGGTGACGGTGCCGGCTCCGGTCGTCGCGCCACCGCCGCCGGTCGCTCCGCCCGTGCAGCTGCCGCGTACCGGTGGCGCGCCCCTGGTGGCCGCCTCCGCGCTGCTGCTGATCGGCGCCGCGCTGGGCATCCGCCGGATCGCCACCCGCTAAGCACGGACGAAGGCGGGCTCCCGACCCGGGAGCCCGCCTTCGGCATGTCGGGACACGGTCGCCGTGCGCATCTGCGACGCGCCCTTGAGCGCGCTCGCATGCACGCCGATCTTCAGGCCCCGCCTTCCGTGCAGAAGCCGCCCAGAAGTCGCACCACGCCCGCCGTCTGAGCGCGACGTGCAGGATCTGGCCGCTGTGTGCACGCTCCCTCGGCCGGTGCCACAGCTAGCGTCGCCGCCCGTGACGCTTCCCGACCCGGACCAGCTGCTCGCCGACGCGCCCCGCGTACGGGAGGTCCTCGACGCCGCAGGCTGGTCGGCCGCGGCGCTGGACGAGCTGCTGGGCGCGACGTACCGGACGCACCTGGACCGCGAGGAGCTCGCGCCGGTACTGCGCCGCACGGCCGGCGGCAGCCCGCTGGAGCAGCTCGCCCGGCAGCTGATCCTCGGCGTCCCCGGCAGCTCTGAGCTCCCCGCCTCGTGGCTGAGCCCGGACGGCAGCGCGCGGGTCCGCCTGCAGCCGGTCGTGTCGGGCGGCGTCGAGGTGGTCGTGCCGCACGACGCCGGCCGCGTCGCTGACCCGGAGCAGGTGCTGGGCGTGGGCGCGGCCAGCATGACCCTGGCCGCAGCCACCCCGCGCCGGACCATCGGCCGCACCCTCGACCTCGGCGCGGGCTCCGGCGTGCAGGCGCTGCTGGCCGAGGACCACAGCGCGGCCGTCGTCGCCACGGACCGCAACCCGCGCGCGGTCTCGTACGCCCGGCTCGCCGCAGCGCTGAACGGCCTCGAGCTGGACGTGCGGCAGGGCGACCTGCTCGAGCCGGTCGCCGGCGAGCGGTTCGACCTGGTCGTGAGCAACCCGCCGTTCGTCATCAGCCCGGGTGCCTCGTACACCTATCGGGACGCCGGCCTAGCGGGTGACGACGTCTGCCGCCGGCTCGTCCAGGAGCTGCCCGGGGTGCTGGCCAGCGAGGGCGTCGCTGTGCTGCTCGTCAACTGGCTGCACCTGCTCGGCGAGGACGGCGACGAGCGCGTGCGCTCCTGGGTGCCGACGGGCTGCGACGCGTGGATCGTGCAGCGCGAGCTCGCGGCGCCGCAGGAGTACGTAACGGCGTGGCTGCGCGACAGCGACGAGAACGCGCGGTTCGGCGAGCTGTACGACGCCTGGATGAACGGGCTGGAGCGGATGCGGGTCGAGGCGGTGGCGTTCGGGGTGGTGGCGCTGCGGCCCGGACGCGGCGAGGTCGTGCTCGACGTGGTGGACCAGCCGGTCGCAGCCAGCTGGGGCGCCGAGGTGCTGGACCACTTCGCCCGCCGCGACGCGCTCGCGGAGGGGGTGCTCGACCGGGCGTGGCGCCTGCGCGAGGACGTGCGGCTGCACCAGGTCGCCGTGCGCGAGGACGACGGCTGGTACGTCGAGAGCCAGCTGCTGCAGCAGTCCGCGGGGCTGCGGTGGAGCGGCGGTACCGACGAGCACGGCGCTGCGCTGCTGGCCGGCTGCGACGGGATGGTGCCGCTGCGGATGCTGTTCTCGCTGCTCGCCGTCAGTGCTGGTATCCCTGAAGAGGAGGCGGTCGAGCAGGGCTTGCCCGTCGTGCAGAGGCTCGTGGAACAGGGCTTCCTCGTGCCTTAGGCCCGTACCCGACATGTTAGACATGCCGGATGGTCCGTCTGGGCTAGTGACTAGCCGCCGAACGGTTGATCAGGTCCAACTCATCGGTTGATGCCGGTAATGCGCTGCCGCCCGGAGAGTGCTCACGACAGCACAGACAACTCGGGCGAGCTATGACCCGCGGGGCGAACATCTGGTCGCCACCGGCCCCGCGGTCAGCAAGGCGAAACCGGCGCCCCTGCCACCACTCACCAGGGGAAGCCGCATGTCTAGCCACGCATCGAAGATCGCCAAGAACGTCCGCCGAGGTATGTACGTGGTGGCCGGTGCCACCACCTTCATCGCGGCGGCGCCGGGGCTCGCCCTGGCCGTCGACAGCACGGGTTCCACCATCCAGGCTTGCCAGACGGCCAAGAGCGGCGCGCTGTACGTGACCGGCTCCGCCGGGTGCCTCAAGGGGGATACCCCCATCAGCTGGAACGCCGTCGGCCCTGTTGGGCCGGCTGGGCCGGCTGGGCCGCAGGGGCCTAAGGGCGACACGGGCGCTACGGGTGCCAAGGGCGACACGGGCGCTACGGGTGCCAAGGGCGACACGGGTGCTGTTGGTGCAACGGGCGCTACGGGTGCCAAGGGCGACACGGGTGCTGTTGGCGCGACCGGTGCCAAGGGAGACACGGGTGCTGCTGGCGCTACTGGAGCTGTCGGCCCTCAGGGCCCTCAGGGTGAGAAGGGCGACACTGGTGCAACCGGTGCCCAGGGCGCGACCGGCGCGCAGGGCGCGAAGGGCGACACCGGCCTGACCGGTGCCACTGGTGCCACTGGTGCTACTGGCGCCAAGGGCGACACGGGTGAGACCGGGCCGATCGGCCCGCAGGGGATCCAGGGGCCGAAGGGCGACACCGG
>JBHENF010000262.1:0-10822 GCA_046262175.1 Mycobacteriales bacterium
GTGCTGTTCGGGGTCGACGCCGCGGTCGAGGCGGGCGGCGTCCTCGCTCTGCTCGGCACCAACGGCGCGGGCAAGTCCTCGGTGCTGAAGGTCGTGTGCGGTCTGCTGCCCGCGCGGGCCGGCCGGGTCGTCTTCGACGGCCAGGACATCACCGGCTGGGACCCGGCGGCCCGCCTGCGCGCGGGGATCGTCCTCGTACCGGGCGGCCGCGGTGTCTTCTCCTCGCTCTCGGTACGCGACAACCTGCGCCTCGCTGGCTGGACCGCGCGCCGTGACAGCGCCTTCACCGCCGCCGCCACCGAGCGCGCGCTCGCGCTGTTCCCCGTCCTGCGCGAGCGGCTCGACGTGCCGGCCGGTGAGCTCTCCGGCGGACAGCAGCAGATGCTCGCGATCGGCCAGGCGCTGCTCTGCCGCCCGCGGCTGCTGCTCATCGACGAGCTGTCGCTCGGCCTCGCGCCCGCCGTCGTCGCGGAGATCCTCGACGTCGTACGCGAGATCAACCGCGAAGGCACCACCGTCGTCGTGGTGGAGCAGTCCATCGACCTCGCGACCTCCGTCGCCGAGCACGCTGTCTTCCTGGAGAAGGGTCAGACGAGGTTCAGCGGCCGGACCGACGAGCTCGTGCAGCGCGACGACATCGTGCGCGCGGTCTTCCTGCAGCCGGCCCGGACCGCGCCTGCGCAGCGGCGGCCCGAGGCGGCGCCCGAGGACGAGCCGCGGCTGGAGGTCCGCAACCTGGCCCGGTCGTTCGGCGGCGTCCGCGCGCTCGACGACGTCAGCCTCACCGTCGGATCCGGCGTGATCGTCGGAGTCCTCGGCTCGAACGGCGCCGGCAAGACGACCCTGTTCGACGCCTGCTCCGGCTTTCTGCCACTGGACGGCGGCGAGGTGCTGCTGGACGGAGCCGACGTCACGGCCACGTCGACCGCCGAGCGGGCCGTCCGGGGCCTCGGCCGCACGTTCCAGGACGCGCGGCTGTTCCCGTCGATGACGGTGCACGAGGTCCTCGAGACGGCGCTCGACCGGCACGTCGACGTACGCGACCCGGCGGCCTACGCGTTGCGCCTCGGTGCCGCCGTCCGCAGCGAGTCGGACATCGCGTTCACGGCCGATGAGGTGGTCGAGCTGATGAACCTGGGCCGCTACCGGGACGCCTTCGTCTCCGACCTGTCCACCGGCACCCGCCGGATCGTCGAGCTGGGTTGCGCCATTGCGCACGCGCCGCGCGTCCTGCTGCTCGACGAGCCCGCTGCCGGCATCGCCCAGCGCGAGGTGGAGGGGCTGCGGGACGTCCTGCTCCGCGTGCGTGACGACACGGGCGCGTCGCTGCTCGTCATCGAGCACGACATCCCGCTGCTGTCCACGATCTCGGACACGCTGGTCTGCATGCACCTCGGCGCCGTGATCGCCCGCGGCTCCGCCGACGAGGTGCTGTCCGATCCGCTCGTCGTCTCGTCCTACCTCGGTACGGAGACGACGACCATCGCCCGCTCCCGCGGCGGCGCTCTGCAGAGGGTCGGATGAAGCGGCTCGCGGTGCTGCTGCTGGCCGTCGTGCTGCTGGGGTGCGCTCCGGCATGGGCGGAGGACGCGCCGCCCGCCGCGTCGTGGTCCCAGCTGCGCCGGACGACGCCGCTCGGCGACACCCCCGACGTCGACGGCGGACTCGCGGTGCAGAACGGGCCGGCCGGCGTCGCGGCGTACACCGCAGTTCGCACCGCTGTGTTCGCGAAGGAGGCGGTGCTGACGCTCACGCTCGCGGACGGCGGCAGCACGCAGACACCCGTCGTCTGGGCCTGCCCCGCGACGGCTGCGTGGCAGCCCGGCGCCGGCCAGGCGTGGGAAGCCCGTCCGGCGTACGACTGCACGCAGCACGCGGTCGGCACCGTCGTCGGGACCTCCGTCAGCTGGGAGCTGACGCCGGAGGTGACGGCCGCGACCGGCCGGCTCGACGTCGTGCTCGTGCCGGATCCGGCGGCGACCGAGCCCTTCGCCGTGTCGTTCGTACCGCCGACGGCAGCCGCGTTCTCGCGCTACGTCGAGGAGCCGGTGCCGGCCGCGGTGGCACCGCAGGAGCAGGAGCAGGATCGGCAGCCCCCGCCAGAAGCCGAGGCGCCAGCGATCGTGGCGGTGGCCGGCCAGCCGTTGTCGGCGGCTGCTCCGGCACCGGCCGCCGCGCTGCCCGCGACGGTCGCCGGCGCACCCGGGCAGAACCCGGTGGTGGCACAGGACTCGCAGCCGGTCGCTACCGCTCTGGCCGCCACGCGGGCACCTGGATCGCATCGCTCGGTCGGAGCCGGGCTGATCGCACTGCTGGCCCTGCTGCTCATGGTCCGCACCGCTCTGCCGAGCAAGCCGCTCGCGGCACCGACGTCGCTGCTCCGGCGGCCAGGCAGGGGGAGCACCAGCTCCCCCGACCTCTGAGGGGACACCATGGACTTCACCCTGCCGCCCAGTGCACTGGCGGTGCGCGACGGCGTCGCCGCGGTCGCGGGCAAGTACGACCACGCCTACTGGTCACGCTGCGACGAGGAGAAGCGCTTTCCGCGCGAGGTGTGGGACGACTTGGCGGCCGGCGGCTGGATCGGGCTGTGCGTTCCGGAGGAGTTCGGCGGCGGTGGCCAGGGGATGCTCGAGCTGGCCGTGGCGTGCGAGACCCTCGCCGCGTCCGGCGGCACGGCCGGCACGTTCCTCTACATCCTCACGCCCGGGTTCGGGGCGATGACACTGGCACGTCACGGCACGGCCGAGCAGAAGCGGGCGATCCTGCCGGGGATCGCCAACGGTGACACCCGCTTCTGCCTGGCGCTTACCGAGCCCGATGCGGGCAGCAACGCCATCGAGATCACGACGAGCTCGCGACGCGACGGGGACGACTTCCTCGTACGCGGCCAGAAGATCTGGATCTCGGCGGTCGACGAGGCCGACTGGATGATCGTCGTCACCCGGTCCACGCCAAGGGAGCAGGCCTCGCCGCGGACGTCCGGCTTCACGCTGCTGCTGGTCGACATCGCGCAGGCCGTAGCGGCCGGAACGCTGACGTACCAGTCGATCCCGAAACTCGGCGGCAACGTCGTCACGGCGAACCAGGTGTTCTTCGACGACGTGAGGGTGCCCGCCGCCAACGTGATCGGCGAGGTCGACGGCGGGTTCTCGGTGCTGTGGGACGTCCTGAACCCGGAGCGCATCCTGGCGGCCGCGGGCGGCGTGGGCCATGCCGAGGCCGCGTTGCAGGTGGCGTGCGACTACGCACGGGAGCGGGTCGTGTTCGGCCGGCCGATCGGTGCGAACCAGGCGATCCAGTTCCCGCTCGCCCAGATCAAGGCCAAGACCGAGCTGGCCCGCCTGATGACGTACAAGGCTGCCTGGCTGTTCGATCAGGGCCTGCCGTGCGGCACCGAGACCAACATCGCCAAGCTCACCGGTGCCCAGGTCGCGTGGGAGGCCAGCAACCAGGCGTTCCAGGTGTTCGGCGGCATGGCGTACTCCAAGGACACGCCCGTCGAGCGGCTCTTCCGCGACGCGCGGATCGGCAAGAACATCCCGGTCAGCGAGGAGCTCGTCCTCGCCCACCTCGGCACGCAGGTCCTCGGCCTGCCGCGCAGCTACTAGGAGCTCGACATGACCACCGCAACGCCCGGCACCCTGTGCGCCGCCCTCGCCGACACCGTGCGTGACCGCGGCGACCTGCCCGCCTACTCCGACCGGCACGGCGAGGGCGGCTGGCGGACGCTCACGTGGGGCGAGCTGTACGAGCAGGTGCTCGACCTCGCGGCCGGCCTCGTGCGGCTGGGCCTGCAGCCCGGCGACACGGTGGCGCTGATGGCCTCCAACCGGACCGAGCACGTGCTGGCCGACCTCGCCGTCGTGCACGCCGGAGGCACACCGATGACGGTGTACGCCACGCTGGCGCCGGCTCAGGTCGCGTACATCGCGCAGCACAGCACGCCGTCCGTCGTGGTGCTGGAGGGCGCTGACCAGCTGGCGCGTTGGGCCGAGGCGCTCGAGGCGCATCCGGTGAAGGCGGTCGTCGTCATCGATGAGGACGTCGTCACCGACCAGGTCGTGGCGTGGTCCGACCTGCGCAAGGTCGGGGCGGAGCACCGGGCGACGGCGGCGGACGAGTGCGAGAAGCGCATCGCGGGGGTCGTGCCCGAGCAGCCGCTGACGATCCTCTACACGTCGGGCACCACGGGCAGCCCCAAGGGGGTCGTGCTGACGCACCGCAACGTGCTGTTCGAGGCGCAGAGCTCGGCGGCGACGGCCGGCCTCGTCGGTCCCGGGCGGTCGGTGTCGTACCTGCCGTTCGCGCACATCGCCGAGCGGGTGCTCGGCATGTACATCCCGCAGGTGCAGGGCGGCCACGTCTACCTGCTGGACGACCCGGCGGCTCTGCCGGCAACACTCGCGGAGGTCCGGCCGACGCGGTTCTTCGGCGTGCCCCGCGTGTGGGAGAAGGTCATGGCCGGCGTCAGCGCGCTGCTTGCGGCGAAGGCCGACGATCGCGTGACGCAGGCTCTCGCGTCCGGCCTGGCGTGGGTCGAGGCGCAGGAGAACGGCGGCGTCGTCCCGCCCGACCTGGCCGAGCGCTTCGCCGCTGCGGACGAGGCGGTGCTGCGCGGCCTGCGCGCCCTGTTGGGGCTCGATCAGGTGGAGTGGGCGGCCTCCGCTGCGGCACCGATGCCGCTCGAGGTGGCGCGGTTCTTCGCCGGTCTCGGGATCGTCGTCTACGACGTGTACGGGATGACCGAGACGTGCGGGTCGGTGACCGCCAACAGCCCGGGCGGCTTCCGGCTCGGCAGCGTCGGGCGGGCGCAGGAGGGGATCGAGGTGGTCCTGGCGGACGACGGGGAGATCCTCGTGCGCGGGCCGGTCGTCACACCCGGGTACTTCCGGGCGCCGGAGGCCACCGCCGATCTCATCGACGAGGACGGCTGGGTCCGTACGGGTGACATCGGGCGGTTCGACGAGGACGGCTACCTGTACGTCATCGACCGCAAGAAGGAGATGATCATCACCTCCTCGGGCAAGAACGTCGCGCCGTCGAACATCGAGAACCTGCTGAAGGAGAGCCCGCTGGTCGGGCACGCGTACGTGGCAGGCGACGCCAAGCCGTACGTCGTGGCGCTGCTGACGCTCGACCCGGACATGGCTCCCGTCGTGGCCGCGAAGATGGGCGTCGATGCCACCGGCCTGCGCGAGTTGTCGACGCACCCGCAGGTGCTGGCGGCCGTGCAGGAGGCGGTCGACGCGGCGAACGCGCGGCTGTCGCGGCCCGAGCAGGTCAAGCGGTTCGCTTTGCTGTCCGACGAGTGGACGGCGGAGAGCGAGGAGCTGACGCCGACGCTGAAGCTCAAGCGCCGCGTGGTCAGCAGCAAGTACGACGACGTGCTCGCGGAGCTGTACGCGTGACGACGGTGGCGTGGCGGCCGGCGACGGAGTTCGACATCCGCCAGCACGTGTCCGGTCTCGGCGCGAACCTCGCCGGGATGGCGAACATCATCATGCAGCTCGGCTGGCCGCAGGTCGGGTACGGCGTCAAGGACAGCACGGTCCTTGACGGCAGCGCCATGCACCACCCGGTGAAGCGGGCGCGGACGACGTTCACGTTCCTGGCCGTCGCGCTGCTGGGGACCGACGAGGACCAGCAGGTGTTCCGGCGGGCCGTGAACAAGCAGCACGCGCAGGTGCGCTCGGGCGCGGACAGCGCGGTGCAGTACAGCGCGATGGATCCGCACCTGCAGCTGTGGGTCGCGGCGTGCCTCTACTACGGCACCGCCGACCTGCTCGAGCGGATGGGGCGCGCGCCCCAGGGTGCTGACGCCGACGCGCTCTATGCGCACTGCGCGCGCTTCGGCACCTCGCTGCAGGTACGGCCGGAGATGTGGCCGCGGGATCGGGCCGCGTTCGCGGAGTACTGGGAGCAGTCGCTGCAGGCGGTGTCGATCGACGAGCCGATGCGTGCGTACCTCACGTCGCTGATGCGGCACGAGAACCTGCCTGCGCCCGCGACGCGGCTGCTCGGCGAGTTCAACACCTTCGTGACGACGGGCTTCCTGCCGCCGCTGTTCCGCGACGCGATGGGGCTGGAGTGGGACGACGGGCGGCAGCAGCGTTTCGACCGGCTGATGCGGCGCATCGGGAGGGTCGAGCAGCGGCTGCCGGCGAGCGTGCGGGTCCTGCCGTTCACCCTGCTGCTGCGCGACATGCACAAGCGTCAGCGGCAGGGACGGCCCCTGGTGTGAGCCGCGCGGGGGGTCAGAGCTGCGCCGGTCCAGCCTCGCGGCCTCTGACGGGGCGTAGCCGCGGTGCGCCATGATGCCCAGCATGTCCTCGAGTGCCGCGACCTTCCGCCTGCTCGGCGTTCCCGTGCGGCTGCTGGAGGCCGCGTCCGAGCAGTGGAACGGGATGATCCGCGAGTACGCGCTGCGGGCCATGTCAGGCGCGGTCCAGCCGTACGGCCTCGACGAGATCACCCGGGCGAGCAACGCGCTCGCCGCGATCTGCGCGGCGGTGCCGACCGGGTCCGACGCCGTGGACGTGGACGTCGCGTACGAGCAGCCCGCCGACTTCTCCGTGCTGCAGGGCGTGCTCGACGCCGTGGCGCACCTGTCAGGTACGGAAGACGTCCTGGTGCTGCCGTCGCTGCCGGAGGTCATCGCCCTGCGCAACTGGATGTGCCAGCAGGTCGCCGACCAGCACGCCGGCGGCCCGGCGGTCCCGTGGCGGCTGGACTCATCCGGCGACGACGCGGCCGTCACCGTTGTGCTGGAGTGGGACCGGACTCTGACGCCGGAGCAGGCCGCCGCGTGGATCGTCGGCGACGACCACAACCGCATCGTGGCCGCGAGCGAGGGCGCGCTGGCGCTGCTCGGCTGGACGGAGGCGGAGCTCGTCGGACAGCGCCTGCTCGTCGTCATCCCGCAGCGGCTGCGGGAGGCGCACATCGCGGGCTTCACCCGCAGCGTCGTCAACGGCGGCGGCCCGGCGCTGGGCACGCCCCTCTCGGTGCCTGCGCTGGCCCGCGACGGCAGCGAGATCCCCGTCGTGCTGACGCTGACCCGGCACGCCGCGCGCGCGGGACGGCACGTCTACCTCGGGCGGCTCGAGCCTCGCTAGACGCGCTCCACGCGGTCCGCCTGCGGCCCGCGGTCGCTCTGGCGCACCTTGAACCGGACCCGCTCGCCCTTCTGCAGCGGCTCAGCGCCACCGACTACCGACGTGTGCACGAACAGATCGGCGCCACCCGCATCCGGGGTGATGAAGCCGAAGCCCCGCTCCGCGTCGTAGCGCGCCACCACACCCTCGCCGCCCCGCGCAGCGATGGCAGGCGCAGAGACGGCGGGCGCGGAGACGGCGGGGGCGTCCTCGGCTGCGGCGCCCCGGACGAGGTGCAGGTCACGGGCCTGCGGCCCGCGGTCGCCCTGGACCACCTCGTACATGACGCGGTCGCCTTCGGTCAGCCACGTCAGGCCTTCAGCGAGCGCGCGGACGTGGACGAACACGTCCGCACCACCGGAGTCGGGGGTGACGAAGCCGAAACCCTTGCCCTCGTCGAACCAGGACACGGTGCCGTCGGCGCCGTCAGCCTGAGCGGGCTGCCCGACGTCGGCGCCGAGCGGGATCACGTGCTCGGCCTGCGGGCCGCGCTCACCCTCGGCGATGAGGAACGCCACCCGCTGCCCCGCCGTCACCACGCCGCCGGTGACGATGGCAGAGCTGTGCACGAAGACCTCAGGCCCGCCGCCGTCCGGCGCCGCGAAGCCGTAGCCCTTGCCCGGCTCGTACCAGGCGATGCTGCCCAGGACGCCCACGGCGGTCCCCGGGGCCGCCTCGCCGGTCACCCGGACGCGTTTCGCCTGCGGCCCGCGCTCACCCTCTCCCACCTCGAACTCGACCGCCTGGCCTTCGCGGAGCAGCCTCGCGCCGCCGTCCCCGGCGATCTCGGAGGCGTGCACGAACAGGTCGGCGCTGCCGTCCTCCGGCGCCAGGAACCCGAATCCCCGCTCGGGGTCGAACCAGCGGACGGTCCCCTGTGGCACGGAAGGCTCCAAGTCGTCTGCGCGCCCTTCCGGAGGGAAGAACGCGCAGGTGCATACGGGTGCGCCGCCAGGGACTCGAACCCCGAACCCGCGGATTAAGAGTCCGCTGCTCTGCCAATTGAGCTAGCGGCGCTGGTCGTTCGGGCAGGAACGATAGCAGTCGGTTCCGCCTGTTCCCGGGCGGACGAAGCCCCTGCAAGCGGACATCCAGGGCGCCGTGACCAACCTGATGCGCGTGTCGCACGTAGGCCGGCGCAAAGCGGGCACAGACTCGCCCACACGGCACTCGTGTCCGGCGGTTCGCTGCCGATACACACGTACCGAACGTCGAGCAGCACGTTGACACGGAGGACGGGCACCATGACCGCAGCCGCTCTCGCCCCGCACACCTTCACCGCGCTCGACCGCTGCGACCGCTGCGGCGCTCAGGCGTTCGTCCGCGCCGTGCTGGCGTCCGGTGACCTGCTGTTCTGCGCCCACCACGGGCGCGCGTACGGCGACGCGCTGGCCGCGAAGGCGCTCGTGGTCGAGGACGGCAGCGAGACGATCAACAGCAAGCCCAGCCCCAGCGCGTACTAGGTACGCAGGCCCTCCGCCCGGCGGGCCACCTGCAGCAGCTGCTCGTACTCCTCCGCATGCAGCTCCGCGAGCTGCTCCCACGCCGTTCGCTTCGCGCGCCGCTCGCGTGCCTCCAGATCCCCGCTGCCGACCGCTCCGGTCAGCCGCTGCCGTGGCGCGTCCGGCACCGGACTGGCCGTCGCAACCCGGGTCCGCTTCACGGGCGCGGCCTTCTTCTTCGGCGCCGGCGCGGTGAGGCAGGCTCGGCAGACCGCGGCCTCGTCGTCGTACTCGTCGACCGACTTCACCTTGCGGCACGAGTCGCACCGACGCCAGCTGCTCACCTGCGACACGGTACGGCGGGGCACTCCGGCTTGAGCAGACGCCTCCGGTGCGGGAGGTTGCGGACCTGACCCCAGGAGGACTCATGGCCGATCGCGTCGTCAGCACCATGCAGGAGCACCCGCTCACGATCACCGACATCCTCCGGCACGGTGCGACCGTCTACGCCGACTCCGTCGTCACGACGTGGGAGGGGGAGACGACCAGGAGCGCGACGTACGCGCAGATCGCTGCCCGGGCGGAGCGACTGGCCGGCGCCCTGACGTCGCTCGGCGTCGAGGAGGGCGACCGCGTCGGCACGTTCATGTGGAACAACCAGGAGCACCTCGAGGCCTACCTCGCGGTCCCCGCGATGGGTGCGGTCCTGCACACGCTGAACCTGCGGCTGTTCGCCGAGCAGCTCGAGTACGTCATCAACCACGCCGCGGACAAGGTCATCATCGTCAACGCGTCGGTGCTGCCGCTGCTCGCGAAGGTGGCGGCGAACCTGACGACCGTGGAGCAGTACGTCCTGGTCGGGGAGGGTGACACCAGCGGCCTCGGGGACAAGCCGGTGCACGCGTACGAAGACCTGCTCGCAGCCGCTCCGGAGCACTTCGACTGGGCCGAGCTGGACGAGCTCGCGCCGGCCGCCATGTGCTACACGAGCGGCACGACCGGCAACCCGAAGGGCGTCGTCTACAGCCACCGCTCCAACTACCTGCACTCGCTCGCGGAGGCCGGCGCCAACACGTTCGGGCTCGCCGAGCGGGACCGGATCCTGTCCGTCGTGCCGATGTTCCACGCCAACGCCTGGGGTCTGCCGTACGGCGGCTGGCTGGCCGGCTGCGACTTCGTCATGCCGGACCGCTACCTGCAGGCCGAGCCGCTCGCGAAGATGATCGAGCAGCTGCGGCCGACGGTGGCCGGCGCGGTGCCGAGCATCTGGAACGACCTGCTCGCGTACGTCGACAAGAACCCCACGGACCTGTCCTCACTGCGGGTCGTCCCGTGCGGCGGCTCGGCCGTGCCGCTCGCGCTGATGCAGGCGTTCGAGGAGCGGCACGGCGTGCACATCGTGCAGGCGTGGGGGATGACGGAGACGTCACCGCTCGCCGCCGTGTCGCACCCGCCGAAGGCGCACGAGGACGACCCGTGGCCGTGGCGGGCGAAGACCGGCCGGCTCTCGGCCGGCGTCCGGCTGCGTATCGTCGGCGACGACGGGCAGGAGCTGCCGTGGGACGGGGAGGCGGTGGGGGAGATCCAGGTGAAGGGACCGTGGATCACCGGCTCGTACCACCTCGACCCGGACCCGGAGAAGTTCCAGGACGGCTGGCTGCGCACCGGCGACGTGGCGAGCGTGTTGCCGAACGGCTTCATCCAGATCACCGATCGGAGCAAGGACGTCATCAAGTCCGGCGGCGAGTGGATCTCGTCGGTCGACCTCGAGAACGCGCTCATGGGGCATCCGGCGGTGTACGAGGCCGCGGTGGTGGCGGTTCCCGACGAGCGGTGGGACGAGCGGCCCCTGGCCTGCGTCGTGCTGCGGCCGGACGCGACCGCGACGCCGGCGGAGCTGCGCGAGCACCTCGGTGCCCACGTGGCTCGCTGGCAGTTGCCGGAGCGGTGGGCGTTCATCGGCGAGGTGCCGAAGACGAGCGTCGGCAAGTTCGACAAGAAGGTGCTGCGCAAGCAGTACGCGGACGACGAGCTCGACGTCACGACCGTGGACGGCTGACCCGCCCGGGGCTCAGCTGACCACGACGAGCACCGCTCCCGCGTCGACCTGCTGACCGGCAGCGACCAGCACCTCCGTCACCTCGCCGTCCACCGACGCACGCACCGGGTGCTCCATCTTCATCGCCTCCAGGACGACCATCACGTCCCCGGCGGCCACGGCGA
>JBHENF010000263.1:0-5513 GCA_046262175.1 Mycobacteriales bacterium
CCCCGTAGACGCTCATGCTCGACGCGACGAGCACCTTCTCGACCGGGTGGTCGAGCAGCGCCTCGAGCAGCACGCCCGTGCCGACGCCGTTGACGGAGGTGTACTCGCTGATCTCGTACATGCTCTGGCCGACACCGACGCGCGCGGCGAGGTGCGCCACCCGGTCCACCCCGACCAGCGCCTTGCGCACGGCGTCGCCGTCGCGGACGTCGCCGACGACGAGCTCGGCGTCCTCGTGCAGGTACTCCGGTCGTTCCCCGCTCCGGTGGACCTGCGGGTGGAGGCTGTCCAGCACCCGGACCCGGTCGCCCTGCTCGATCAGCCGGCGGGCCAGGTGCGCACCGATGAACCCGGCACCCCCGGTGATGAGGACCGTGCGCGACATGCAGTTCCCTTCGCCGACCGGCCGGCCGCTTGCCGCGGACCAGCCCTCCTTCGGGCGCTACCCGGGACCCGTCGGTTCATGTCATAGCAGAAGCACGAATTCGATCTTGGCTCACGCGCCGCCGCGGTTGCTCTCGATCTCCTCGAGGACGCGCTCCGGCGCGACATCCCGCGCGAGCTCCGCCAGTTCCGGATCGTTGGCCTCGTCCACGTCGAGGCGGCGCGCGATCGCCTGCACGAGCGTGATCAGCCGGGTGATCTCGTGCTCGGACAGCAGGCTGACGTGCAGGTCAAGCTCCGCCCGGGCGTCGGCCTGGACCTGCATCCGGTTCTGGCTGATGAGCACGAACGTCGACAGGAAGATCGCCTCGACCGACGCGGTCGTCGCGAGGATCACGAACGACGGGTCGAACGGCTCGACGTACAGCGCGCCGACGTTGACGAGGACCCACAGCCCGAAGAGCACGACGTGCAGCAGGACGAAGCTCAGGCTGCCGGTGAACCCGGTGACCCTGTCCGCGAGCCGCTCCTGCGCTGACCTCGCCCGGTCCTCCTGCTCCGCGCGCGAGGACAGGGCGCCGATGTTCCTGTCGACGACGCGCGCCAGGTCCGGGGCCGGCCCGGTGACGGGGGGGCGGGGGTCGACGGAGGCGCTCACCCCGCTGCTGTGCCCGCCCAGGCCGGGGCTACGCCGGGCGCGTGCAGACGTCGACGAGGGCCTGGTAGCTCTGCAGCAGGTTGTCCCGCGTCGGCGCCTTGACGCCGCCGACGCGCGCCTGCAGCCGGACGAGACCGACCGCGACGACCAGCTTGTCGAGCGCGGGCTGGTACGCCGGCTCCGCGCCCTCGACCAAGGGACGCAGGCGGCTCTGCGCCTCCTCGAGCCGCTTCAGCGTCGCCGGAGCGACCTTCGTCCCCACCCCCACCTCGACGGCCCGGGCGTCGCGGCCGATGCTGAGGACGTCGGGCGCGATGACGCGGCAGGTGCCGTCCGTGAACGCGCTGACGGGCGGCTGCTTCGGCCCCGACGAGCCGGAGCTGCCGGACGTGCAGCCGGCAGCCAGCGCGCAGGCGGCCAGGACGAGCAGGGGACGCATGGAAGGCCTCTCTCGATGTGCGCAGACGATGCCACGGCATGCCGCCGGGGCGGCCTCTCCTAGGAGAGACCGCCCCGGTGGATGTGCAGGTGCTGCTAGCGAACCGTGATCGTCGTCGGCAGACCGCGGTTGACCTGAGCGGCGGAGCCACGCTTCGGGAAGACCCGGAAGTTCAGCGTGATCTTCGTGCCCGGGGTCGCCCGGAAGGTACGGACGATGCTCTCGGTGCCGGCAGCGTTGAGCTGCGACGTGCCGAAGCCGGTGAGCGAGCCGTCACCGTTGACGCGGTAGAGCTGGACGATCCCGCCGGGGATGGCCGGCGTGATGTTCTTGATCTGAGTGGTCACTGTGCCGTTGGCGCTGGTGACGACCTGCGTGAAGCTGACCGGCGTGGCGCCGATCGGGACGTCGGTGCCCGGGATCGGGTCGGCGACGTACGGGAACGACCCCAGCTGCTGGTCGCCGATCTGGCCGGAGCCGAGGCCGGCAGCAGCGCTGTTGACGCCGTCACCTAGGCCCTTGACCGCGTCCTTGGTGGCCGCGTCCTGCTCCGGGACGAGCACGCCCTCGGCGACCTGAAGCGTGATGTCGACGATGTCGTCACGCAGGCGGCGGCCGTTGGGGAAGCCGGCGTTGTCGCCGCCGAGCACGCCGAGCCGGTTCGGGTTCGCCGACGGCGGGATGCTCAGGTTGAGTCGCAGCTGCTCGGACGGGACGCCCGCGTTCTGCTTGTTCAGCTTGATGCTGTTGAGCCCGTCGACGCCGGTCAGGAAGACCGCGAAGAGGTCGTCGCGGTCCTTCTTGGTGCCCGACGCCTTGTTCGGGTTCGGGATGCCGTACAGCTTCTCGACGAGGTACGGGACCTCCGGGTCGATGACCCGGTCGACGACCGGCTGGAGCTTCGCGTCGTTGTCCGGGGTGGACCGGTTGAAATAGTCCTTGAAGGGCGCCGGGACGACGACCTCGTTGACCAGCGGCATGCCCAGGCGCGAGACCTGCACGAAGTCGTCCGCGTTCGGGTCGCTGCTGACCTCGTCGCTGCTGCGCGACTCGCTCGTCATCGGAGCGGTGTTCGTGGCCTGCAGGGTGCGGGTCGAGTGGCGGTCGGTCGAGGCCCAGACCCCGATCACAGGGTTGTCGGCGACGCTGCCGCCCGCGGCGAGGAGGTTCTTGGGGACCTTGATGGCCAGCGTGTTGACGTTCTTGTCGGCGACGTGGTTGAAGCCGGTGAACTCGAGCGGGTGGTTCGGGCCGCCGTAGAGGAGGTCGAACACGCGCAGGTCGAGGAAGAACGGGTCGCGGCGCTGACCGGCGAAAACCTGCGCCTTGTCGAACGGACCGCCCGCGACCTTGCCGGCCTCGACGGCCGCGTCGCGCAGCGGCAGGTAGTTCGGGATGGACCCGATGCCGATGTTGTTCGGCGGGACGGGGGCGTCGGTCACCAGCGCGGTGGTCACGCCGGTGGCGTTGTCGATGGCCTGGACCGTGTACGTCTGGCGGAAGAGCAGGTTGTCGTCGGTGAGGCTGTCCACCACGCCGTCGGTGTAGGAGAACGAGCCACCACCCTTGTTGCCGTGCTGGACCGTGACGCGCTTGTCGACGTCCTTGAACGTCCAGCGGAAGGTCAGGTCGGGCTTCGCGTCGCCGTTGTTGTCGACGTTGATGTTGTAGCGGGCGTCGGTGGCGAAGGGGAAGAACGTGGGGCCGCCGGACGGATCCTGCAGCGGCACGACGTTGGTGATGAGGGTCGCCGTGGTGTCGTCGTCAGGGCTGACGAACGCGTACGTGTCGGTGTTGTCGATCAGCGGGTCGGACGCGGTGTACGGCGCCTCGCGGTGGCTCGACGCCGAGCTGGTGCCGGGGCCGAGCAGAGCGGCACCACCGGCGACCGTTGCTGCTGCGGCGAGAACGGCGACCGCGCGGGTGCGCGCGGGCCTTTGGGGTTGGGACATGTGTCTCCTGAGGCTGGTGCCTGATGTACGGGGCAGACGGCTAGACACCGCTCCTGACAGGAGAGGCGGCTGACCGTGACACGTCCCGGTGACTTGTGCCACTCGGGGGTTGTCCCAGGGCGTTCGGCGACCGGACGGTTTTGGATGGACCCGTCCGCGAGGGTCGCTCGTACGAATGTCCTGCAGCGCCCGTACGTGGCACCGTGACGGCAGGAGGCCGCGTGAAGAGCTGGACCCGCAACGCTGCGCTGGGCGCCGGCGTCGTCGCCCTGGCGGCGGCGCTGCTCGCCGTCGGCGCCGCCGCAGGGTCCCCACGGGACGTGGAGCAGTCGCCGGCGGCCGCAGCTCCGGCGGGCCAGGTCGGCCAGGTGGCGCAGCTGCAAGCGCGGTTGAAGGCGGTGCCGCAGGACGACCGGGCGTGGGCAGCGCTGGGAGTGGCGTACGTCCAGCAGGCCCGCACGACCGCAGACCCGACGTACTACCCGAAGGCGCAGGGCGCGTTCGCGCAATCGCTCGAGCTGATGCCGAAGGACAACGCGGCTGCCCTCACCGGCCTTGCGGTGCTGGCGGCGGCCCGGCACGACTTCCCGGGTGCGCTCGCGACCGTGAACAAGGCGCTGGCGATCAACGACTACGACGCCACCGCCTACGGCGTCAAGACCGATGCGCTCACCGAGCTCGGTCGCTACGACGAGGCGGTCAAGGCGTCCCAGCGGATGCTGGACCTGCGGCCGGGCACCGACTCCTTCTCGCGCGCCAGCTACCAGCGCGAGCTACGCGGGGACGTCGCCGGCGCGCGGGCGGCCATGCAGCGAGCTGCCGATGACGCCTTCGCGCCCGCCGACAAGGCGTTCGCGCTCTACTACCTGGGCGAGCTTGCCTGGAACAACGGCGACCGGAAGACGGCCCGCACGTCGTATGACGCCGCTCTTGCGGCCGACCAGGCGTATCTGCCCGCCGTCACCGGCCAGGCGAAGGCGCTCGCCGCGGCCGGCGACCCGACCGCGGCGCTCGCGCTCTACCGCGAGGCCGTGCAGACGCAGCCGCAGCCCGCCTACCTCGTCGAGCTCGGCGAACTGCTCGAGGCGACCGGCCAGACGTCGGCGGCGCGCGAGCAGTACGACGTCGTCCGGGCGACGCAGCAGCTGTTCGCCGCCTCCGGAGCCAACGTCGACCTCGAGCTCGCGCTGTTCGAGGCCGACCACGGCTCCGCCGCGAAGGCGCTGGACTACGCCACCGCCGCGTACAGGACGCGGCCGGACTCCGTTCTCGTCCAGGATGCCTACGCCTGGGCGTTGCACAAAGCGGGCCGGTCGCGCGAGGCGCTGCCGATCGCCCGCCGGGCGCAGCGGCTCGGCACCCGGCTGCCGTACCTGCGCTACCACCTCGGGGTGATCGAGGCGGCCACCGGTGACACGGCCGGCGCCCGGCGCGACCTCACTGCGGCGCTCGCGCTGAACCCGTCGTTCAACCCGCTGCAGGCACCGGCCGCGCGGGCGCAGCTCAAGACCCTCGGGTGAGGCGGTTCGTCGCCGTCCTTCTGACGGGCGTCGCGCTGGCGCTGCTGCCGGCCGCCCCGGCGCTGGCGCACCCGCTGGGCAACTTCACGGTCAACACGGCCGACCGCGTCGTCGTCGTGGCGGACGGCGTGGAGGTGCTGCACGTGGTCGACCTGGCCGAGATCCCGACGGTGCAGGCCAAGGGTGAGGTCGCCGCGGCCGGCGGGCTGCCCTCGTACGCACGACGCGAGTGCGCGCGGGTGGCTCCGTTGCTCGGCCTCGAGCTCGACGGCCGGCCGGCGCCGCTCACCGTGACGTCCAGCAAGGGCGAGCCGCGGCCTGGCGCCGCCGGACTGACGACGACACGGCTCGAGTGCCGGCTGCGCTCCGACGTGCGGCCGTCGACGTCGCTGTCGTACGTCGACGGCGCCGTCGACGACCGCGTCGGCTGGAAGGAGGTCACCCTCGACAGCCGCTGCGGCTCTCTCGCCGGGGCGGACGTCCCGCGAGTGTCGCCGTCCACGCTGCTGACGGCGTACCCGGCCGACCTGCTCTCCTCCCCGCTGGACGTGCGGGCGGGC
>JBHENF010000264.1:0-8702 GCA_046262175.1 Mycobacteriales bacterium
CAACATGGTCGTCGACATCGGCGGCGGCACCACCGAGGTCGCGGTCATCTCGCTCGGCGGGATCGTCACGAGCCAGTCGATCCGCACCGGTGGCGACGAGCTCGACAGCGCGATCATCTCGTACGTGAAGAAGGAGTACTCGCTCATGCTGGGCGAGCGCACCGCGGAAGAGATCAAGATGGCGATCGGCTCGGCGTTCCCGATGCCGGACGAGCCGCACGCCGAGATCCGCGGCCGCGACCTGGTCAGTGGCCTGCCCAAGACGATCGTCGTCAGCGCGGAGGAGATCCGCAAGGCGATCGAGGAGCCGGTCAACCAGATCGTCGACGCGGTGAAGACGACGCTGGACAAGTGCCCGCCCGAGCTGTCCGGCGACATCATGGACCGCGGCATCGTGCTGACCGGCGGTGGCGCGCTGCTCAAGGGGCTCGACGAGCGGCTGCGGCACGAGACCGGGATGCCGGTGCACATCACCGACAACCCGCTGCACTCGGTGGCGATCGGCTCGGGCAAGTGCGTCGAGGAGTTCGAGGCCCTGCAGCAGGTCCTCATCTCCGAGCCCCGCCACTAGCAGGTGCGCGGCTCCGGTCGCCTGCGCCTGCTGCTCGTCCTGCTGGTCCTCACCGCGTTCACGCTGACAGCGCTGGACTTCCGCTCCGGCGGCACGCCGTTCGACGCCGTACGGCGGGGGAGCGACGTCGTCTTCGGCCCGGCGCAGCGCGCGGTGGGCGGCGCGGCGCGCTCGGTCGGCAACGCGCTCGGCGGGCTGCCGCGGCTCGGCACGTACAAGGAGGACAACGCCCGGCTCACGGCGGAGAACGACCGCCTGCGCGCCCGGCTGCGGGAGACCGAAGGCCTGCGCGCCGAGCAGCGGCAGTGGAACCGGCTCCTCGCCATCAAGGACGCCGGCGACTACACGGTCGTGCCGGCGCACATCAGCACCATCGGATCGTCGTTCGGCTTCGAGTGGACGGCGACGATCGACGTCGGCAGCGAGGACGGCATCAAGGTCGACCAGACGGTCCTGTCGGGGGAGGGGCTCGTCGGGCGTACGAAGCGGGTCGGCAGGTACACCTCCGTCGTCCTGCTGATCGCCGACCCGGGGTTCACGGTCGGAGCGCGGCTGCAGCGGACCCGCTCGTTCGGCTTCGTCACCGGGCGGGCGCTCGACCCGCTGTCGTTCACCCTCGTCGGCAAGACCCGCGTCGCGAAGGGGGACGTGCTGGTCACGAGCGGCTCGGGGACGTTCGTGCCGGGCGTGCCCATCGGGCAGGTGCTGACCGGGCAGAGCTCGGGCAGCGGGCTGACGCAGACGTACGACATCTCGCCGTACGTCGACGTCACCGCCCTGGACCTGGTCGGCGTCGTCGTCGAGCCGCCACGCCGGACGCCGCGGCTGCCGCTGAAGCCGGCCGCATGACGGCGCAGCGCTTCCTGCTGGGGGCGGCGACGGTGCTCACCTGCCTGCTGCTGCAGACGACGGTCGTCACCCAGCTGCCGCTGCCGGGGGTGGCGCCCGACCTACTGCTCGTGCTGGTCGTGGCCTATGCGCTGGCCGAGGGGCCGATGTCGGGGATGGCGACCGGCTTCGTCGCCGGGCTGCTGGCGGACCTGTCCGCGGACCACCAGCTCGGCCGGCTGGCGCTGGTCTACACGGTGGTCGGCTACGTCGCCGGGCTGGTCGAGGACGACACCGAGCGCTCCACGATCGTGCCGTTCGCAGCCGTCGCGCTGGGGGCCGCCGCGGGCGTACTGTGCTTCGCCGCCGAGGGTGCGCTGCTCGGCGATCCGCGGGTCACGGGGGGCGCCGTTCTGCGCAGTCTGACGAGCTCGGTCCCGTACGATGTGGTCCTGACCCCGTTCGTCGTCCCGGTCGTGGCAGTGCTCGTACGACGGGTCGAGCTGGACCCGCGTCGACGAGTCTGAGGAGTCGTGTTGACCGAGCGGTCACGGCTCCGGCTGGTGGTCCTCCGCGTCCTCGTGCTCGCGATCCTCGTGACGCTGTTCAGCCGACTGTGGTTCCTGCAGGTCTACTCGGGAGCGACGTACGCGAAGGCCGCCAGCGCGAACCGCGTCCGCGAGGTCGTGACGCAGGCGGACCGCGGCGAGGTGCTCGACGCGCAGGGCCGGACGCTGGTCGGCAACCGGACGGCGCTCGTCGTGTCGGTGAACCGGTCGCTGCTCAACCGGGAGAGGGACGACGGCAAGGCGGTCCTCGCGCGGCTCGCTCCTGTCGTCGGCATCGCGGCCGACCAGCTCGCCAAGACGATCCAGCCCTGCAGCAAGACCAACCGGCCGCCGACCTGCTGGAACGGCTCGCCGTACCAGCCGGTCCCGGTGAAGGTCTACGACGCGCAGGACCCGAGGCAGACCCAGACCGTGCTCGCCGTCGAGGAGCACCGGGAGGACTTCCCCGGCGTCACGGCCGAGTTCCAGGCGATCCGGGAGTACCCGGGCGGGACCCTTGCGGCACACCTGCTCGGGTACCTCGGGCCGATCGGGGCCGAGCGGGGGCAGCCCGGCTACGAGCACGCGGCCAGCAACGCGCTGGTCGGCAAGAGCGGGGTCGAGGCGACGTACGACGTGCCGCTGCGCGGAGCGGACGGCGTGCAGAAGCTGCTCGTCGACAAGGACGGCAACGTCACCGGTCGCAGTGGTGAGACCGCGCCGGTCGCTGGGCAGAAGCTGGTGCTGTCGCTGGACGCCCGCGTGCAGAAGGTCGCCGACGACGCGCTGGAGCGCGGCATCCTGCGGGCGCGAACGATGCGCGACAAGCGCAACGGCGGAGAGCGGTTCAAGGCACCTGCCGGCGCGGTGGTCGTGATGGAGGCCCGCACCGGGCGGGTCGTCGCGATGTCGAGCTACCCGTCGTACGACCCGACGGTGTTCCAGGGTCGGCTGACGCAGCAGGAGTTCGAGAAGACGTTCGGCGAGCAGGCCGGCAGCCCGCTGACGAGCCGCGCGACGCAGGGGCTGTTCGCACCCGGATCGACGTTCAAGGTCGTGTCGACGGCCGCGGCGGTGCAGTCAGGGGAGGCGTCGCTGGGCGGGTCGTACTTCTGCGGGTCGCGGTTCAAGGCCGGTACGGCGACGTTCCGGAACTTCGACAGCGAGGCGTTCGGGACACTCGACCTGCGCACGGCGCTGATCCGTTCCTGCGACACGATCTACTACAAGTTCGGCTACGACCTGTGGGTCCGCGACGGCGGCCTCAAGCCGGTGGGGCCGACGCGCGAGGCGATGGTCACCATGGGCAAGGCCTGGGGCTTCGGCAGTCGGACCGGCGTCGACCTGCCGAGCGAGTCGGACGGCCGGATCGCCAGCCGCGAGTTCAAGAAGCAGCTCTACACGCAGATGAAGACCGTGAAGTGCGAGCGGTCGAGGAAGGGCTACCCGGAGGTCCCGGACGCGACGCGGGCCGCGTACCTCAAGGAGCTCGCCCGGGAGTTCTGCCTGGACGGCGACCGCTACCGCGCCGGTGACGCGATCAACTTCTCGATCGGCCAGGGCGACACCGTCGTCACGCCGCTGCAGCTGGCCGCGGCGTACGCGGCGCTGGCCAACGGCGGGACGCTGTACGAGCCCCGGCTCGGGAAGGCGCTGCTGTCGGCGGACGGCCGTACCGTGACGCCGATCCCGCCGACCGTGCGCGGCAAGCTGCCCGTGTCGGCGCAGACGCTGTCATACATCCGGTCGGCGCTCGCCGGCGTGACGGATCCCGGCCAGCGCGGCACCGCCCGGGCCGCCTTCCTCGGCTTCCCGCGCGACCGGCTCGTCGTGGCCGGCAAGACCGGCACGGCCGAGGTCACCGGCAAGCAGGACACGTCGTGGTTCGCGTCGTACGCGCCCGCCGACAAGCCCGAGTACGTCGTCGTCACCATGGTCGAGCAGGCGGGCACCGGTGGCACGACCGCCGCGCCGATCACGCGCGAGGTGTACGAGGGGATGTACGGGCTGAAGGGCAAGGCCCCGGCACTGGTGCGCGCGGCGGGGCTGCCGCGGGTGCGCCGGGACGGGTTCGTCGTGGCGCCCGGTGCCCGGGTGCCGGGACCTGCGCCGCTGGTCGCTCCCGCGTACGTCTACCGCCGGGAGCAGTCGTGACGGACTGGTCGACGCCGCGTGCTGCGCCGATCGCGCTGCGCCGACGGGAGGCGTCGCTGCGGGAGCGGGCGCTCGACCGCGAGTCGCCGCTGCGCCGGCTGGACTGGCTGCTGCTGCTGGCCGTCGCGTCGCTCATCGGCCTCGGCTCACTGCTCGTGTGGTCCGCGACCCGGCAGCGGATGCTCAACGCCGGGCTCGACCCGAACGCGTTCTTCAAGAAGCACCTCATCAACGCGGTGATCGGGATGGTGCTCGCGTCCGTCGCGGCGCTGGTCGACTACCGCTCGCTGCGCGCGTACGCCCCAATCGTCTACGTCGCCTCCTGCGCCGGGCTGCTCGCGGTGCTGTCGCCGCTCGGCGCGACCATCAACGGCGCGCACTCGTGGATCGTGCTGCCGGCCGGGTTCCAGGTGCAGCCGTCGGAGTTCGCGAAGGTCGCGATCGTCGTCGGGATGGCGATGATCCTGGCGGAGAAGCGCGACGGCGAGAGCGCGCCGTCGGGCGGTGACGTCCTGCTGGTGCTCGCGCTGGCCGCGCTCCCGATGGCGCTGATCATGCTCCAGCCGGACCTCGGCACCACGATGGTGCTGGTCTTCGTCGTGCTCGGCGTACTCGCGGTGTCGGGGGCGGGCGCGACGTGGATCGTCGGGCTGCTGCTCGCCGGCGGACTGGTCGCGTTCGGCGCACTGCAGCTCAACGTGCTGAGCGACTACCAGGTGGCGCGCTTCACGGCCTTCACGAACCCGGCGGCCGACCTCGGTGACACGGGGTACAACACGAACCAGGCGCGCATCGCGATCGGCTCCGGCGGGCTGACCGGCAAGGGCCTGTTCAAGGGCACGCAGACGAACGGGCGCTTCATCCCCGAGCAGCAGACCGACTTCGTGTTCACGGTCGCGGGGGAGGAGCTCGGGCTGCTCGGGGCGGGCGGCGTCATCCTGCTGCTCGGCCTCGTGCTGTGGCGCGGGCTGCGGATCGCCTCGCTGGCGACGGACCCCTTCGGGCGGCTGGTGGCCGCCGGGGTGGTCAGCTGGTTCGCGTTCCAGAGCTTCGTCAACATCGGGATGACCCTCGGTATCATGCCGGTGACCGGGCTGCCGCTGCCGTTCCTGTCGAACGGCGGGTCCGCGATGTTCGCCAACCTGATCGCCGTCGGGCTGCTGCAGAACGTGCACATGCGCACCTCCGAGCTCTAGCCGCGAGACCCGCTCCGCTGAACCGGCCCGCGACATCCGCCGGTGATCCACGCGCACTTCTCGGCTGTGGCACGGGCACCAGAGCCGAGAAGCGCGCGTGGATCATGCAGGTGGCTCGGGTGGAGCGGACGTAGCCTGGGCGCATGCCTGGTGAGAGCGTCTTCCCGCGGCTCGAGCCGCTGCTGCCGCTCGTGCAGAAGCCGATCCAGTACGTCGGCGGTGAGCTCAACAGCCAGGTCAAGCCCTGGGACGAGTGCAGCGTCCGCTGGGCCCTGATGTACCCGGACGCGTACGAGGTGGGCCTGCCGTACCAGGCCGTCATGATCCTATACGAGGTCCTCAATGAGCAGCCGGGCGTCCTCGCGGAGCGCACGTACAGCGTCTGGCCGGACCTCGCCGAGAAGATGCGCGCCAACGGCGTCCCGCAGTTCACCGTCGACGGGCACCGCGCCGTCAAGGACTTCGACGTGCTCGGCATCTCCTTCAGCACCGAGCTCGGCTACACCAACATGCTCGAGGCGCTCGACCTTGCCGGCATACCGCTGCACGCGAAGGACCGCACCGAGGGCGACCCGATTGTGCTCGCGGGCGGCCACGCCGCGTTCAACCCCGAGCCGATCGCGGACTTCATCGACGCGGCCGTGCTCGGCGACGGCGAGCAGGCCGTCCTCGAGATCACCGAGGTGCTCAAGCGCGTCCAGGGCCGGGACGCGCGGCTCGAAGCGCTGGCCAGGACCGGCGGCGTCTACGTTCCGACGTTCTACGACGTCGACTACCTGCCGGACGGCCGCATCCAGCGCGTCGCCCCGAACCGCCCGGACGTCCCGTTCCGCGTGCACAAGCGGACCGTCATGGACCTGGACCAGTGGCCGTACCCGAAGACCCCGCTCGTGCCCCTCGCCGAGACCGTGCACGAGCGGATGAGCGTCGAGATCTTCCGCGGCTGCACGCGCGGCTGCCGCTTCTGCCAGGCGGGCATGATCACCCGCCCGGTGCGCGAGCGCTCCATCACCGGCATCGGCGGCATGGTGACGCAGGGCCTGAAGGCCACGGGGTACGAGGAGGTCGGCCTGCTCAGCCTGTCCTCCGCCGACCACTCCGAGATCGGCGACATCGCCAAGGGCCTGGCCGACCGGTACGAGGGGACGCAGACGTCGCTCAGTCTCCCGAGCACCCGCGTGGACGCGTTCAACATCGACCTCGCCCAGGAGCTGAGTCGCAACGGACGCCGCTCCGGCCTGACGTTCGCCCCCGAGGGCGGCAGCGAGCGACTGCGCAAGGTCATCAACAAGATGGTCAGCAAGGACGACCTGGTGAAGACGGTGACGACGGCGTACGGCGCGGGCTGGCGGCAGGTGAAGCTGTACTTCATGTGCGGCCTGCCGACCGAGACCGACGAGGACGTCCTCGAGATCGCCGAGATGGCGCGCGAGGTCATCCGCGTCGGCCGGCAGGTCACCGGCACCCGCGACGTCCGCTGCACGGTGAGCATCGGCGGGTTCGTGCCCAAGCCGCACACGCCGTTCCAGTGGGCCAGCCAGCTCGACCCCGAGACGACCGACCGGCGGCTGAAGCTGCTGCGCGACGCGATCCAGAGCGACAAGAGCACCGCCAAGGCGATCGGGTACCGGTACCACGACGGCAAGCCCGGACAGGTGGAGGGCTTGCTCAGCCGTGGTGACCGCCGGATCGGCGCCGTGCTCGAGCAGGTCTGGCGCGACGGCGGCCGGTTCGACGGCTGGAGCGAGCACTTCTCGTACGACCGCTGGATGGAGGCGGCGCGCAAGCAGGGCATCGACGTCGCCTGGTACACCACCCGCGAACGCGAGGAGGCCGAGGTGCTCCCGTGGGACCACCTCGACAGCGGTCTGGACAAGGAGTGGCTCTGGGCCGACTGGCAGGAGGCGCTCGACGAGCAGGAGCTCGACGACTGCCGCTGGATCCCGTGCTTCGACTGCGGCGTCTGCCCGCAGATGGGCACCGAGATCCAGATCGGGCCGACGGGCAAGAAGCTGCTGCCCCTGTCCGTTGTCTAAGCGCACGCCAGAGGGGCCGCCGCCGCCGCCGACGGTCCTGCGCGTACGCCTGCGCTACACCAAGCGCGGCCGCCTGCGCTTCACCAGCCACCGCGACATCGCGCGCGCCTTCGAGCGGGCGCTGCGCCGGGCGCAGGTGCCGATGGCGTACTCCGCCGGCTTCAGCCCGCACCCGAAGATCAGCTGGGTCGGGGCGGCACCCACCGGCGTCGCGAGCGAGGCCGAGTACGTCGAGCTCGGGCTCGCCGAGCGGGTCGACCTCGAGCAGTTGCGGCTCGCGCTGGACGACAGCCTGCCGGTCGGGATCGACGTCGAGGAGGTCGTCGAGGCGCCGACCGGGACCTCGCTCCCGGACCGTATCCAGGCCAGCCGGTGGGAGATCCGACTCCCCGGGGTCGACGCCGCGGACGCGCTGCGCGCCGGTGCCGCGTTCCTGGCGGCTGCCGAGGTGCCCGTCGAGCGGCTCACGAAGAACGGCATGCGCACCCTCGACGCGCGCGCCGCGGTGGTCAGCCTGCGGGTCGAGGACGCTCCTTGTGCGATACTTCATCTGGTCGTACGGCACGTGACGCCTGCTGTCCGACCCGACGACGTCCTCTCCGGACTCCGGTCCGTGGCCGACCTCGTACCGCCGGTGCCTCCCGAGGCAACCCGGTACGCGCAGGGGCCGCTCACCGAGAACGGCGAGGTCGGCGACCCGCTCGCACCCGACAGGCTCGAACCCGAGCCTGCTGGGGCAACGCGACAGGACGCCGATCGGGACGAGGCCGTCGCCGGCAGTCCCACCTAGGGGCCGCACCCCAGACTTCCCCGGCGTCGGCCACCCGGCCGGCCCGGACCGACCCCACCAGGGTCGTCGCGGCCGCGTCACGTGGCGACCAGACCGGAGAACCGGTGCTCGAGAACGAGCCGACCGGCGACGCGACCAGCGACGCCGCCCCCACCAGCGAGACCCCCGCGCCGGCGAAGAAGGCGACTCGCCGCCGCGCCACCAGCAAGCCCGCCGACGCGCCCGACGCGGTCGCGGCGGACACGCCTGACGACGCGGGTACGGAGACCGAAGCCGCCGAGACGCCCGCCCCCGCGAAGCGCGTCCGCAAGGCACCCGCCAAGAAGGCTGCGCCCCGCAAGAAGGCGGCCGCCAAGGCTGATCCCGCGGCCGACGAGGCAGTGCTCGAGGTGCTCGAGGACGCGCAGCCCGCCGTCGTCGACGCCATCGAGGACGACCCGGTCGTCGCCGGCGACGCCGCGCAGGACGTGAGCGTGGCGCCCGAGGTGCTCGAGCCCGTCAAGCGCACCCGTAAGCGCGTGCCCGCTGCCGTCACCTTCCAGGCGCCGCCCGCGGTCGAGCCCGAGGCCGCGGCTGACG
>JBHENF010000265.1:0-4983 GCA_046262175.1 Mycobacteriales bacterium
ACGCCGCCGCCGACGACGACGGCTCCGGGCGTGATGTGCGCCGGCTGCAGGATGCCCGGCACGCCGGCGGCGGCGACCACGACCTCGGCACGGCGCGTGTACGCGTCCCAGTCCGGGACGCCGGTATGGACCACAGTTACCGCGGCGTTCGCGGTCGGGCGCTTCTGGGTGAGCAGCAGGGCCAGCGGTCGGCCGAGCGTCGTACCGCGGCCGAGGATGCAGACCTCCTTGCCCGCAATGGGGATCTCGTGGAAGGCCAGCAGCGCCTCGATCCCGGCAGGGGTGCAGGGCACCGGCCCGGGCATGCCGAGCGCGAGCCGCCCCATGTTGACCGGGTGCAGCCCGTCGACGTCCTTGTCCGGGTCCATCTCGAGCAGCGCGGCCTCGTAGTCGAGCGCAGCGGGCACCGGGTGCTGCACGAGCATCCCATCCACCGCAGGGTCGTCGTTCATCGACCGGATCGCCGCCACGAGGTCGGCCTGCGTGCAGTCGCCGGGCAGCGCGATGTGCGGCGAGGAGAACCCCAGCGAGGAGGCCTTCTCCTGCTTCATCCGGATGTACCCGGCGCTCGCGGAGTCGTCGCCGACCAGGATCGTCCCGAGACCGGGCTGGTGCCCCCGAGCGACCAGGGCGGAGATCCGCGGCGTCAGGTCCGCGTAGACGGCGTCGGCGACGGGCGCTCCGGGCAGCATGCGGGCGGTCACGCGCGGCAGCCTAGGGGCAGCGCCGCCTAGTGCGCGAAGTGCCGCGTGCCGGTGAAGTACAGCGAGACACCGGCCTTGGCAGCGGCCGCGATGACCTCCTCGTCGCGTACGGAGCCACCCGGCTCGACCACGGCACGCACCCCCGCCTCGAGCAGCACCTCGAGCCCGTCCGCGAACGGGAAGAACGCATCCGACGCCGCCACCGCACCGCGCGCCCGGTCCCCCGCGCGCGCCACCGCGAGCCGCGCCGCGTCGACCCGGTTGACCTGCCCCATCCCGACGCCGACGGTCGCACCGTCCGATGCCAGCAGGATCGCGTTGGACTTCACGGCGCGGACGGCGCGCCACGCGAACTCCAGCTCCGCCAGGTCCTCCAGCGGCTCCCCTGCCACCAGGGTCCACGCGGACGAAGCATCCCCTGGCGCGTCGACGGCATCCCGAGCCTGCAGCAGCACGCCGCCGCTGATCGGGCGCAGCTCGATCCCGCCCTGCCCGGCCGGCGGCGGGCAGGTGAGCAGCCGGATCGAAGGCTTGCGGGACAGCAGCTCGACCGCCCCGTCCTCGTACGACGGCGCCACGACGACCTCGGTGAACACCTCGGCCACCTGCTCGGCCATCGCCAGCGACACCGGCACGTTGGTCGCGATGACGCCGCCGAACGCCGAGATCGGGTCGCAGGCGTGCGCCTTCGCGTGCGCCTCCTCGACCGACGCGCCGACCGCGATGCCGCACGGGTTCGCGTGCTTGATGATCGCGACCGTCGGCTGCGCACCGTGGTCGAACGCCGCGCGCCGGGCCGCGTCGGTGTCGAGGAAGTTGTTGTACGACATGGGCTTGCCGTGCAGCTGGACGGCTTGCGCGAGGCCGCCCGGCCCGAAGCCCTCGGTGTAGAGCGCGGCCTTCTGGTGCGGGTTCTCGCCGTACCGGAGCACGTCGGCGCGGTCCCACGTGGCGCCGAGCCAGGCCGGGAAGCCGTCGAGGGAGTCGGTGGCGTCGTACGCGTTCAGCCACCACGACGCGACAGCGACGTCGTAGGTCGCCGTGTGCTGGAACGCGAGCCCAGCCAGGTGCCGCCGCTGCTCGAAGGTGAACCCGCCTGAGGCGACCGCCTCGAGGACGAGCCTGTACGACGACGGCGACACCACGACCGCGACGGACGGGTGGTTCTTGGCGGCGGCGCGCACCATGGTCGGCCCGCCGATGTCGATCTGCTCGACGCACTCGTCCGGCGTCGCGCCCGAGGCGACGGTCTCGGTAAACGGGTAGAGGTTGACGACCACGAGGTCGAACGGCTCGACGCCGAGCTCCTCGAGCTGCTTAACGTGGTCGTCCAGCCGGCGGTCGGCGAGGATCCCCGCGTGCACCTTGGGGTGCAGCGTCTTCACCCGGCCGTCCAGGCACTCCGGGAACCCGGTGAGCTCCTCGACCGCCGTCACCGGTACACCGGCGTCGCGCAGCTTCGAGGCCGTCGACCCGGTCGACACGATCTCGACGCCCGCCTGCGCCAGCCCCTGCCCGAGCTCGAGCAGGCCGGTCTTGTCGTACACGCTCACGAGCGCGCGCTTCACGGGGATCTGAGTCATGGGAGTACGACGGTCCTTCCCGACAGGGTCCAGCCGGAGCGGGCGAGCCGCCCCACGGTGTCGACGTAGAGCCGGTGCTCGACGTCCTTGATGCGGCTGTGCAGCGTGCCCTCGTCGTCGCCCGGCAGCACGGCGACGGCTTCCTGCGCGATGATCGGGCCGGTGTCGACGCCTTCGTCGACGAAGTGGACGGTCGTGCCGGTGACCTTCACGCCGTACGCCATGGTGTCCCGCACCGGGTGCGCGCCGGGGAACGCGGGCAGCAGCGCCGGGTGCGTGTTGGTGATCCGGCCGCCGAACCGGCTGAGCACGGCCGGGCCGAGGATCTTCATGAAGCCGGCGCACACGACCAGGTCCGGCGTCCAGCGCTCGAGCTCGTCGGCGTACGCGCGATCCCACTCCTCGCGGCTTGCGAAGTCCTTGACGGACAGGGAGAACGTCGGCACGGACCCGGCCCGCTCCAGGGCCCGGATCCCCGTCCGGTCGGTGCCAATCGCGACGACCTCGGCGCCGTAGCCGGGATCGGCCGCAGCGTCGAGCAGCGCCTGCAGCACGGTTCCCTCACCCGACGCGAGAACGACCAGACGCGCGGGCACGGTGCGCAGGCTATCGGCAGTGGCAGGATGCCCCGGTCGTCCCTCGGAGGAGCTGCCCGTGACCGCGCCCCAAGACCCGTTCGCCGCACCCGACCAGCCCCCGGCCGGGTACGGCACGCCGGCACCGTCGTACGGGACGCCCCCGGCGTACGGCAGCACGCCGTACGGCACCGCGCCCTCAGACGCCTGGCAGGGGCCGCCGCTCGCGAGCTGGGGAAAGCGTGCCCTCGGGTACCTCGTGGACCTGGTCATCTCGATCGTCATCCAGGGGCTCGCAGCCCTGATCGACCCCGACCTCGGCCGAGCGGTCGGGTTCGCGGTCGCGCTGGTGTTCGGCTACCTGACCGGTACGACCGGGCAGACCCCGGGCCGCCGTGTCGTCGGCATCAAGGTGCTGCGCGAGGCGGACGGGCAGGTGCTCGGCGCCGGCCTCGGGATCGGCCGGGGCCTGCTGCACATCCTGGACGCGCTGCCGTTGCTGCTCGGCTTCCTGTGGCCGATCTGGGACAAGAAGAAGCAGACGTTCGCCGACAAGATCGTGCACAGCGTCGTCGTCAACGTCTGACGCGCACCACGGCAGCTGCGGCCGCACCGACGGCCACTTCGAGCGTCACCGCGAGCCCCACCTGCCAGGGCGACGGCCCCACGTCCGTCAGCCGGGCACCACCCGCGGGGCCCCCGGATGCCCAGCACAGCACGGCCAGGACGGCACCGGCGCACGGCCCGACCAGCGCCGCCTCGCGCGCCGCGACGAGCCACGTCGGCGCGTCGAGCCGGCGCACGACGAGCAGCCCGGCCAGGACGCCGCCGGCCACGGGGACGAGCAACCCGAGCGCCCCGACCCACGCCGCGACGGCGCCCGGGAGCGCGGCCAGCAGGGGCAGCGCCGGGACCGGGCCAAGTGACGTGCCGAACGGGCTCACGGCCGTACCGACGCCCACCGCGAACCCCGGGCCGGCCAGCCAGGCGGAGCCCCAGAGCACGGCGTTGGGGACCAGCAGGAGTCCGAGCAGCAGCAGCGCGAGGCCGCCGACGAGCCCGGGCGCCGAGGCCGCGGCCAGGTCCCCGGCACGGCCCAGGTGGGCCAGCAGCGAGATCCCGGTGAGAACGGCGCCGCCGGCAACGAGGACGCCCAGCGCGGCGGACGTGCCGACCACCAGCCGGGTCCCTCGGTCGCGCAGCAACGCGGGGACCAGGCGCCACAGGCCGGTCGCGCGGGCGATGCCGAGCAGGGTCCCGATCCCGCCGACGAGCAGGCCGCCGAGGAGCGCCTCCCACGACACGGGCTGCACCTGCGGGGTACGGGCGAGCGCGGCCACGACGGCGGACAGGACCGCGTACGGAGCGGCGACCGCGAGCGCCAGGGCGCCCGCGTCGCGCAGCGAGGTGACGCGGCACTCCCGGGCCGTGTGGCTCCCGGCGCGCACGAGCAGCGCCAGGGGCACGAGCAACAGGCCGAGCGGCGTGACCCCGAGGGTGCCGCCGGGGACGTGCAGCCCGACGCCGTGGGCGGCGAGCCACACCTGGCCGGCGGTGCGCATCGCCGTGCCGGCCTCTGCACCGGAGCGGGCGTCGGCGGCCCAGACGAGCAGCACGGGGAGGGCGATGGCGACGAGCCCGGCACCAACGGCCCACACCGCGGCGGTCAGGCCGGCCTCGAGCGGCCGGCGCGCCGGAGGTGGCGGCGCGGCGGTACGGGCGGAGCGGGCCAGCGTCTCGGTCATCGCCGCCCGAGTGTCACCCGCGCAGCGCCTTCGGCCCGGGCGGCTCGCCGCGCACCGGTGCCAGGACATCCACCTCTGCCCGGATACGCGGGAGAAGCGCCCCACCGGTCGCGTCTGTCCCGAGGTGGATGTCGAAGCACCGCGAGACGGCACCCCGCGTCGCGGACCAGCTCGGACGGCGCCGCGCGGGACGGGCGACGGCCCGGCACCTCGCGGAGAGGGACCGGGCCGCCCTACGAGCAGAGCTACTGCTTCTGCATGATCTCCCGCATGAGCGCGGCGGTCGCGGACGGCGTCTTGCCGACCTTCACGCCGGCGGCCTCGAGGGCCTCCTGCTTGGCCTGGGCGGTTCCGGACGAGCCGGAGACGATGGCGC
>JBHENF010000266.1:0-11251 GCA_046262175.1 Mycobacteriales bacterium
GTCCGGATGGATGCCGTAGAAGTCGGTGACGTCGTAGCCGTCGTCCTTGCGCGGCGACGGGTGCACCGGGTTGAGCCACAGGCAGGTGACGCCGAGCCGGGCCAGGTAGTCCAGTCGGCTGATCAGCCCGCGCAGGTCGCCGATGCCGTCGCCGTTCGAGTCCTGGAACGTCTGCACGTCCAGGCAGTAGATGACGGCCTCGCGGTACCAGCGGTCCGCCACGTCAGCTGTCCAACGTGTCCTGCAGCGCCTCGAGGCCGGTGAACTGCGGCTCCCAGCCGAGCACCTCCTTGGCCCGCGTGGTGTCCATGATCGCGGGGTGGCTGAACGCCTCGACCCACTCGCCCGCGGACGGCAGCGGCAGCCGGCTGAGCGCACGGGCGGCGCGCTGCACCGCGCGGCCGGGCAGCGGGATCGGCAGGACCCGCAGCTCGCGCGCCACGTCGACCATGCTCAGCACGCCGTCACCCGCGATGTTGTACGCACCGGGCGGGCCCGCGGCGACGACGCACTGCAGCAGCGCGCGGCCGACGTCGTCCTCGTGGATGAACTGCAGGGGCAGGTCGGGCACCATTGCGGGAACGGGCACCGGCAGCCGGCGGAACCCGTTCTGCAGGTGCTTGTTGAGCGGCGCGAGCGGTCCGGGCAGCATGGCCTTGCCGCCGACGGTGTGCGGGCCGAGCACCACCGGCGGGCGCAGCAGGTACAGCGCCATCTCCGGGTGCTTCGCGGCCTCCTCGTGCAGCAGCTCCTCGAGCTCGGCCTTCTCCTGCGCGTAGAACAGCTTGTCCGCGGGCCGGGTCGGCCAGTCCTCGGTCATGCCCACCGGGTTGTCGCGATGGAACCCGTACGCCGCCACGCTGCTCGCGTACACGAAGCGCTCGGCGCCGGCGGCCGCGGCGGCCCGGAAGGCGTTGAGCGTGCCCTCGACGTTGATCGCCCGCGTCGTGTCCTTCCTGCCGCCGACGATGAGGAAGGCCAGGTGCACGACCACGTCGGCGCCGGCGAACGCCTCGCGCAGCGCGTCCTCGTCGCGGACGTCGCCGCGGCGGTACTCCATCTTCGTCCAGCCCTCCGCGCTCGGGTCGAACGGCCGTCGGGCGATCCCGACGACGGTCGTGACACGCGGGTCGGCCTGCAGGCGGGGCATCAGCCCGTACCCGAACGTGCCTGTGGGGCCGGTGACGGCAACGGTCAGCGAGTCGGTCATGCGCTGCCCCTACCCACGGTGTGGTGTGCTCCACCTCGTGCAGCGGACCGACGAGATGTACGCGCGCGACGTCGCGTCGCAGACGCTCGGGATCCAGATCAGCGACATTTCCGACGGCCGCGCGACCGCGACGATGACGGTGACGCGGTCGATGGTGCAGGGGCACGGCACCTGCCACGGCGGCTATCTCTTCCTGCTCGCCGACACCGCCTTCGCCTTCGCCTGCAACACCGGGCGCGACGCGGTGGCCTCCGGCGCGGACGTGGAGTTCCTCGCGCCTGCGTACGAGGGCGACGTGCTCGTGGCGATGGCGCAGGAGCGGGTGACCCGCGGCCGCAGCGGGATCTACGACGCGACCGTGCGCCGCGGCGACGAGGTCGTGGTGGAGTTCCGCGGTCGGAGTCGGGAGGTGCGCACGTGAGGGACCTGACTCCTGACCCGTCGACGCTCGACCCGGTGGAGACGGCGCCGGTCGAGCAGCTACGGGCGCTGCAGCTGGAACGCCTGCAGTGGTCCCTGCGGCACGCGTACGACAACGTGCCGCACCACCGGCACGCCTTCGACGCGGCGGGCGTGCACCCGGACGACGTCCGGTCGCTGGACGACCTGCGGCACGTGCCGTTCTCGACCAAGGCCGACCTGCGGGACAGCTACCCCTTCGGGATGTTCGCCGTGCCGCGCGAGCAGGTCAGCCGCATCCACGCCTCCAGCGGTACGACCGGGCGCGCCACCGTGGTCGGCTACACCGCGGCGGACGTGTCCATGTGGGCCGACGTCATGGCGCGATCGCTGCGCGGCGCCGGCATCCGTCCGGGCTGGCGGGTGCACGTGGCGTACGGCTACGGGCTGTTCACCGGCGGCCTGGGCGCGCACTACGGCGCCGAGCGGCTGGGCTGCACGGTGGTGCCCGTGTCCGGCGGCCAGACCGAGCGGCAGGTCCAGCTGATCCGCGACTTCGAGCCGGAGGCGGTGCTCGTGACGCCGTCGTACCTGCTCGCGCTGCTCGACGAGATGGAACGGCAGCGCATCGACCCGCGGACGACCTCGCTGCAGGTGGCCGTCCTCGGCGCCGAGCCGTGGACCGAGGACATGCGGGCCGAGATCGAGCAGCGGGCGGACGTGCACGCGGTGGACATCTACGGCCTGTCCGAAGTCATCGGGCCAGGCGTCGCGGTGGAGTGCGTGGACGACAAGAACGGCCTGCACGTCTGGGAGGACCACTTCTACCCGGAGGTGGTGGACCCGGAGACGGGCGAGGTGCTGCCGGACGGGTCGTACGGCGAGCTCGTCTTCACCTCGCTGACCAAGCAGGCGATGCCGGTGGTGCGGTACCGCACGCGCGACCTCACCCGGCTGCTGCCGGGCACCGTGCGCAGCATGCGCCGGATGGAGAAGGTCACCGGCCGCACCGACGACATGATCATCCTGCGCGGCGTCAATCTGTTCCCGACGCAGGTCGAGGAGCTGCTGCTGCGCGTCGAGGGGCTGTCCCCGCACTACGAGCTGGTGCTGACCCGGCCGCAGCGACTGGACGAGCTGACCGTGCGCGTGGAGGCGCGCGACCAGGTCGACCCGGCGCTCGGCAACCGGCTGACCGCGCTGGTCAAAGACGCGATCGGGGTCAGCGTCACGTGTGAGGTGCTGGCGCCGGGCGCGCTGGCCCGGTCGCAGGGCAAGGCGCAGCGCGTCGTCGACCGGCGGCAGCCCTAGGAGCGCTGCGTCTGCAGGTAGGCCGCGAACCTGTCCAGCGAGCTCTCGAAGCCCGCCTGCGCCTCGGGGCTGCGGTACATCGCGGGCACGCCCATCTGGACGATCGTGACTTCCGTCTTCCCGCCGCCCAGGTCGGTGAACGTGGACCGGCAGGCGAGGCCGCTGTCCTCCCGCCAGGCGAGCGTCGCCGGCGGGTCGATCTCGGTGTAGACGCCGCTGCCGGGGTACTCCTCGCCGGTCGCGTCGTTGACCATCGTGGTGTCGAACCGGCCGCCGATGCGCAGGTCGATGGTGATGTTCTCGAGCGGCGTGCTGACACCGGTGGGGCCCCAGAAGTGCGTGAGGTGCTGGGGGTCGGTCATGCAGGCGAACACCAGCTCGCGCGGCGCGTCGAAGACGCGGGTGTAGGTGACGTCGGCGAGGTCGCCGGCAGCTGTGTCGTTCATCGTTTCCCCTTGGGAGTAGGCGTTTCCTGGAGCTGCCGCAGGTGCGCGGCGAGCTGGTCGAAGCGGTCGGTCCAGATCTTGCGGTTGTGCTCGATCCAGTCGTTGGCAGGGGCCAGCGCCGCCGGCTCGAGCCGGCACGGACGGAACTGGCCGTCCCGGCCGCGCGAGATCAACCCGGCGCGCTCGAGCACCTTCAGGTGCTTCGACACGGCGGGCAGGCTCATCGCGAACGGCTCGGCCAGCTCGTTGACCGTGGCCTCGCCGTGCGCGAGCCGCGCGAGGATCGCCCGGCGGGTGCCGTCGGCCAGCGCCCCGAAGGTCGCGTCCAGCTGCCGGTCGTCCACGTCCGCGACTTAACCGTACGGTTAATCAACCGTCAAGTTAATCTTCCGACATGAGCACCGAGAGCGTCTTCACGTACGGCGCACCCCAGCTGAAGTTCGGGACCGGCTCCTCCGACGAGCTCGGGTTCGACCTGGCCCAGCTGGGCGCGCGCCGCGTGCTGGTGCTGACCGACCCGGGCGTGTCCGCAACCGGTGCGCCGCAGCGGATCGCGGAGCAGATGCGGCGGTACGACATCGACGCGCTGGTGTGGGACGGCGTCCACGTCGAGCCCACCGACGAGAGCCTGCTCGCCGCCGTCGAGCACGCCCGCAGCACCGGCCCCTGGGACGCGTACGTGGCCGTCGGCGGTGGCTCGACGATCGACACGGCGAAGGCCGTGAACCTGCTGACGACGAACCCCGGCGAGCTGATGGACTACGTCAACGCGCCGGTGGGCATGGGCCTCGCGCCGAGCCAGCCGCTGAAGCCACTCATCGCCGTGCCCACCACCACGGGCACCGGGTCGGAGAGCACCACGATCTGCGTGCTGGACGTGCTGCACCTGAAGGTGAAAACGGGCATCAGCCATGCGCGGTTGCGCCCCACGCTGGCGGTGGTCGACCCGGCGCTGACGTTCACGCAGCCGGCCGGCGTCACAGCCGCCTCCGGCATGGACATCCTCTGCCACGCCCTGGAGAGCTGGACGGCCCGCTGGTACACCTCCGGCGACCGCAAGGCGCCCGAGCAGCGCGTCCCGTACTGCGGCGCCAACCCGATCTCGGACATGTGGGCGGACCGCGCGATGTCGCTGCTGGCAGGGTCCTTCCGCACCGCGGTACGCGACGGTGCGGACGAGCAGGCGCGCTCCAACATGGCGCTGGCCGCGACCTTCGCCGGGATGGGCTTCGGCAACGCCGGCGTCCACATCCCGCACGCCAACGCGTACCCGATCGCCGGGCAGGCGCACGACTTCCACCCGGAGGGCTATCCGACAGCCCTGGTGCCGCACGGGATGTCGGTGTCCCTGACGGCGCCGGAGGCGTTCCGCTTCACGTTCGACGCCTCACCCGAACGGCACGTCCGCGCGGCCGCTCTGCTGGACCCGGATGCTCGGGCCGACGACCCGCGCGACCTGCTTCCGACGGTGCTGACCGACCTCATGCGCGACATCGGCATCCCCAACGGCATCGGCGCCGTCGGCTTCGAGGACGACGACGTGCCGTCGCTGGTGGAGGGGGCGCTGAAGCAGCAGCGGCTGCTCGCCACGTGTCCGCGCGAGGTCACGGGCGAGGACCTCGCCGGCATCTTCGAGCGGTCCGTCGAGCTCTGGTAGCTACAGCCAGGTCTGAACGTCCCGCTCGTCGGCGCGTCGGACGGTTCTTGTCGTACCCGGCGGCGAGACTGCCGCCATGAGCAAGGTCGACGCGATGCGCGCACTGAAGGACGCCCGGCTGGCAGAGCAGCGGAAGGCGGTGGTCGCCGCGCGCGGGCTGCGCCCGGCTGCCCGGGTGTCCGGCCCGGCGTCCAGAGCGGAGGGCGAGGCTGGATCCGCGACCGTGGCAGAAGGCCTGTGCGGCCACCGCAACATGAGCGGGCGAGCCTGCACCCGGTCGATCGGCCACGCGGAGAAGAGCCACCGCTACGGCTGAGCGCTCAGCCGCCGACAGGCTCATCGTGAACGGCTGGGCGAGCCGGCGCCACCCTGCCCGCCTTTGGGTGACTAGCCGACCGCGGCCTCGAGGGTGCCGGCTGCCGACGCGACTCGTACTGCGTCGCGACGCGTCTCCACGCCGAGCTTCGCCAGCACTGCCGACACATGGTGGTCGACGGTGCGCTCAGACAGGAACAGGCGGCCGCCGATCTCTGCGTTGGTCATCCCGTCAGTCAGCAGCTGGAGCACTTCGCGCTGGCGCGCCGTGAGGCCGAAGGGGTCGTCGCGCGTGGCAGAGCGGGGGCCGCGCGGGATCGACCGGAACCCCAGCTGGCGCATCTTCGCCCGGACCTGGCCGGCGGCGGCCGTGGCGCCGAGTCCGTCCAGCAGAGACAGGGAGTCGCGGAGGGCAGCCTCGTCGTCGGAGTCGTGCAGGGCGAGGGCCTGCTCGTACGGCGACCCGACCTCGCGCCACAGCGTCGCCACCTCGAGGGGGGCCTCGGAGAGCTGCCGCCGCCAGGCGCTGTCGCCAGGAACAGCGACCTGCTCGCCGGTGAGCCGACGCAGCCACACCGCTGCCGCCCCACGAGACCCGGGAGGGACGACGGGCGCGACCACGAGATCGCGGACGCGAGCAGCAGCCAGCCGGTGATCGCCCTGCAGCCACGCGACCTCGACGAGCAGCACATCGAGCTCACAACGCAGCGCCACCATGTCCGCTCCGTCGGCGAGCGCGACCACGGCGTCGAGCGGCTCGTGCAGCCGCGGATCACCCCGGCGGGCGTAGACCGTCGCGAGGGTCAACAGCGGGTCCCACTGGTTGTACGGCGAGAGGGTGGGCTTGGCGAGCTCCACCTCGCACGCCGCGACCGCGGGATCCCACTCCCCTTGGCGCAGCAGGATGCCGAAGTAGGCGCCGCGCAGGCAGTTCCCGAACAGCGTGAGGTCGTGCTCCTCGCAGTAGGGCATGCCGTCCTCGACGACGCGGAGTGCGGCGTCGTACTGATGCGTCTCGGCAAGGCCTACGGCGAGGTTGGTGTACGCCCGACTCACCTGCTCCTCCGCCTCCGCGGACAAGGCGACCTCGAGCGCCCGCCTCATCAGCGGAGTGCCGTCATCGCCGAGCGCCGAGCAGGCCACCGACTCGCTGTTGAGGGAGTCGCTCACCAGCGCCGGATCGTCGATGCCGAGGTTCGTCAGCACGTCTCGAGCACGGCGCGCCTGCGCGATCGCTCGTCTGGGGTCGCTGAACATCCGCGCGCTCGCCTCGTTGACGTAGGCCCAGGCAAGAGCGCGCGAGGGCGGCAGCGCCTCGAGGACCGCGAGGCTCTCCGCGGAAGCGGCCTCGCCCTCGGCTCCGGCGAAGTTGCGCAGCAGGGCGCGAGCGAGGATCCGCAGCGAGTTGCCGTACTGCAGCTCATCCCCCGCCTCGCGCCAGAGCGCCATCGCCCGGCGGCGCATGTCCAACGCCTCAGGTACCCGCTCGACGAGCATCAGCTCCTGAGCAAGGTCGTCGCACAGCGCCGCGCGCTCGTTCAACGGCAAGCCGTCGGCGCACCTCATCGCGCGCTCCAACTGCGCGGCAGCCTCGCGATGGGCGCTGAGCGCGCGGGCGCGTCGTCCGGCAGCCGGCGCGTGCCGCAGGACAGCGGCGGCATCTCCAGAACCCTCAGCGTGGTGGGACAACCGCGCATCGTCCGCGTCGGTCGCGGACTGCAGCGCTTGCAGGGCCGCAGCGTGCAGGCGTTGGCGCCGGTGCGCGGGCAGCGCTGCCTCGATCGCCAACCGCGACAGCTCGTGGCGGAACTGCACCCCGGAGGGCGTCGAGACCAGCGTCCCGGTCGCGAGGCACTCCTCCAGCCCCCCGGCCTCGCCGGCAACCGCGGTGGCCACGTCCACAGCAACGGCGCCACCCAGGACGGCGACCGCGTCCAGCAGCTGGCGACCCTCGGGGGACAGTCGGGCCACACGAGCGAGTACCGCCTCGGTCGCTGACACCGGCAGGGTCGAGGGGCTCGTTCCGAGAACCTCCGTCACGAAGAAGGGGTTGCCGGCCGTCAGCGCGTAGAGCTCGTCCGCGGCGATGCCGGAGCCGGCCGCCAGACCACGCACAGCATCGGGCGAGAGCGCTGGCAGCGTGACGCGGCGCAGTGACCGCTCAGAGGAGAGGTCGCCCAGGGTCATGCGCAGCGGGGACTCCGGCGCCAAGCCGTCGTCCCGGTAGGTCACCAGGAGCATGGCGGGGCAGTCCCGCAGCCGCCGGCCCAGGAAGCGGATCAGGTCCAGCGTTGCCTCGTCTGCCCAGTGCGCGTCCTCGATGACCAGGACGGTCAGCCGGGACCGGCCGGTCAGCTGCTCCAGAAACGTGCGGAACAGGCGGTCGCGACGAGCTCCCTCGCCGCAGACGCTCGCGATGGCGCCGCCCATCTCGGCCGCGATGTCGAACAGCGGCCCGAGCGGCTCGGGCGTGAAGGCGCCATCACATGCCCCGACGTACCAGTCAGCATCGTCGAGCAGTCCTCGCAGGGCGCTGACGAGACTCGTCTTGCCGACCCCCGCCTCGCCGGCGAGGCAGACGACTCGACTGACGCCGGCGCGCGCCTCTACGGCCCACTCCAGGAGGGAGTCGAGAAACGCGTCCCGTTCAAGCAGCACCACGGGGCGATCGTGACGGAAGAAGGGGCGTTCGACAACGGCGCTCATGACGCGATGTGGTCGTGCATGGGCTGAACGGTGAAGACCTGCTGTGCCACGAGGCCGTGCGCCTCGAGGTGAACGGTGGCCGCCGCGATGGCCGAGGGAGCCTCGACGAGGCAGAAGACCTTGCCGGACGCCTCGCACACCCAGTAGCGCAGGTAGCGCACCCGGTAGCCCGGCTGGATCCGAAGATCGGCCAGCCGGGCCCGGACGACGTCGTCGATGGTGATGCCGCCCTCGAACGTGTGGACGTCGAGGAACAGCGCCATCACGCGCCCTCGCGTACCTCGTACACCGCATCCGCCACGAGGCCGTGCGCCTCCCGGTGCACCGTGTTGGCGTCCTCCGCGCACGGCGCCTCCACCAAGCAGAAGATGCGGCCCTCCACCTCGTTCACCCAGTAGCGCAGGTAACGGACGTCGTGATCCCCCTGGACCCTGAGGTCCTCCTCGTGCGCCTTGGCGACGTCGGCGACGGTGACGCCCCCGGCGATCTCGTGCACATCCATGTAGAGCGGCATGTCGAAGTCCTTCCTGTTGTGGTCGAGAGGACGAGGGCTGCGCCGCCCCCCGGCGGCGCAGCCCCTAGGTCAGGCGTTGTCGCAGGTGACGTTCGGGTTCCAGTCCGCGTTCAGCCCGGACGGGTTGTTCTTCCAGATCCACGCGTGCAGCTCGTAGAAGTCGGGCAGCCCGTACCGGTTCCCTGCCAGGACGAGCTCGAAGTCCTGCCCGAACAGCCGAGGTGCGCCGCTGTTGCCCGCGGCTTCCCACGCGGCCTTCGTGACCACGTACTCGAGG
Organism: Mycobacteriales bacterium; assembly: GCA_046262175.1. Taxonomy (GTDB): domain Bacteria; phylum Actinomycetota; class Actinomycetes; order Mycobacteriales; family SCTD01; genus RYN-124. The sequence goes on from JBHENF010000266.1 coordinate 8,836, forward strand.
GCCACCAGCCGCAGCCCGCCGTCACTGGTCGGCTCGTAGATGACCGCCTCCGGCTCGGCGGCCTGCTCCGCCGCGTCTCCCACCCGAGCGCCGTTCACGAAGTGGATGCCCATGCCGCCGGCCGGGCTGTCGATGCAGGTGATGCCGTTCTTGTCCGCGAACCGGCCCCAGCTGCTGTCGCGGGTGATGACGGTCGAGTCGTGGTAGGCCGCGGTGGCCTGGCGGGCGACCGCGGCGTCGTTGGGCGCGGCCGTCGCGGGCGCGCCGACGAGTGCCAGTGCGCCTGTCGTGGTGGCTGCGGCGATGGCCGCTCGGCCGACGATCATCCGAAAGCTGTTCATGCGTCTCCCCCTGAGGTGTTCTGCTGTGCCACCGGCAGGGACCTCTGCATCCCCTGCTCACCTGGCTGACCCGGCGAACGTAGGAGCGCAGAACGGGCAGATCATCGGTATCGGCCACCCACATTGGGCACCCCGTCACCCACTTTTGGGGGGTGGGGTCAGCCGCCGGCCATCGCTCCCACGACGAGGAACGGCTCGCGACCGTCCAGCACCTGAGGCGGCAGCGGGTCGTCGTACGGCGTCTGCGACAGGTCCTCGCGGCAGGCGAAGAACCGTACGAACGCCCGCCGCTTGCCGGTGCCGATGTCGCGCATCGTGCCGCGCAGCACCGGGTGCGCGGCCTCCAGCGCGTCCAGCACCTCCGTCACCGTGGCCGCCTCCACGGTCACCTCGCCGTCCACCCTCGCGAGCGCGCGCAGGTGGTACGGCAGGACGACGCGCGTCATGGCCGGCCAGTCATCATGCGAGCGTCTGCACCTCGACCGACAGCACCGCCGGCAGGTCGCGGACGATCGCGTCCCACGTGTCGCCGCCGTCGGGCGAGCAGTAGACCTGCCCGCCGGTCGTGCCGAAGTAGACGCCGCACTCGTCGAGCTTGTCGACGGCCATGGCGTCGCGCAGCACGTTGACGTAGCAGTGCTCCTGCGGCAGGCCCTTGGTGAGCGGCTCCCACTCATGACCCCCGGTCTTGCTCCGGTAGACGCGCAGCTTGCCGTCCGGCACGAAGTGCACCGAGTCGCTCAGGATCGGCACGACGTACACGGTCTCGGGCTCGTGCGCGTGCACGTCGATCGGGAACCCGAAATCGCTCGGCAGGTCGCCGCTCACCTCGGTCCAGCTGTCGCCGGCGTCGTCGCTGCGCATGACGTCCCAGTGCTTCTGCATGAACAGCGTGTCCGGCTTCGACGGGTGCAGCGCCAGGTTGTGCACGCAGTGCCCCACGTTCGCCTCCGGGTCAGGGATCTCGCCCGACTGCAGGCCGTTGTTGCTCGCCCGCCACGTCGTACCGCCGTCGTCGGTGCGGAAGACCCCGGCCGCGCTGATCGCCGTGTAGATGCGGTTCTCGTCCGTGGGGTGCAGCAGGATCGTGTGCAGGCACATCCCGCCCGCGCCCGGCTGCCAGTGCGGACCGGAGCCGTGCTCGCGCAGCCCTGGGATCTCGCTCCAGCTGTCGCCGCCGTCGGTGGTCTTGAACAGCGCCGCGTCCTCGACGCCGGCGTACACGACGTCGCGGTCGGTCAACGAGGGTTCGAAGTGCCAGACCCGCGCGAACTCCCACGGGTGCGGCGTCCCGTCGTACCACTGGTGCGTGCCGGGCACCGACGCGTACGAGAAGTCCTTGCCGACGGTGTTCCAGGTCTTGCCGCCGTCGTCCGAGCGCTGCACCTGCTGGCCGAACCAGCCGCCGGACTGGCTCGCCCAGATGCGGGCGGGATCCACCGGCGAGCCCTTCAGGTGGTACATCTCCCAGCCGCCGAAGTGCGGGCCGTCGACCGTCCACGTCCGCCGCCCTGCATCGCTCGTGAGGACGAACGCGCCCTTGCGTGTGCCCACCAGAACCCGTACGCCCGCCATGGGAGACCTCCTGTCCGGACAGTACGACGTACGGGAGCCCGCGAACTCATCGTTCGCAGTACGGTCGCGCCGTGTCCGACGTGCGCAAGGTCCCGGCCGGCGAGCTGCTACCGGCGGAGGGATCGCCCGGCGTCTCCCGCGAGGCCGCCGTCGTGCTCGACGGTGTCTGGTCCGGACGGGCGCTGACCGAGCCGGGCGTCACCAGCGGCTGGCATCACCACGGCGAGCACGAGACGGTCGTCTACGTGCTGCGCGGCGCGTTCCGCGTGGAGACCGCCGACGGGGTCGTCGAAGCAGCACCCGGCGACTTCGTGCACGTGCCGGCGCACGTCGTCCACCGCGAGGGGAACCCGTCTGCGGAGACGGCGGAGGTGGTGCTGGTACGGACCGGCTCCGGGCCGGTCGTCGTCAACGTGGACAGCGCGCGCGGCTGAGCCCCGTCAGCGCAGCGTGCGGTCCAGCAGCCCGAAGAGCGCGTCCCAGTGCCGCTGCTCAGCGGC
>JBHENF010000267.1:0-7369 GCA_046262175.1 Mycobacteriales bacterium
CGCGGTGCCGTCGTACAAGGCGCACCGGCTCGCGGAGAACGGCGCGGAGGCCGAGCCGGAGTCGCTGGCGCCCCAGGTGGCCGTGCTGCTCGAGGTGCTGGCGGCGCTGGGGGTCGCGGTGGCTGGAGTCGAGGGGTACGAGGCGGACGACGTGCTGGGGACGCTGGCGACGCGCGAGCCGGGACCGGTGGACGTGGTCACGGGCGACAGGGACCTGTTCCAGCTCGTCGACGACAGCAAGCCGGTGCGGGTCGTCTACACGGTCGAGAAGATGAAGCCGTACGGCGAGGGCGACGTGACCGCGCGGTACGGGATCCCCGGGCGGGGCTACGCCGACTTCGCCGTGCTGCGCGGCGACCCGTCCGACGGGCTGCCGGGGGTGAAGGGCGTCGGCGAGAAGACGGCGGCCGCGCTGGTCGGGCGGTTCGGCACGGTCGAGCAGATCGTGGCGGCGCTGGACAGCGACGTGGACGGCTTCCCGGCCGGAGCACGGGCCAAGCTGGCGGCGGCGCGGGAGTACCTGCGAGCCGCGCCGGCCGTGACGCGGGTGGTGCGCGACCTGCCGGTTCCAGAGCTGGACGACGCACTGCCGCGGACGCCGCGCGACCCCGCCCGGCTGCTGGAGCTGTCGGACCGGTGGGGCCTCGAGTCGCCGCTGAACCGGTTCCTCGCCGCGTGCGAGGTGGCGCACAGCGAGTGACGGCAGAGGGCCCGGCAGCGCGTGCTGCCGGGCCCTCCGTCGTGCGGACTGCTGCTACCCGACGCCGACCGCCGTCCACGCTGCGGCGACAGCGTTGTACTGCGCCGAACCTGCGCCGTAGAGGTCGGCGGCGGCGCTGAGCGTCGCCGCTCGCGCCCCGGCGTAGTTGGTCGACGAGGTCATGTACTTCGTGACCGCGCCGTACCAGATCGCGCCTGCCGCGTCGTTGCCCAGACCGTTGACCGTCGAGCCGTCACAGGTCGGGCTGACCGGACCACCCACCGGGTTCGATCCGGCGGCCAGCAGGTAGAAGAAGTGGTTGGCCACACCCGAGGAGTAGTGGACGTCGAGCGAGCCGATGCTGCTGGTGTAGCAGTTCGGCGAGCGCCCGTCCTTGATCGGGTCGTACATGTACCGCAGCGCCTTACCCGGTGAGGCGGTGTACAGCTTCTCGCCGATCAGGTAGTCGCCCGGGTCCTGCGGGTTGTTGGCGTAGAACTCGACCAGCGTGCCGAAGATGTCGCTGTTCCCCTCGTTGAGCCCGCCGCTCTCCCCGCTGTAGGTGAGGTTGGCTGTGCTCGCCATGACGCCGTGGCTCATCTCATGGCCCGCGACGTCGAGGGAGTCGAACGGGTTGTACGTCGTGCCGTCACCGTCTCCGTACGTCATGCAGAAGCACGAGTCGGACCAGTAGGCGTTGTTGTAGTTCCTGCCGTAGTGCACCCGGTTGTAGGACTGCCGGCCCTTGCCGTCGATGCCGGTCCGACCGTGCTTCGCCAGGTAGTAGTCCCACGTGGTCGCCGTCCCGTAGTGGGCGTCCACGGCCGTCGTCTGCCGGTCGCTGAGCAGGCCGTTGCCCCAGATGTCGTCTGCGTCGTCGAAGTAGTAGCAGGACGCCTGGCGGTTCTTCATGTCGCAGGTGAACGTGTTGCCGCGGTTGGGGTCCTGCAGCCGGTGCGTGCCGCCGCTCAGGAGGGTGCTGCCGACGGCGACGCTCCCGTTGAAGAAGCCGGTGCCCGTGCCGGGACCGGTCGCCGTCTCGACCTGCTCGTGCCGGTCGACCACCTGCCCGCGCTGCGCGTCGACGAGGACGAGCAGCTCGGACGGCGTCTGGTCCTTCTGCGCACCCGCGACGACGACCGCCCACACGAGCCGCGGCGCGTCGGTCCGCGCGTCGACCTCGAGCACCGCGCTCTGCACCGCGGTCGCGCCGTTGTCGGCAGCGGCGCGCGCTGTCGCGACGGCCTCGCCCTTGGCGACGCCGGGCGACAGGGAGATGTCGAGCGGCTGCCGGGTCGTCGCCGACACGCCTTCCAGCGCGCCGTCGGCCGTCTGGTGCACGACCATGTCCCCGCCGAGGACCGGCAGGCCGCCGCGGGGGCGGTCGAAGCGGACGTGCGTCGAGCCGTCGGCGTCGGTGATGATGTCGCGGGCCGACAGGCCGTCCTTGTCGTCGAGCGCCACCGAGCTGTGGGCGGCGCGAACGGCCTGCTCGGCGCGCTGCGCCTTGTCAGGAGCAGCGGACGCACCGGGCGCCGCGGCGGCGAGGACGCCGGCGACGACTACTGCGGTCACGCCGGCGGCGAGGGGCTTGCGGATCACACGTCCTCCTGGACACGTCGGGATGTCGCGGAAGAGTGGCATTGCCCCGAGATGTCCACATGAAGCGGCGCCGCCACTGTTGTCTTCCCCGGTGTTTCAGGTGTTGCGAAGCCGTGTCGATCTTCCAGAACAGGGCCGAGCGGACCGAGAGGTGGCAGACTTCTACTCGTGAGTAACAAGGTGTTCTCGGTCGCGACGCGGGCTGCGGACCTCGCTGAGGCGGCAGCCGCCGAGCTCGACGTGCTCGTCGTGGGCATGGGCGCCACCGGCGCGGGCGTCGCCCTCGACGCAGCCTCGCGTGGCCTGAAGGTCGCCGTGCTGGACAAGGGCGACCTCGCCAGCGGGACGAGCTCCAAGAGCAGCAAGCTCGTCCACGGCGGGCTGCGCTACCTGGAGAACTACGAGTTCGGCCTCGTCCGCGAGGGCGTCGTCGAGCGGCAGCTGCTCATGCGGCTCGCGCCGCACCTCGTCCGGCCGATGGACTTCCTCTACCCCGTCTGGCCCGACACCGCGAAGCGGCGCCTGCTCGGCCTCGGCCTCACCACGTACGACGTCTTCGCCTTCGCCTCCCTCGGTCCTCGCGGCGGCGACCTCCGGCGGCACGAGCGCATCGACGCCGCCGCCGCCATCACCGCCGCGCCGGCGCTGTCCGACAGCGACGTGGCCTACGCCTACCGCTACGGCGACTGCGCCACCGACGACGCGCGGCTCGTGCTCGCCGTGGTGCAGGCCGCCCGCCGCTTCGGCGCCCTGACCGTTCCGTACGCGGAGGTCACCGGCCTGCTCAAGGACGCCGCCGGCCGCGTCGTCGGCGCGACCGTGGCGGACGCCGTGGGCGGCGGCACCGCGGAGCTGCGCGCCCGCCACGTCGTCAACGCCACCGGCGTCTGGGTTGACCACCTGCAGGGGCTCGAAGAGCCGGGCCGCCCGCCCGTCGTCCAGCCGAGCAAGGGAGTGCACGTCGTCGTGCCGCGCGAGCGACTACCGCTGCTGCGCGCCAGCATCCTGCTGCCCTCCAAGCAGGGCGACGGCCGGTCGATGTTCGCCATCCCGTGGGGCCGCCAGACGATCCTCGGCACGACCGACACGCCGTACGACGGCTCGCTCGAGGACCTGTCGCTGACGGGGTCCGATCTCGAGTACGTCCTCGCCGCCGGCAACGCCGTCTTCCACCGCGACCTGCGCGCCGACGACGTCCTCGGCGCATGGGCGGGCGTCCGGCCGCTCATCAAGGAGACCGCCCCCGCGTCGATGAGCGACATCTCCCGCCGGCACACCCTGGTCGAGGGCAGCGGCGGGCTGCTCACGATCACCGGCGGCAAGCTGACGACCTACCGCCGGATGGCCAAGGACGTGGTCGACCGCATCGTCGATCGGGACGGCCGCCGCGCGCGCTGCCGCACGGACGAGATCTCCCTGACGGGCACCCGCTCGTACGCCGAGCTGCTCGCCGAGACGACCGCCGCCACCGCGGCGCTGGGGCTCGACCCGGAGGTCGCGAGCGTCCTCGTACGACAGAGCGGCGAAGCAGCCTCCGACGTCCTGTCCCTGGTGGCGGCGGACCCGTCGCTCGGCCGCACGCTGTCGCCGTCCGCACCGCACCTGGCCGCCGAGGTCGTGCAGGCCGCGCGCAGCGAGGGCGCCGTGACGCTGGAGGACGTCTTCAGCCGGCGGTTCCGGCTGTCGCTGCGCGCCAAGGACGCTGGGCTGCCCGCCGCGCTGTACTCGGCGCGCCTGCTCGCCGCCGAGACCGGCCGCGACGACGCGTGGGCGGTCGCGCAGGTGGCGGCGTACGCCGATGCCGTCCGGCGGGAGCGAGGCATCCTCGGCCTGCCGGAGCCGGACGACCTCGCGAAGGCCGTCTAGACCGCGGAGCTGTACGCGACGACGCCCCGGCGTACGGCGTCCATCGCCTGCCGCGCGGTACGCCGCACCGGCGAGTCCCCCGCCACCAGCGCGATCTGGCTCAGCAGGTCGATCAGCTGCTTGCAGACCCGCACGAAGTCGCCGGCCGTCATGTCCGGGTCGTCGTCCAGCACCTTCTCGAGCTGCTCCCCCGACGCCCAGCGACACGCCGCCCAGGTGAAGCCGGCGTCGGGCGCGCGCAGGAACGACAGCTTGTGGTGGGACTCCACGTCGGACAGCCGCGCCCACGTGCGGGTCATGTCCTGCAGGGCGTTCTGCACCCGCCCCGACGGCACGCGGGGCGCGGACGCGTCCGGTCGCCGGTTCTCGTACACCAGCGCGGACACGACGGACGCCAGCTCGGCAGCAGCCAGTTCGTCCCAGATGCCCGCGCGCAGGCACTCGACGACCAGCAGGTCGGTCTCGCTGTAGACCCGCGCCAGCTGCTTGCCGGTTTCCGTCACCTCGTCGCCGGCGAGGTAGTCCAGCTCAGTGAGCACGTCGCACACCTGGTCGAACGTCCGCGCGATCGACGACGTCTTGCCGGCGACCTTGCGCTCCAGCGCGTCGGTGTCGGCGCGCAGCCGGTGCCAGCGCTCGGCCCAGCGCATGTGCTGCTCACGGTCGCCGCAGCCGTGGACGGGGTGCCGGCGCAGCTCCGCGCGCAGCCGGTCGATCTCCTCGTCGCTGCCCGTGCCCCCGCGCGACCGCGAGCCGCGAGGCTCCGGCCGGACACCCAGCGCGCGCACCGACGACGCGAGGTCACGCCGGGTCTGCGGCGAGCGGATGTTGACGTTCTTCGGCACCCGCACCTGCCCGACCGGCTCGACCGGTCCGGGGAAGTCGGCCAGCGACAGCCGCCCGCCCCACCGGTCTTCGGTGACGACCAGCGGGTGCGCCTCGCCGTTCATGCCGACGCCCGGGTCGATGACGACGGCGAGGCCGGACCGCCGGCCGCTCGGCACCCGGATGACGTCGCCGACCTTCAGCCTCTCCAGGGCCTGCGCGGCCGCCGCCCGCCGCTGCGTCGCGCCCTGCCGCGCCAGCTCCGTCTCGCGCCGCTTCAGCCGGGCGCGCAGCTCGCCGTACTCCTGCGCGTCGCCCAGGTGGCACGTCATCGACGCGCCGTAGCCCGACAGTGCGTCGAGGTTCTTCGCCACCTGTCGGGCGATCCCGACGACGGACTTGTCGGCCTGGAACTGCGCGAAGCTCGACTCCAGCAGCGCGCGCGCCGGCTCACGGCCGACGGCGCCCACCAGGTTGACCGCCATGTTGTACGAGGGCCGGAAGCTGGACTTCAGTGGATAGGTGCGCGTCGAGGCGAGGCCCGCGACCTGCTTGGGGTCGAAGCCCTGCTGCCACAGGACGACCGCGTGCCCCTCCACGTCGATCCCGCGCCGGCCGGCCCGGCCCGTGAGCTGCGTGTACTCGCCCGGCGTGACATCCGCGTGCGTCTCGCCGTTCCACTTCGTCAGCTTCTCCAGCACGACCGAACGGGCCGGCATGTTGATGCCCAGCGCGAGCGTCTCGGTCGCGAACACGGCCTTGACCAGGCCGGCGAGGAAGAGCTCCTCCACGACCTCCTTGAAGGTCGGCAGCATGCCGGCATGGTGCGCGGCGACCCCGCGCTGCAGGCCTTCGAGCCACTCCCAGTAGCCCAGCACCCGCAGGTCCTCGCGCGGGATCGGCGCCGTCCGCGCCTCGACGATCGCACGGACCCGCTCCGCCTCCTCGCCGGTGTTCAGCCGGAGCCCTGAGCGCAGGCACTGCTCCACGGCCGCGGCGCAACCGGCCCGGCTGAAGATGAACGTGATGGCCGGCAGCAAGGCGCTCTGGTCCAGCTGGGACAGGACGTCCGGTCGCGAGGCGACGGAGCGGCGGACCGGCCTGCCCTGCCGGTCGCGCGGTGACCAGCGCGCCTCCTCGCGCGCGAGCCGCACGAGCTCGGAGTTGACCTCACCCGACGCGTCGAAGAGGTCGTACATCCGCGTCCCGACCAGGACGTGCTGGAACAGCGGCACCGGCCGGTGCTCCTCGACGACGATCTCGGTGTCGCCACGCACGGTCCCGAGCCAGTCGCCGAACTCCTCGGCGTTGCTCACGGTCGCCGACAGCGAGACGACCGAGACGTCGTCCGCGAGGTGGATGATCACTTCCTCCCACACGGCGCCGCGGGAGCGGTCGGCGAGGTAGTGCACCTCGTCCATGACCACGTGCGACAGCCCGCGCAGGGCGTCGCTGCCGGCGTACAGCATGTTGCGCAGGACCTCGGTCGTCATCACGACGACGTCGGCGTTGCCGTTGATCGCGTTGTCGCCGGTCAGCAGGCCGACGTTGTCGTTGCCGTACCGCTCGACGAGGTCGTTGTACTTCTGGTTCGACAGCGCCTTGATCGGCGTCGTGTAGAAGCACTTGTGCCCGTTGCGCAGGGCCAGCGCGACGGCGAACTCGCCGACGACCGTCTTGCCGGCGCCGGTGGGGGCGGCGACCAGCACGCCGCCGCCGGCTTCCAGCGCGGCGCAGGCCTGCCGCTGGAACGGGTCCAGCCCGAACGGGTAGTCCTTCCCGAAGTCGGTGAGGGCCGGGCCCGTCTGGTTGCGCCGGAACGCGGCGTACCTCTCGGCCGGTGAGGACACACCGCCAGGCTACGTCGCGTCCGCCTACAGCGAGCTGGGCCGGTCGTCCACGTAGCTCGGCGTGAGGTCCACGTATGACGTCTCGTCGTCGTCGAGCTCGGCCAGCGGATCCGCCTTGCGGCGGGTGCGGTCGCGGACGCGGCCGATGAGGATGCAGCCCTCGTACAGGACGCACAGCGGGATGGCCATGGCCATGAAGGTGAACGGGTCCTGCGACGGCGTGATGATCGCCGAGACGGCGAAGATCCCGAAGATCATCGCGCGCCGCGAGGACCGCATCCGCGCCGTCGACAGGATGCCCGTCAGGTTGAGGAAGGAGATGACGACCGGGAACAGGAACGCGATGCCGAACGCCAGCAGCATCAGCGTCACGAACGACAGGTAGGACTGGATCGACAGCAGCGTGACGATGTCGCCGCCGCCGACGCTGAGCAGGAAGTCGAGCCCGCGGCTCACGGTCAGGTAGGCGAACGTGCAGCCGATCGAGAACAGCACCAGCGAGCTGCCGAGGAACGCCGCGGCGTAC
>JBHENF010000268.1:0-5383 GCA_046262175.1 Mycobacteriales bacterium
CGGCAAGCCCGCCGCCCCCACCTCTGACGACTTACGCGCGCGGATGAGCTTGTTGGTAGGACGCCCGGAGGCGTTCGACCGACACATGCGTGTAGATCTGCGTCGTAGCTAGCGTAGCGTGACCAAGCAGTTCCTGAACGCTGCGCAGGTCAGCTCCCCCCTCGAGCAGGTGCGTGGCCGCGCTGTGCCGCAGCCCGTGCGGGCCGAGATCGGGAGCGCCGGCCACGTCGGCGAGGCGCTGGTGCACGACGGTGCGCACCGCCCGCGGGTCGACCCGGCCGCCGCGCGCGCCGAGCAGGAGGGCAGGGCCGCTGCGGGCCGTGGCCCACTGCGGACGGCCGCGGACCAGCCACGCGTCCAGTGCGCGTTCGGCGGGGATGCCGTACGGGACGGTGCGCTCCTTGCTGCCCTTGCCGAGCACGCGGAGGACCCGCCGGCCGCGGTCGACGTCGTCGACGTCGAGGCCGCACAGCTCGCCGACGCGGATGCCGGTGGCGTACAGCAGCTCGAGGGCGAGCCGGTCGCGCAGCTCGAGGGCGGTGTCGCCGTCCACGAGGTCCACTAGCCGAGCCGCCTCGTCCGGCTGCAGCACGTCCGGCAGCGGCCGATGCCCCTTCGGCGTGGCGAGCAACGCCCCCGGATCGCTGGCCATGAGGCCACGCCGGTGCGCCCACGCCGTGAACACGCGGGCGGACGACCCGCGGCGGGCGAGGGTCGTGCGCGCTGCGCCCGTGCTCCGCAGGCGGGCCAGCCAGCTCCGCAGCACCTGGAGGTCTACGTCCGACGGCTGCGCAGCGCCACGTCTGGCGGCGTGCTGCAGCAGGTGCGCGATGTCGCCGGCGTACGCGCGCACCGTGTGAGGCGAACGTCCGCGCTCGAGCCGCAGGTGGCGCACGAACCCGTCGTGCGCCGCGGCCAGGGCGGCCGGCAGCGGCGGATCCGGTGCGTGCACGGCGGGTGTCATTGCGCCGCACGCTGCGCGACCGGTGCCCGCTGGTCAAGACGGCGCGCGGGCTGGCCGGCCGGCGCCCAGCCCGGTGAGGCGCCAGCCCGACATCCCGCGCTCGACGAGCCCGGCCACCTCGAGCGGCGGCAGCACCTGCAGCACGGTGAGCGCCGGCAGTCCGGCGGCGCGGGCGATCGTCGACTCGCCCGCCCAATCCCGCACCGGTACCGCATCGAGCACCTGCCGCACCGTCTCCGACAAGGCGTCCCGTGCGGTCTCCGGAGCGCGTTGGTTCTCGGCGGCGTCGGCCCCGTAGGCACCGACCGCCTCCAGCACCTCAGCCGCGCGGGTGACGCACAGGGCGTCACCGCGGAGCAGCGCGTTGCTGCCTGCCGCCGTACCCGAGGTGACGGGGCCGGGCACCGCCATGACCACACGATTCAGCTCCCGTGCCTGCCGCGCCGTCGTCAGCGACCCACTTCGGACAGCCGCCTCCACCACGACGGTCCCCAGCGACAGCGCGGCGATCAGCCTGTTGCGGACGAGGAAACGCAGCCGCGTCGGTGGTGAGCCCGGCGGCACCTCGCTGACGAGCAGCCCGTGCTCGGCGATCCGTGTGATCAGCCGGTCGTGCCCCTTCGGGTACGGCACGTCGACGCCACTCGCAAGCACGGCGACCGTGCCGGCGCCCTCGGCCGAGCACAGCGCACCGCTGTGGGCGGCTCCGTCCACGCCGTAGGCGGCGCCTGACAGCACCGTCCAGCCGCGATCGGCAAGGCCCAGCGCGAGCTCGCCTGCGACGTGGACGCCGTAGGCCGACGCCGCCCGCGCGCCCACGATGCCGACGGACCGCTCGACCACGTCGGCCAGGTGCGCCGGACCCCGCACGTGCAGCGCCAGCGGCGGAGCCTCCTTCATGTTCGGGAACCAGGTGAGCCGGTGCTCCGGCCACTCGTCGTCCCCCGGGCACAGCAGCCGCGCGCCGCACCGGGTGAGTGCAGCCGCGTCCCCGGCCGGGTCGTACTGCTCCGCCCGCAGTCGGGCGCCCTCCACGGCGGTCGCCGGTATCCGTCCGACCGGCTTGCCGGCAGACAGGCGGGCGACCACCTCCTCGGCGCCCTCCGCCTCGACCGCGTCGTGCACCGCCCACGACCCCGGCTCGCACAGCCGGGTGAGGGTCGACCTGGCTTGCCGCTCCGGGTTCATGCCGCCGCCAACGCCGGCTGCCCGCCGCGGTAGCCGAGCGCCATGTCGACCTGAGGTTCGCCGGGCCTTGCCAGGCCGGCCAGGTCGGCGAGCGTCCAGGCGACCGACAGCACCCGGCCGTACCCGCGCGCCGTCAGCGCACCGGTGTCGAGCGCCTCTTCCGCGTGCCGCGTCGCGCTGCGCGGAACCGGCCACCGGCGCCGCAGCTCGGTGGCCGGCACGTCGGCGTTCACGCGCCACGGGGTGCCCGAGAAGCGGAGCGCGGCTGCCTCGCGAGCGACCGCGACGCGGACCGCGACGGTCGCCGAGCTCTCACCCATGCCCTCATCCGCCAGCATCTCCTTGCGCGTGATCCGTGGGACGCGCACGTGCAGGTCGACGCGGTCGAGCACCGGGCCGGACAGCCGGCCCAGGTACCGGCGCCGGACCTGTGGCGGGCAGAGGCACCGGGTCTCGTCCTGACCGCACGGGCACGGATTGGCGGCGAGCACCAGGGTGAAGCGGGCGGGGTAGGTCGCGGTGCCGCCGACGCGCGCAATCTTGACGATGCCGCGCTCGAGCGGCTGCCGGAGCGCGTCGATCACGCCCGCGGAGAACTCGGGCGCCTCGTCCAGGAACAGCACGCCGCGGTGCGCGAGGCTCGCAGCCCCCGGGCGCGCCACGCCGCTCCCGCCGCCGATGACGGAGGCCCTGGTCGCGGTGTGGTGCGGGTCCTGGAAGGGCGGCACGGTCACGAGCGGTGCCGAGGACGGAAGGCGGCCGGCGACGGAGTGGATCGCCGTGACGTCGAGCGCGTCGTCCACACCGAGCGGAGGCAGCAAGCCAGGCAGGCGTTCGGCGAGCATGGTCTTGCCCGCGCCCGGCGGCCCGAGCAGGAACAGGTGGTGCCCGCCCGCTGCCGCGATCTCGACGGCGGCGCGACCGGCCGCCTGACCGGCGACGTCACCCAGGTCCAAGGCCGAGGGCGCCGGGAGGCCGCGCGGCGGGTCGCCGGGCTCGTCGCCCGCGTCCTCGCCGCGCAGCACGAGGACCAGCGTCCGCAGGGACGCCGCGCCCACCACGGTCACGCCCGGGACGAGCCGCGCCTCGCGGACGTTCTCTACGGGAACGACGACCCGCTCGAAGCCGGCGCGTACAGCCGTCAGCACCGCCGGCAGCACCCCGGGCACGGGGCGGACCTTTCCGTCCAGGCCCAGCTCCCCCAGCAGCACGCGGCCGAGGAGCGCATCCGCGGGAACCGCGCCGTTGGCCGCCAGCACCCCGGCAGCCAGAGCGAGGTCGAACCCGCTGCCGCGCTTGGGCAACGTCGCGGGCGACAGCGCCAGCGTGATCCGGCGCTGCGGCCACTGCTCGCCCGAGTTGACCACCGCCGCCCGTACGCGATCGCGGGCTTCCGCCAGAGCGGCGTCCGGCAGGCCGATGACCGACAGCCCCGGGAGCCCGAGCGCCAGGTCGGCCTCCACCTCCACGACCTGCCCGTCGAGACCGACGAGACCGACCGAGAAGCTGCGCGCGAGCGCCATCAGAACGCATCCCGCAGATGCACCAGCTCGGGCGACCTCCCCGGTTGCCGCAGCACCGACACCACGTCGAAGCGCAGCTCGGGCGCTCCCGCCGGCCGGTTCTCGGCGAGCCACCGGCAGGCGAGGCCTCTGATCCGCCGCGCCTTGACGTGACCCACGGCTTCCGCCGGCATGCCGAAGTCGGCGCTGCTGCGCGCCTTCACCTCGACGAAGACGATGGCATTGCCGTCGCGCGCGACGATGTCGAGCTCGCCGTCGCGGCACCGCCAGTTCCGCGCCAGCAGCTCGAACCCGGCCTGAGCCAGGTGCTCTGCCGCCAGGTCCTCCCCGTAGTGCCCCAGCTCGTCCTTCGGTCGCACGTCAACCACCTCCCGGCGGCGACGTTGCCGCGCCCGGCGGCTAGCAGGCGGGCGCTCCACGCATCTGTGGACGACGCGAGCAGCCGTCCACAGATGGACTACTCGGGCGTCCGGGCTCCCTGCGCCACAGAAGACTCCTGACTCGTGCCAGGCGATACCTCCTCCGAGACCACCGGGACGCCTTGCGCGTTCCCGGCTCCTCTGTCCGTGCCCGGGGCACCCACGGGGTTGGTCCGCGCCGCAGACACGTCGACGTCGGTCTCGACCTGCTCCTCATCGCCCTCGACTCCGTTGGAGCCGGTCTGCCGGAACGCGTTGCCGCTGGTCTCGCGCCCGCGCTTTGCGAGCCCGTCGCCGGTCGGGGTGCCGAGGTTCTCCGCCGACGGCTCCGTGGCCGCCGGCGTCGTCCCGAGCGAGGGCAGACCGGACGCCGCCGGGTCACCGGCGGGTCCGGCGGCCGGGTGGCTGGGCGCCTGCGGGTCGCGCGCGCCGACGTTCATGCTCCCCAGATCCGGCGTCTCGACCGTCGCCGGCTCGGGTGCGGCGTCCGGGTCCTCGTGCCCCTGCGTCGGAGGCATCGGCTCGGTCTTGCTCTGGTTGGAGCCAGGCGAGCCGCCCGCCGTGCGGTCGCCGATGTCGACGGTGTCGGCGCCCTCACCCGCAGGCGTATTGGCCGCGCCGGGCTGGTCGCCGCTCGGGGGCTGCTCACCGGGCACTGCGTCGCTCACGGGTCCTCCTCGTCGGAATGGGTTCGCCGCTGCCGTACCCGGATCAGGTGCCTGGAAGCTCCAGGTCCGGCTTCTCCAGCTTCTCGACGTTCACGTCCTTGAACGTCAGCACCCGCACGCTCTTCACGAAGCGCGCCGGCCGGTACATGTCCCACACCCACGCGTCGTTCAGCGTCAGCTCGAACCACACCTCGCCGTCGGCCGTCCGAGGCTGCACGTCGACCGCGTTCGCGAGGTAGAAGCGCCGCTCCGTCTCGACCACGTAGTCGAACTGCCGGACGATGTCGCGGTACTCCCGGTAGAGCTGCAGCTCCATCTCGGTCTCGTACTTCTCGAGGTCCTCCGCGCTCATGCGCCGATCTCCACGAGGTCCATCGGACCATTCTGGACCATCTCCGCGCCGGACCCCTGCGCCGCGGAGCGGACGTTGACGTACGAGAAGCGGTGCTCGGGGCACGGTCCGTGCTCGCGCAGCGCCGCGCCGTGCTCCGGCACCACGTACCCCTTGTGCACCGCGAACCCGTACTGCGGGTACTCCTCGTGCAGCGTGGCCATCATCCGGTCCCGCGTCACCTTCGCCACGACGGACGCAGCTGCCACGCACGCGGCAACCCGATCGCC
>JBHENF010000269.1:0-6269 GCA_046262175.1 Mycobacteriales bacterium
GGAGTCTGGGCCGTGTCTCAGTCCCAGTGTGGCCGGTCGCCCTCTCAGGCCGGCTACCCGTCGTCGCCTTGGTGGGCCATTACCCCACCAACAAGCTGATAGGCCGCGGGCCCATCCTCAGCCGAAAAACTTTCCACTTCCTCGGATGCCAAAGGAAGTCGTATCCGGTATTAGCCCCTCTTTCGAGGAGTTATCCCAGAGCTGAGGGCAGGTTGCCCACGTGTTACTCACCCGTTCGCCGCTAATCCCCTCCCGAAGGAGGTTCATCGCTCGACTTGCATGTGTTAAGCACGCCGCCAGCGTTCGTCCTGAGCCAGGATCAAACTCTCCATTAAGGTTCTACGCCCGGTCTGGCGAACCAGTCCGGACAAGAGAGTCGCTGCGCCCCTGAAGGCGACAGCAAGTTGTCCCGGCGACAGACGTAACTAGCTTGTTACGCATCTGTTCGCCAAAGAAATTTTCATCAACGAGACCGACCGTGCGGCTCCAGAAGGAGTCGCCGGTGCGCCCTCGCATGACGAGGTTTGTTGGCACTGACTTTCAGCACGCTGTTGAGTTCTCAAGGAACGAACGCTCACCGTCCCGGTCTCTCGACCGTTCCCGGGGCAACTCGCCTAGCCTAGGTGCGAGGCACTTGCAGTGTCAAACCTCGCGGTCCGCACCAGCCTCGCGCACCCTTCGCGGCCACGGCGCTGCCGTGGTGCTCCGTTCGAGGGGGTCCCGCGGAACGTCCAGCTGCGATCTCTCTCCGCTGCTGTCCGGTGCTCCGGGGGCGAAGGAGAAGGTACGGCCGCTTCCCGGTGCCGTCAAACCTGATCATGGGTGGACCGCCGTGGGCTGGCTCACGCGTGTCGGAGCCGGCCCGGAACGTCCCGGTGTGGGATCAGCGGGCGCGCTCGACGACCGCCATCGAGCGCTTCCCGCGGCGCAGGACCAGGTAGCGGCCGTGCAGCCAGTCGTCCTCGACCGGCCGAGCCGCCTCGTCGGTCACCTTGGCGTTGTTCAGGTACGCCCCGCCTTCGCGCACCGCCCGCCGCGCCTCGGACTTACACGGCCAGCGCCTCGGCCAGCAGGTCGACCACCGGCGGCACCTCACCCGTGAGCCGCACCGAGGGCGCCTCCGCGAGCGCCGCCCGCAGCGTCGGCTCGTCCAGGTCCTGCAGCGCCCCGCCGCCGAACAACGCCGTGCTTGCTGCCTGCACCCGCGCGAGCTCGTCCGGCCCGTGCACCAGGGCCGTCACCTCCTCGGCGAGGGCGCGCTGCGCCGCCCGCGCGTGGGGTCGCTCCGCCGTCTCGGCCGCCAGCTGCTCGATCTGCTCACGGGACCGGAAGCTGAACACCTTGAGGTACGACACGACGTCCCGGTCATCGGCGTTGAGCCAGAACTGGAAGAACGCGTACGGCGTGGTCATGACGGGATCCAGCCAGATCGTGCCCGTCTCCGTCTTGCCGAACTTGGTGCCGTCGGCCTTCGTGATCAGCGGCGTGGCGACCAGGTGCACCGCCTCCCCCGCGACGCGGCGGATGAGGTCGGAGCCGGCGGTGAGGTTGCCCCACTGGTCGCTGCCGCCGGTCTGCATCGTGCAGCCGTGCCGGCGGAACAGCTCAAGGAAGTCGTTGCCCTGCAGGATCTGGTAGCTGAACTCGGTGTAGGAGATCCCGGCCTCGGACTCCAGGCGGGCGCTCACCGCCTCCTTCGCGAGCATGCGGTTGACCCGGAAGTGCTTGCCGACGTCGCGGAGCAGGTCGATCGCCGACAGCTGCGACGTCCAGTCCAGGTTGTTGACCAGCTGCGCGGCGTTGTCGCCGTCGAAGGCGAGGTACGGGGCGATCTGCGTGCGGATCCGCTCCACCCAGCCGGCGACGACCGCCGTTTCGTTCAACTGCCGCTCGGCGGTGGGCCGCGGGTCGCCGATCAGGCCGGTGGCGCCGCCGACCAGCGCGAGCGGCCGGTGACCCGCCTGCTGCAGCCGGCGCAGGACCAGGATCTGGACCAGGTTGCCCATGTGCAGCGACGGCGCGGTGGGGTCGAAGCCGCAGTAGACCGTGACGGGACCGGCGGCCAGCGCGTTGCGCAGTGCCTCTCGGTCGGTGCTGAGGGCGACGAGGCCGCGCCACTCCAGGTCGTCGAGGACGGCGCCGAGCGCCGGGTCAGCTGTCACCCGCCCATGCTCCCGTACCCGTCGACCCGGTTCAGCCGCCGGCCAACGCCGGCGCGTCGAGCACGGTCCCGGCGCGGTCGTCGTAGCGGCCGCGGGCGACGTCGACCACCACGCGCGCAGTGGCCGCGACGTCGTCCCACACCTGCTCCGGGCGGTCCCGCCACACCGGCATGCTCTCGGTGAGCTGGGTACGGACCAGCCCGGGCAGGACGTCCAGCACGACCACGCCCGTACCGGCGAGCGGTCCGGCCAGCGAGGCCGTCAGCACCGACAGCGCCCGCTTCGACACGGCGTAGCCCGTGTAGGTGCCCGTCTGCGTCGCCGCGCGGGCGCGGCTGGCGATGTTGACGACGCGGCCGTGGCCGCGGTCGACCATCGGGGGCAGCAGTGCCCGGGTCAGCAGCAGCGGCCCGCGCAGGTTGGTCTCGACCACGGACCACATCTCGCCGGGGTCCGCCTGCCAGAACAGACGCTCCGTCGTCTCGATCCGCGCCGCGTTGTTGACCAGCAGGTCGACCGGCCCGAGGTGCTGCTCGGCGTGCAGTACGACCCGGTCGACCGCCTCCGGGTCTGCGACGTCGATCGCGGCCGGGAACGCCTTCACGTCGTACGACGAGGTCAGCTGCTCGGCCAGCTGGCGCACGGCGGCCCCGGTCCGGGCGAGCAGCAGCAGGGACATCCCCTCCGCGGCCAGGGCGGTGGCGATCTCGCGGCCGATGCCGCGGCTCGCTCCCGTGACGACGCCCACCCGCCCGCGCAGCGTCACGGCCGCCTCCGCGGCACGGCCGGCCGGTAGACCGAGACCGTCGGCTCGCCCTCGAGCCAGAAGCGCCAGGGGGTGCCGGCCCCGGCGCCTCCTACGCCGACGCGCGGACCGGTGCGGACGGTGGCGCTCGTCCGGCCGGCGGTGAGGGTGACTGGCGAGCTCGGGTCGAGCAGGTCGACGCCGCCGTAGGAGCCGTCGATGGCGAGCGTCTTCGTCAGCCGAGCCGGGCCGCGGCACAGCTCCCGGTCCCGCACGCCTGGCCGCCGCTCCCGCGCCAGGTCCAGCCCGTCGACGACCTCACCGGCGCGCAGGAGGACGGCCGAGGCGGTCCCGTCGGGGCCGGTCACGACGTTGATGCACCAGTGCATGCCGTACGTGAAGTAGATGTACGCGTGAGCGGGCGGCCCGAACATCACCTCTGTCCGCGGGGTGCGGCCCCGGAAGGCGTGCGAACCGGGGTCGGACTCCCCCGCGTACGCCTCGACCTCCGTCAACCGGACGGCGACGCCACCCGCGCGCAGGACAGCGCCGAGCAGTGTCGGCGCCACGTCCTGCACGGGTCCGTCGAGCCTCACCCGAGTGGCGCGTCCGCCCAGGCGCGGTGCGCGGCCACCTCGGCCCGCAGGGTCTCGAGCTGCTCGCCGACGCGGTCGGGCGAGGTGCCGCCGTGGCCGCCTCGGGACGCGATCGCGCCGCGGACGTCCAAAACCGCGCGGATGTCAGGCGTGAGGTGCGGCGAGACGTGCGCGAGCTCCTCGTCGCTGACCTCGTGCAGCTCGCGGCCGTTGACGGTGCACCACACCACCAGGTGGCCTACGGCCTCGTGCGCGTCGCGGAAGGCCACGCCGTTCTTGACGAGCTGCTCGGCCACGTCGGTCGCCAGCGCGAATCCCTTCGGTGCGGCGGCTTCGAGGACGTCGGCGTGCACCGTCATCGTCGCGGTCATGCCGGCCAGGGCGGGGAGGACGACGAGCAGTGTCTCGACCGCGTCGAAGGCCGGCTCCTGCGCCTCCTGCATGTCCCGGTCGTACGTGAGGGGCAGGCCCTTCAACATGGCGAGCGTGCCGGCGACGTGCCCGATCAGGCGGCCGGCCTTGCCACGCGCGAGCTCGGCGATGTCCGGGTTCTTCTTCTGCGGCATGATCGAGGAGCCGGTCGAGAAGGCGTCGTCGAGGGTCACCCAGCCGAACTCCGTGGTGTTCCACAGGCACACCTCCTCGCCGTAGCGCGACAGGTGCACGCCGAGAAGCGCGGCCACGAAAAGGAACTCGGCGACGAAGTCGCGGTCGGCGACGGCGTCCATCGAGTTGGGCGCGGCCGAGCCGAAGCCGAGCTCCATGGCCGTGCTGATCGGGTCGACGCCGAGGCTGGATCCGGCCAGGGCACCGGAGCCCAACGGTGACACCGACGCGCGCAGGTCCCAGTCACGCAGCCGGTGCACGTCACGCGCGAACGCCTGCACGTGCGCGAGCAGCTGGTGGGCGAACAGCACGGGCTGGGCGTGCTGCAGGTGCGTCATGCCGGGGGCCGGCGAGTCCAGGTGCTGCGCCGCCTGCTCGACCAGCGCCTCCTCGAGCGAGGCGAGCCGGCGGACCACCTCACGGACGTGGTCGCGCAGGTACAGCCGCAGGTCGGTCGCCACCTGGTCGTTGCGCGATCGGCCGGCGCGCAGCTTGCCGCCCAGGTGTCCGAGCTTCTCGAGCAGGCCGCGCTCGAGGGCCGTGTGGACGTCCTCGTCCTCCACGGTCGGCCGGAAGGCGCCGCTGACGACCTCCCCGCGCAGCTCGTCGAGGGCGCCGAGCATCTTCGTCAGCTCGTCCGCCGTCAGCAGGCCGGCGCGGTGCAGCACGCGGGCATGTGCCTTGCTGCTGAGCAGGTCGTACGTCGCGAGCCGCCAGTCGAAGTGGACGCTGACCGACAACCGCGCGAGCGCCTCGGCCGGTCCGCCCTCGAAGCGGCCACCCCACAGGCTGGTGCGTTCCTGCGTCACGTGCCGAGCCGGAGGTCCCGCTGCGCAGCGATCTTCGACGGCATCCCCCACAGCTCGACGAACCCCTTGGCCAGCGACTGGTCGAAGGTGTCGCCCTCGTCGTAGGTCGCGAGCGAGAAGTCGTACAGGGAGGCGTCGCTGCGCCGGCCGCTGACGGTGCAGGTGCCGTTGAACAGGGTCAGCCGGATGTCGCCGGAGACGTGGCGGGAGGCGTCCTCGATGAACGCGTCAAGTGACCGCTTCAGCGGCGAGAACCACAGGCCGTCGTAGACGAGCTCGCCCCACCGCTGGTCCACCTGCCGCTTGAAGCGGGCGAGGTCGCGCTCGACGGTGAGGTTCTCCAGCTCCTGGTGCGCGGTGATGAGCACCTGCGCTCCGGGCACCTCGTACACCTCACGGCTCTTGATGCCGACCAGCCGGTCCTCGACCATGTCCAGGCGCCCGACGCCCTGCGCGCCGGCCCGCC
Source organism: Mycobacteriales bacterium (assembly GCA_046262175.1). Lineage (GTDB taxonomy): Bacteria > Actinomycetota > Actinomycetes > Mycobacteriales > SCTD01 > RYN-124. Next base: position 5,385 of record JBHENF010000269.1, read on the forward strand.
GGTTCAGCTGCTCGATCGCCTGCAGGACCGTGACCTTCTCGCCATCGATGGCGACGGGGACGCCGTGCTCGAAGGTCAGCACCAGCTCGTCCGGGCCGCTGCTCGTGCCCGGCGCCGAGGTGTAGTCGTAGACGTCCTCGATCGGTCCGTTCCACGGGTCCTCGAGGAAGCCGGTCTCGACCGCGCGCCCCCAGACGTTCTGGTCGATCGAGTAGGGCGACTTCTTCGTCACGTCGATGGGCAGGCCCTTCGACTCGGCGAAAGCGATCGCCTTGTCGCGGGTCATGCCGGAGTCGCGTACGGGCGCGCTGACGAGCAGGTCTGGGGCGAGGGCGCCGATGCCGACCTCGAAACGGACCTGATCGTTACCCTTGCCGGTGCAGCCGTGGGCGATCGTGCTGGCGCCGTGGTCGCGAGCGGCCTGGACCATGTGCTTGACGATCAGCGGCCGGGACAGCGCGGAGACCAGCGGGTAGCGGCCCATGTAGAGGGCGTTCGCCTTGAGCGCCGGCAGGCAGTACTCGTCGGCGTACTCGTCCTTGGCGTCCACCACCACCGCCTCGACCGCGCCGCAGTCGAGGGCGCGCTGACGGATGACGTCGAGGTCCTCACCGCCCTGGCCGACGTCGGCCGCGACGGCGACGATCTCCTTGCCGGTCTCCTCGGCGATCCAGCCGATGGCGACGGACGTGTCGAGCCCTCCCGAGTAGGCGAGGACGACGCGGTCTTTCACTGGGGTTCTCCAAACGGTCGGCCCTCGGCCAGGCGCAGGAGGCGCGCGGCGAGGGCATCGGCCGGGCCGGCCTTGGCAGGCGGCTGACGGCAGACGAGCAGGACGGTGTCGTCGCCGGCGACGGTGCCGGCGACCTCGGGCAGGCCGGCGCG
>JBHENF010000270.1:0-12283 GCA_046262175.1 Mycobacteriales bacterium
CACCGCCACGGGGAACCGAACCGCCGACCAGGCCGGTGTTGCCGCCCTGCACGGTCAGCGTTCCGCCGGCGGCGTTTACCGCGCGTACGACGGCAGCGGTCTGCGCGGTGTCTGCGGGCCGGACGACCGCGAGGGCCGCACCGCGGAACCTGCCGGTCCAGTCCGTCTCGTACGACGCGCGCAGGTCCGCGTCGACCAGGACGTGCTGCTCGCCCACGGCGGCGCGCAGCGCGTCGAGCAACGTCAACGCAGCACCCACAGGCGGACGGTCTCGGGCAGCTGCTCCAGCGCCTCCACCACGTCGTCGCTGTCGAGGGCGGCGACGTCGGTCACGACGTAGCCGAGGGCTCCGCTGGTGCCGAGCAGCTGGCCCTCGATGTTGAGCCCGTGGTCCGCGAGGACGCCGTTGACAGTGGCGAGGACGCCGGGCGTGTTCGTGTGCAGCAGCAGGACGCGCGTCGTGCCCGGGCCGCGCGGCAGGGAGACCTGGGGCAGGTTGACGGACAACGACGTGTTGCCCTCGGCGGCGTAGTCGCGCAGCTTGCCGGCCACGAAGTTGCCGATGTCCTGCTGGGCCTCCTCCGTGGACCCGCCGACGTGCGGCGTGAGGATGACGTTGCGCAGTCCGCGCAGCTCCGAGACGAACTCCTCCCCCGCCGCCTTCGGCTCCTGCGGGAAGACGTCGACGGCGGCACCGGCAAGGTGGCCGCTCTCGACGTGCGCCCGCAGCGCCGTGTGGTCGACGACGAAACCCCTGCTGAGGTTGAGGAAGACAGCGCCCGGCTTCATACGCGCGAACTGCTCCTCGCCGAACAGCCCGCTGTTGCCGGCCCGACCGTCCACGTGGAGCGTGACCACATCGGACTGAGCGAGCAGCTCCTCGAGGGTGCCGCAGCGGCGGGCGTTGCCCAGGGCGAGCTTGTCGCTGGTGTCGAAGAAAAGCACCGACATCCCGAGCGCCTCGGCGAGCACCGACAACTGGCTGCCGATGTTGCCGTAGCCCACGATGCCGAGCCGGCGGCCGCGTACCTCGTGACTGCCGATCGCCGACTTGTCCCATACGCCCGCGTGCATGTCGGTGTTCTTGTCGGTGAGCCGGCGGGTCAGCGCGATGAGCTCCGAGAGCGCGAGCTCGACGACGCTGCGTGTGTTGGAGAACGGCGCGTTGAACACCGCGACGCCCCTGTTGGTGGCCGCCGGCAGGTCGATCTGGTTGGTGCCGATGCAGAAGGCGCCGATGGCGACGAGGTCGTGCGCGGCCTCGAGCACCCGGCGGGTGACGGTCGTGTTGGAGCGGATACCCAGCAGGTGAACGTCGCTGATCCGCTCGACCAGCTCGTCCTCGCCGAGCGCCTTGCCGAGGCGCTCCACGTCGTACCCGGCGTCGCGCAGGACGAAGGCCGCGTCGTCGTGGACGTTCTCCAGGAGAAGGGCGCGGGGCTGATCGCTCACCCCCTTCAGCGTACGGGCGGGACGGGCGGTCGCGAGGAGGCATCGGCCACACCCGCTGTCCATCCGGCGAAGCCCCTTCTCCTCGCGCGGCCGGCGAGGCGCCGGGCGGCGTGGGGCGGTGTGGGGAGGCGCATGGCGGTGCGAGGACATCCACGTCGTCCCCCGGCGCGGCTCACGCGGCGGCGGCTGACTCCTCCGTACCGAGGTGGATGTCGGGGCACCGGCCCAGTGCTGCGCGTACCTCGTCGAGCACGCGCGGTCCGTCGTGCACGACCTCCGCCCACGTGTAGCGCAGCACCCGCCAACCGAGCGCGGCAAGCGCGTTGTCGCGCAGGCGGTCGCGCACCGGGTCCTGGTGCCACTTCTGCCCGTCGACCTCCACCACGAGGCGCTGCGCCCGAAAGCAGAAGTCGACCCGGAGCTCTGGCCGGTGACGCAGCACCACCTGCGTGTCGAACCCGGACAGCGCCGCCTGCAGCATCCGCACTCGCTGGACGCTCTCGAGCACCGACCCGCTGCCCTCGTCCACCATGCGCAGGACATTCCGAACCCGCCGGCTGTCTCGGACGCCTGGCAGCCGCGCGCCGCGCCGCAGCAGCCCGCCGAGGGTGGCATCGCCGCACCGCAGGGCGCTGTCCGCGAGTGCGACGGCCTCCAACAGCGGACGCGTCAGGCAGCACTCGATCACCGTGCGCTCCGGCCCGGCGAGGCCAAGCGCGTTCGTCCCCTGCAACACGACGAGTTGCTCGCGCTCCAGGTGGCGTCGCTGGGTCACGCGCAGGTGCCGTCCACCCGCTCGGCCGCGGCCGTGCGGCACATCGATCTCGATGCTCCGGCCGGGTTCGACCAGCATCGGCCAGCCGCGCAGCGCAGCGGCCGTGCGCCCCGCCGCAACCGCGTCGCCGCCGAGGCTGAGCAGGGCGGCTCGGACGTGCACGACGTACGCGGCGGCGACACCGAGATCGGTGACCACGAAGCGGGGCATGGGTGGCAGTGCGGCGGGCGCGTAGACCCCGTGCCGTACGCGGACGAGCGTCCTGGCGGCGATCAACCGGGTGACGGCGCCGGCGGACACTCCGGCGAGGCTCAGCTCGCGCGCGGTCACGAGTCCTTGGTTCCGACCGGACTCCGCCAGAGCGGCTTCGAGCGACATCGCGCCACTGTGGGGGCGCGCCGGCGACCGCGCGCACGGTCGTCCACAGGGTGCCTGGGCATCCACCTCCGCTCCGTGGGCGCCGCACGCGTCGCAGCAACCCCCTGCCTCACGAGGTGGATGTCGAGGCACCGGTCAGGGGCACACGTCGAGGCACCGGGCAGGGCACAGGATGTGGTCGCATGACGTACTGGCAGCGCTGGCACGACGACTACGCCGACCCGCGCTCGGACCTGAGCCAGCGACTCGCGGTCGTGCAGGCGGCGATCCGCAGCGACCTCGACAGCCGCCCGCCAGGGCCGATTCCGCTGCTCAGCATGTGCGCCGGGCAGGGACACGACGTGGCCGGAGCACTCGACGGGCACCCCCGCCGCGCGGACGTGCGCGGACTGCTCGTGGAGCTCGACCCCAGCAACGTCGCCGCCGCCCGCACGCGCCTGCACGGGCTGCGGGTCGACGCCGTGGAGGGCGACGCCGGCAGCACCAGTCCGTACGAGGGAGCGGTGCCGGCCGACCTGCTCCTGGTGTGCGGCGTCTTCGGCAACGTCCCCGACGAGGACGTCGAACGGACGGTCGCCCTGCTGCCAACGCTGTCCGCACCGAACGCGACCGTCATCTGGACGCGTCACCGACGCGAGCCCGACCTGACACCGAGCATCCGCGGTTGGTTCAGCGGGGCCGGGTATGCCGAGCAGCAGTACGTGTCGCCGGGAGAAGGCGGCTTCGCGGTCGGCGTCCACCGCCTGACGGCTGAGCCCCCGCCGTACGAGCCAGGCCGCAGGCTCTTCACCTTCGTGCCGAACGGCTAGCGTCCGCGACATGACCCCCAAGCTGCGACCTCTGCTGCGCGGGTTGCCCGCGTACAAGCCGGGCCGACGGCCGGCCCCCGGTCAGGACCTCGCCCGGCTGGCGAGCAACGAGACGCCGTACCCGCTGCTGCCGGGCGTGGTCGAGGCGATCGCGGCGGCTGTCGCGGACGGCAACCGGTACCCAGACCCGGCGGTCGAGCAGCTGACCGCGGCGCTGGCCGGCAAGCACGGCGTCGGCGAGGACCGCGTAGCCGTCGGCTGTGGCTCGGTGATGCTCGTGCAGCAGCTCGTCAACATCGCGGCCGACGCCGGCGAGGAGGTCGTCTACGCGTGGCGATCCTTCGAGGCGTACCCCGGCCTGGTCAAGATCGCCGGCGCCACGCCCGTCGAGGTGCCGCTCCGTGGTTACGAGCACGACCTCGACGCCATGGCAGACGCCGTCACCGACCGCACCCGGCTGATCCTGCTGTGCACGCCCAACAACCCGACCGGCCCTGCCCTGCGGGAGACCGACGTCCGTGCGTTCCTCGGCCGCGTCCCGGGCGACGTCCTGGTGGTCCTGGACGAGGCGTACGCGGAGTTCGTGTCCGACCCGGCAGCGGTGGACGGGCGACGGCTGCTCGGCGACCACCCGAACCTCGCCGTCCTCCGCACCTTCAGCAAGGCGTACGGCCTCGCCGGCCTGCGGGTCGGCTACTGCCTCACCGGCTCGTCCGACGTCGCCGCCGCGCTGCGCCAGGTGCAGGTGCCGTTCTCGGTGTCGCTGCCGGCGCAGGCCGCCGCGCTCGCCAGTCTCGACGCGGAGGACGAGCTGCTGGCCCGCGTCGCCGACGTGGCGCGCGAGCGCGACCCGCTGCGCAAGGCGCTGCTCGACCTCGGGTACGACGTCCCGCCGAGCGAGGGCAACTTCGTCTGGCTGCCGACCGGCGAGGACACGATGCGGGTCGCCGGGGTCTTCGACGAGGCCGGCGTCCTGACCCGGCCCTTCGACGGCGACGGGATCCGCATAACGGTGACGACGGCGGAGGACAGCGCCCGCGTCATCCAGGCAGCGCGGACCGCTCAGCTCGCATGATCCGTCGCTCCATCACGAACGACAGGAACGGGATCGTGCCGGCGAGCAGGACCAGCCCGGTGCGCGGCAGCGGCCACTTCCGGTTGAGCGCCAGCTGCACCGAGGCCATGAGGTACAGCAGGTAGAACCAGCCGTGCATCGTCCAGATCACCTTGCCGAAGCCGGGGTGGTGGAAGACGTGCGTCAGGGGGATCGCGACGAAGCAGGCGACCAGCAGCACGGTGCCGGTGACGAACGCCATGGTCCGGTACCGGCCGAGATCCGTCCTCACGCCTCGCCGTTCAGCCGGGCCAGGTAGGCGTTGTAGGCCGCCAGCTCGTCGTCCTGCGGCTCGTCGACGGCGGCCGCCGGCCTGGGCAGCACCACGTCGTCGACGGGCTCCGGCCGCGCCTCGCCGTCCGCCTCGCTCAGCAGCTTCCAGAAGCAGAACAGCGCGAACGCGGCGAACAGCACCCACTCCACGGCGTACGCGTAGTTCTGCAGCGAGTGCGTCGTCTCGCCGCGGCCGAGCTGCCAGCGGCCGAGCAGCAGCATCACGAACGACGCGGCCAGCGTCAGCAGCAGACCGAAGAGCCCACGCGGGGTCAGCAGGCGCCGGAGCACACCGCCGACGCTACCCGCGCGGGCTCGTGTGCGCGGCCCGGAGCGGGGGAAGGGGCAGCGCGTGGCGAAGACGGAGTGGCCCGACGTCCTGATGGTCGTGCGGCACGGCGAGAGCAGCGGCAACGTCGCGCGTGACAAGGCAGAGGCGGACGAGCTCGAGGTCATCGACATCGCCGAGCGCGACGTCGACGTCCCGCTGTCCGACCTGGGCGAGCGCCAGGCGCGGGCGCTCGGGGCGTGGCTGGCCGACCTGCCGGGGGACGAGCGCCCGACGGTGCTGTGGGTGTCCCCGTACGTCCGTGCGCAGCAGACCGCGCAGATCGCGCTCGAGGCGGCCGGGCTCGACCTGCCGACCGTGGTGGACGAGCGGCTGCGGGAGCGCGAGTTCGGCGTGCTCGACCGGCTGACGCGGCGCGGGATCGTGGCGAAGTTCCCGGACGAGGCGGAGCGCCGGGCTCGGCTGGGCAAGTTCTACCACCGGCCCCCCGGCGGCGAGTCGTGGTCGGACGTGCTGCTGCGGCTGCGCGGCGCGATCGACGACCTGCGCCGCGACACCGTAGGCGAGCGCGTCCTGCTGGTGGCCCACCAGGTCGTCGTGCTGCTGTGCCGGTACGTCGTGGAGCAGATGTCCGAGGAGCAGGTTCTCGAGGTGGACCGGCTCGGCGACGTCGCCAACTGCTCGGTCACGTCGTACCGCCTGGTCGGCGACGAGATGGTGCTCGAGCGCTACAACGAGACCGCTCCCGTCGAGGAGCAGGACGAGACCGTGACCTCCGAGCCCGATGTCGCAGCAGCCCCCCGCTGAGGCCCCGGCGGTCACGCCGCGGCTGCTGCGCGGCTGGCCGCTGCCGGAGCTCGACGACAGCGGCAGCAAGCACGACCGCGGGACGGTGCTCGTGGTCGGCGGCGCCGACAGCACGCCGGGCGCGGTGCTGCTCGCCGGCCTCGCGGCGCTGCGCGTGGGTGCGGGTCGGCTGCAGGTCGCGACGGTACGAGCGACCGCGGTCGGGCTCGGGATCGCGCTGCCCGAGGCGATGGTGGTCGGACTGCCCGCCGGCAGCAGCGGCTCGGTGTCGCCTGCTGCGGCGGACGAGCTCGCGCAGCGGGCCGAGGGTGCGGAGACCGTCGTTCTGGGACCGGGGCTGCTCGACGTGGACGAGGCCGGCGAGCTGCTGCAGGCGCTCCTGCCCCAGCTGCGCTGCCGGTCGCTCGTCCTGGACGCCGTCGCCCTCGTGGCGCTCGCCGGCCGGCCGAAGCTGCTCTCCGGCCTCGACCGGGTGGTGCTGACGCCGAACAGCGGCGAGATGGCGGCCCTGCTGGACGGGGACGAGCTCGACGGCCGCGACGCCGCGGCTGCCGTGGCCAGGCGCTACGGCGCGGTCGTGTCCACGGCCGGCTGGGTGGTGCAGCCGGACGGGCGGGCCTGGCGGGACGAGGCCGGCGGCGTCGGACTCGGCACCAGCGGCTCGGGCGACGTGCTCGCCGGAGCGGTCGGCGGGCTGCTCGCGCGCGGCGCGCAGGCGGAGCAGGCGGCGGTCTGGGGCCAGTACCTGCACGCCGCGGCCGGTGACCGCCTCGCCGCGCGCGCCGGCCGGATCGGCTTCCTCGCCCGCGAGCTGCTCGACGAGCTGCCGCAGGTGCTCGCGACGCTGCGGGTGTGAAAAAGGGGCCCGGTTCGACCCAAAGTGCGCCCGGCGCGCTACCCTGACCGCGGCTTGCTTCCCACGCACGTTCTTCGAACGCCCGCGGAGTGTGATCGCCGGGCGTTCTGCGTCTCCGGTCTCACCCTTCAGGGGTGAAGACATGTACGGACAGCCCGGGAGCCGTGAGTGCGGCGCCCGACCTGTTTACAAGGAGATAGATCAATGGCTCAGGGTTCTGTGAAGTGGTTCAACGCCGAGAAGGGTTTCGGCTTCATCGCCCAGGACGGTGGCGGTGCTGACGTGTTCGTCCACTTCTCCGCGATCCAGTCGGACGGCTACAAGTCCCTCGACGAGAACCAGCGCGTCGAGTTCGACATCACGCAGGGCCAGAAGGGCCCGCAGGCCGAGAACGTCCGCCCGCTCTAAGCCGCACTGCGTTCGCGAGGCCCGGCCCCCGGTGGGGGTCGGGCCTCGTTGCATGTCCGGTCCGCGTCAACGCACGCGGACCGCGCGCGGGCCGTGCAGCATCGCCTCGCGAACGGCCTCCGTGGTTCCGCCCCAGACGCCGTACGGCTCGCGCGAGTGCAGCGCGTGCTCGAGGCACTCGCGCCGGACCGGGCAGCTTCGGCAGACCTGAACGGCTGCCGCCTCGCGGGTGCTGCGGGCCGGCTCGCGCTCGCCGTGCGGGTGGAAGAACAGGTCGTCGCGGCCTCGGCAGCGGGCCACGAGCTGCCACTCCCAGCGCCAGGTCTGGGCGCCGGGCGGGACAGCGGTGCCGATGACGTCGGGCACGGCAGGCTCCTTCCGAGCAGGATGCGCCCATTGTCTACTACCGGACGTAGAACTTCTACCGGTCGTAGTATGACCTGCATGACGCGGCTGGGCGGGCTCGAGCGCGCAGCGATGGAGGTGCTCTGGGCGGCGGACGCGCCGCTGACGGCGCGGCAGGTCGCCGAGGCGCTGGCCGACCGCGGCCTGGCGTACACGACCTGGCTCACGGTGCTCACGCGGTGCGAGCGCAAGGGCCTGCTCAGCAAGGAGCGGGCCGGCCGGGCGCACGCGTACAGCCCGAGCGCGTCCCGCGAGGACCACATCGCGGTGCTCATGCAGCAGGCGCTCGGGCAGGCCGACGATCGCGAGGCCGCGCTCCAGCACTTCGTACGGTCGGTGAGCCCGGCCGAGGCCGCCGCCCTGCGGCGCGCGCTCGACGGCCGCTGAGCCTTGCTCGCCGCGGCGCTCCTGCTGCTCGCCGTCGTCGTCCTGCTCTGCACCGCCGTACCCGCGCGCCTGGCCCGCGCCTCGTGGTGCTCCCGCTCCCCCGTTCTCGCCCTCGTGCTCTGGCAGGCGGTCGGGCTGGCCGGCGGCGTCGTGGCCCTCGAGGCCGCCAGCACCGTCGCGCTCGCGCCGTTCGGCAGCACGCACCTCGCGGCGCTGCGCCACCTGCAGCCGTCCCGCGCGCCGTGGTGGTCCTGGACGGCCGCGGCCGTGGCGCTCGCGGTCTTCCTCCGGCTGACGAGCGTCCTCGTGAGCTCAACAGCCCGGACGCTGCAGACCCGGCGCCGGCACCGCATCCTGCTCGACGTGGTCGCTGCGCCGTCGGCGGCGCTGGCCGGGGCGCGGGTGCTCGCCCACGACGTGCCGGTGGCGTACTGCCTGCCCGGCCTGCGACCGCGCGTCGTCCTGTCCCGCGGCGTCCTCGACCGGCTGCGGGACGACGAGGTCGCCGCGGTGCTCGCGCACGAGCGGGCGCACCTGACCGCGCGGCACGACCTGGTGGTGCTGCCTTTCGTCGCGCTCGGGGCGACCTTCCCGCGGCTGCCCGCGGTGCGGACCGCGCGCCTGGCCGTCGCGCTCCTGATCGAGATGCTCGCCGACGACCGCGCCGTACGCCGGCATGACCGGTCGGTCCTCGCCCGGGCGCTCGTCGAGGTCGGCACCGCAGCCGTCCCTGCCGGGGGCCTGGGCGCGGGCGGCGACGACGTGCTGCTGCGCGCGTCGCGGCTGCTGCACCCACCGCCACCGCTCCCGCGCCCGTACGCCGTGCTGGTCCTCGCAACGGCCGCGCTCGTGGCTGCGCTGCCGGCCCTCGGGCTGCTGCTGCCGCTGGTCTAGTTGCCCGGGCCGTAGGTGAGGCAGATCCCGCCCGTCGTCGCCGTCAGGAAGATGGTGATGAGCACCCAGGCGGCGATGCGCATCCAGCCGGACCGGGCACCCGCCATGGCCGGCGGCATGTACGCCTCCGGCAGGCCCCAGCCGAGGCCGCGCAGCTCCTGCCAGTGCGGGTCGACCTCGGCATCCGAGGGCACCTCCGGCACGTCCGCGTACGTCATGACGCCAGTCTGCTGCACGATGGCCGGATGAGCGCGCCGGAGCACGTCCTGCAGGAGGTCGAGCAGCGGGTCCTGTGGCTGGCGACGTCGATCGTGCACGCCGCGAACGCGCGCCGCCCGAACAGCTCCGGCGTCAAGGTCGGCGGCCACCAGGCGTCCAGCGCCTCCATGGTCAGCATCATGACGGCGCTGTGGTTCGACGCGCTGACGCCGGCCGACCGGGTCAGCGTCAAGCCGCACGCGTCGCCCGTGCTGCACGCGATCAACGCGCTGCTCGGCCGGCTGGACCCGTCGTACCTGCCGCGGCTGCGCGAGCTCGGTGGCCTGCAGCCCTACCCGTCGCGCACCAAGGACCCGGACGCCCCCGACTACTCCACCGGCTCCGTCGGCATCGGCGCCACCGCCCCGGTGTGGGGCGCGCTCGCGCACCGCTACGTCAGCGCGCACTTCGACGTCGCGCCCGGCGGTCGGCAGATCTCGCTCGTCGGGGACGCCGAGCTGGACGAGGGCGCGATCTGGGAGTGCGTCGCGGATCCGATGGTGGCCCGTCTCGGCGAGGTGCTCTGGGTCGTCGACCTCAACCGGCAGTCGCTGGACCGGATCGTGCCGGACATCCAGGTCGCCAAGTGGGCCGGGCTGTTCCGCGCCGCGGGCTGGCAGGTGCTGGAGGTCAAGTACGGACGCCGGCTCACCGAGCTGTTCGCCCGCGAAGGCGGTGACCGGCTGCGGCAGCGGATCGACGCGATGGGCAACGAGGAGTACCAGTGGCTGCTGCGGTCGCCGGCCTCGGCGCTGCGCGGCAAGCTCGGCGTCGGGACGCTGCTGGACGACCTTCCCGACGCCGAGGTGGCGACCGCGCTGCGCGACCTCGGCGGGCACGACCTGGTCGCGCTGGGGGACGCGTTCCGCCGGGTCGAGAACGACCGCCCCACCGTGGTGTTCGCGTACACCATCAAGGGTCGCGGGCTGCCGGTGGAAGGACACCCGGCGAACCACTCGGCGCTGCTGAGCGAGGCGCAGTACGCCGCGCTGGCGGCCGCGCTCGGCCAGGACGCGGACGACCCGTGGCGACTGCTCGACCCCGACTCAGAGGCCGGCCGGCTCTGCGCGGAGGTGGCGCAGCGGCTTACTCGTCCAGCGGTCCCGCAGCCGGCTCCGCTCGAGGTGCCCACTCAGCTCGGCCGGGCCTACCGCGGCGAGCACTCTACGCAGGCGACCCTCGGCCGGGTGCTGACCGACCTCGCGCGGGACGCACCGGAGGTGGCGGCGCGGATCGTCACGGTCTCGCCGGACGTGGCCAGCAGCACCAACACGGGAGGCTGGATCAACAAGGTCGGCGTCTGGTCGCCGCAGGACCGGCACGACTGGTTCGCCGAGGACGAGGGACGAGTGCTGCGCTGGCGGGAGACGTCCAGCGGGCAGCACGTGGAGCTCGGGATCGCGGAGGTCAACCTGGTCGGGCTCCTGGGCGAGCTCGGCGCCACCTGGTCCCGCGTCGGCCAGCCGCTACTGCCGATCGGCACGGTCTACGACCCGTTCGTCGGGCGGGCGCTCGAGCCCTGGGTGTTCGGGTCGTACGCCGGCGGACAGTCGGTTCTCGTCGGCACGCCGTCCGGGGTGACGCTCGCGCCGGAGGGGGGTGCGCACCAGAGCATCACCACGCCGTCCATCGGCCTGGAGACGCCAGGCGCGACCTGCTTCGAGCCGGCGTTCGCCATCGAGACGGAGTGGTGCCTGCTCGATGCGCTGTCGCGGATCGGCCGCCCGGACGGCGAGTCGGCCTACCTGCGGCTCACCACCCGGCCGATCGACCAGACGCTCGCCGACCTGCCGGAGGACCTCGAGCAGCGACGTCGCGACGTGCTCGCCGGCGCGTACCGGCTCCGTTCTGCCGACGACCCGCAGGTGACGATCGCGGTCGTCGGCGCACTGGTGCCTGAGGCCGTCGAGGCGGCGAATCTCCTTGCGCAGCAGGGGGTTGCGGCCGATGTGGTGGTGGTGACGTCGTACGACCGGCTCTGGCGCGCCGTCCAGGCGAAGCGTGGGCTCGCCACCGGCGCTTCGTACGGCATCGACGAGGGCGTACTGGACCGGGTGTTCCGGCCGACCCCCCTGGTGACCCTGCTCGACGGGCACCCGCACACGCTGGCGTTCCTCGGCACCGTCACCGGAACGCCGATCACCTGCCTGGGCGTGTCGACCTTCGGCCAGGCCGGGGGGCTGCAGGACGTGTACGGCCTGCACGGGATCGACGCGCAGTCCGTCGCCGGCGCGGCGCTCGACCTCGTGGACTAGGCCAAGGCGGCGCGCATCCGGGCGCAGGCCTCGCTCTTCGGGTCCAGGTGCGCAAAGTGGTCGCCGGGCACCCGCTCCAGGGTGCAGTCGTCACCGGCCGCCTCGGCCGCCGCCAGGTAGGTCTCGCTCTGGCTGACCGGTACGAGCGCGTCGGTCTCGCTGTGCAGCAGGACGGTGCGTACGCCGGACGGCAGCAGCGCCACCGGATCGGCCTGCGCGTAGCGCTCCGGCACCTCCCGGGGGCTGCCGCCGAGAAGTTGGTCGATCGCGCCGCCGCCGAGGCCGAGCTTCTGCCCGGCGGCGAGCGCGGCGACCGGCGCCTGCGCGACCACGGTCACGGGGGCGGGACCGGTGCGTGCGAACGGCGGTTTGCGCGAGGCCAGCCACAGCGCGAGATGACCACCGGCGGAGTGCCCGACGATCGACAGCCGCGCCGGGTCGACGCGGTCGGCGAACCGGCCGGTGGCGAGCGCGTCGTAGGCGGCCGCGGCGTCGCGCAGCGTCGTCGGCCACGGCTGGTCGGCAGCGGCGTAGTCGATGTTCCAGCACAGGTAGCCGCGGCCGGACAGGTCTGCGGCGACGGCATCCTCGAGATGCCGGTCGTACGACGGCCCCCAGTAGCCGCCGTGGACGAGGACGACGGTCGGCAGGCGACCGGTGCCGGCGTCGGGCGGCAGCCACCACTCGCCGCGCTCCTCGACCACCCGCTCGGTGCCGCTCACGGTCTTGGCCTTGGGCGCAGGGCTGCCGCACGCCGCGAGCAGCAGGGCCGGGAGGCTGGCCAGCAGGCGGCGACGGCTCACCGTCACTTCGGCGCGTTGGCGCCGGTGTCGGCCGCCTTGGCGCACTGGACGAAGCCGTAGCTCTTCATCCAGGGGACGTCGGCCTTGGTCTCGAGCGGCGGGTTGGTGACGAGCTTGAAC
>JBHENF010000271.1:0-5146 GCA_046262175.1 Mycobacteriales bacterium
AGCTGGTCGTACATCCCGCCGCGCGCCATCGCCTCGCAGGTGCCCTCCACGAGGTCGAGGCCGTCACCGGTGCGTGCGGCGTGCCGCAGCAGGAACTCGAGCACCATGGACGGCGGGAACTTCGGCGCGCTGCCGAACCCGCCCGAGTGCATGTCGTACGACGTGCGCAACGACGCAGCAGCCCGGTCGAGCAGGTCGGCAGTCACGTCGGCGCTGGCGGCGTCGGACGGTCGCTGCGACAGCCGCTGCACCACGTCGGCGCCGGCCGCCAGCACCTCGTCGCGCCGCTGCTCCCACGTCTGCGCGATGGAGTGCAGCACCTCGCGAAACGACGGCATCCCGTGCTTGGGCTCGTTCGGCCAGTACGTGCCGCAGAAGAACGGCTCGCCCTTCGCCGTCAGGAAGCTGGTCATCGGCCAGCCGCCGTGGCCGGTCATCGCCTGCACCGCCTCCATGTAGACGGCGTCGACGTCCGGCCGCTCCTCGCGGTCCACCTTGACGTTCACGAAGTGCGCGTTCATGTACGCCGCCGTCGCCTCGTCCTCGAACGACTCGTGCGCCATCACGTGGCACCAGTGGCAGGCGGCGTACCCGATCGACAGCAGCACCGGCACGTCGCGCCGCTCGGCCTCCGCGAACGCCTCAGGCGACCACTCCCACCAGTCGACCGGGTTGTCCTTGTGCTGCAGCAGGTACGGCGACGTGCTGTCGGCGAGGCGGTTCGGCATGCTGGGCAGCATGCCCGGGCCGCTGCAGGTGACGCCTCGCCTCGTGCTGCCCGAGGCCGAGCTGTCCTGGCGCTTCAGCCGCTCGTCCGGCCCGGGCGGCCAGTCGGTGAACACCAGCGACAGCCGCGCCGAGCTCTCGTTCGACGTCGCGCGGTCGCCGTCCCTGCCGGAGCACCTGCGCGTACGCGCGCTCGCCGCGCTCGACAACCGACTCGTCGACGGCGTGCTGACGGTGGCGGCCAGCGAGCAGCGCAGCCAGCTGCAGAACCGCGAGGCGGCCGAGCAGCGGCTCGCCGAGCTGCTGCGGCAGGCCGTCGCGGCACCGCCGGCCCCACGTCGGCCGACGAAGCCGACGAAGGGCAGCAAGGAGCGGCGACTCGAGGGCAAGCGGCAGCGGTCCGAGGTGAAGCGCAACCGGGCCCGGCCGGAGGACTAGAGGCCGAACAGCGGGCGGCAGGCGTCGAAGCCCTCGACCTGCACGTCAGTACCCACCCACTCCACCCGGCGCAGCCGCAGGTGCACCATCTCGGCGACCCCGTCGCCCCGTCGGACGAGCTCCACGCCGTTGTCGCGATACCCGAGCGACCGCGACACCCCCAGCGAGGCACTGTTGTCGTGCCACGCCGACGTCACCGCCGCCGCGGCGTCCATGTGCTGGAACGCGAGCCCGAGCACCGCCCCCCGCATCGCCTTGCCGACGCCGCGGCCGCGCGCGGACCGGATCAGCCAGGACGCGCTGTCGACCGTCCGCAGCCGCACGAAGTCCTTGCCCTCCAGCTCCTGCACCCCGAGCACCTCGCCGTCGCGGAGCACGACGCACTGCAGCCGCCAGTCGTCGACGCTCCACGTGCCGAGCGCGTGCCAGTACGTCTGCGCCAGTCCCCATCGTCGCCCTGGCATCGGCAGGAACGGGTTCAGCTCGACGTCGTCCGGCAGCAGCGCCTCGAGCTCGGGCAGGTCCGCCTCCGTCATCGGCCGCAGCACCAGGTCGCCGGTGCGCAGCCGGAGGTCGAACAGCGGCCAGGTCACGGCTCGGGCCGCTCCTCCTCAGGAACCGGCGGCTCCTCGAAGGACGGCGGCAGCTTGCGCAGCCGGGAGTTCATGTTGCGGATCAGGAGCACCATCGCGACGCCGATGAGGACGACCACGAGGAAGCCCAGCGGCCCGGCTGTGCCCGACGGCGCGGCCGCCAGCGGCGTCACGAGGTCACCTTCGTGCGGATGCCGGCGAACAGGTCGTCCTCAGGGCGGCCCGTGTCGACCAGCGAGCGCGCGAGCTGGAAGTCCTCCGTCGGCCAGGCGGACTGCTGCAGGTCGATCGGGCAGGCGAACCAGCGGCCGTTCGGGTCCACCTGCGTCGCATGCGCGATCAGCGCCTGGTCCCGCGTCGGGAAGTACTCGCTGCACGGCACCCGCGTCGTCAGCCGGTCCGCGTCCTCGGGCTTGTCGACCCAGTTCGCCAGCCACTCGCCGTACGGCGACTCGATGCCGCGCTCGCTCATGGCGGTGTGCAGCGCCGTCAGCCGGTCCTTGTGGAAGGTGTGGTTGTAGTACAGCTTCAGCGGCTGCCACGGCTCGCCGGCGTCCGGGAACCGGTCCGGGTCACCGGCCGCTTCGAACGCCGCCATCGAGACCTGGTGGCACCGGATGTGGTCCGGGTGCGGGTAGCCGCCGTTCTCGTCGTACGTCGTCATCACGTGCGGCCGCTCGCGGCGCACCACGGCCACGAGCTCACGCGTCTGCTCCTCGAGGTCGCCGAGAGCGAAGCACCCCGCGGGCAGCGGCGGCAGCGGGTCCCCCTCGGGCAGCCCGGAGTCCACCCAGCCCATGAAGATCTGCCGTACGCCCAGGATCTGCCGGGCCTTGTCCATCTCCGCGGCGCGGATCTCGGTGATGTTCTCGACGACCTCCGGCCGGTCCATCGCCGGGTTCAGCACGGAGCCGCGCGAGCCGTCGGTCAGCGTCACGACCAGGACGTCGACGCCCTCGGTGGCGTACCGCGCCATCGTGGCCGCGCCCTTGCTCGACTCGTCGTCGGGATGGGCGTGCACGCACATCAGCCGGAGCTGCTCCTGCTCCACCGGGGGAACCTCCTGATCGGGTACGAGGGACGATCATCCCGTACGAACACCGCCCGACGCCCAAGGAGTCCCGTGCCGCCCGACCAGCGCCGCCGGCCACCCGGCCGCTACGACGACGCGCGCAGGAGCAGTCGCGTGCTCGTCCTGGTGGCGGCGGTGGTCGTCGGGCTACTCGTCAGCGCGTTCGCGGTGCGGCTGTACCAGCGCCGTACCGAGGGCACCGTGCCGTTCGAGACGCGCGGCTTCGCGGTCTCGTCGCCGGCCGAGGTGAAGGTCGTCTGGGAGGTGTCGCTGGACCGCGGCGACCGCGCTGAGTGCCAGCTGAAGGCCCGCGGCCGCAGCGGCGAGCAGGTCGGCCTGGAGGTCGTCCCGGTCGGCCCCGGGACCGGCCGCGAGCTCGTGGTGGAGCACCTGTTGGCGACGTCGGCCCGGGCCAGCACGGCCGAGGTGACGGCCTGCCGGACGCTCGTCGCGCCGTAGGCTGGTCCGATGAGCACCCCGCACCAGACCTGGCTGACGCAGGAGGCGTACGACCGGCTCCAGGCCGAGCTCGACCACCTCAGCGGACCGGGCCGCGTCGAGATCGCCGCGAAGATCGAGTCCGCCCGAGAGGAGGGCGACCTCAAGGAGAACGGCGGCTACCACGCGGCTCGCGAGGAGCAGGGGAAGATGGACGCTCGCCGGCGCCAGCTCGCCGAGCTGATGCGTGACGCGGCCAGCGGACCGCCGCCGGCGACCAGCGGCACCATCGACCAGGGTGCGCTGGTGAGCGTCGACTACGGCGACGGCGAGGTGGAGCGGTTCCTGTTCGGCAGCCGCGAGAACGCGAACCGCGAAGGCGGCAAGATCGCGCTCGGCGAGGACATCCTGGACGTCTACTCACCCGAGTCGCCGATCGGCCAGGCACTGGCCGGTCACGCCGCCGGTGACGTCGTCACGTTCGGGCCGCGCAGCATCAAGGTGACCGTGGTCGCCGTGGAGCCGTTCCCGGCCTGATCAGCCCTGACTGACGCTGTACTGCTCCGCCTCGAGGCGGGCGACGACCTCGTCGCTGTGGGCGCGGCCGCGCGTCTCGAGCTGCAGCAGCACCTCGACCTCGTCCAGGTGCAGGCGCCGCCCGGTGCGCTGGTGCTCGACGTCGAGGACGTTCGTGCCGCTGCCGGCCAGGTTGCCGAGCAGGTGCGCCAGCTCCCCCGGCCGGTCCGGGATGAGCACCCGGAGCGACAGGTAGCGGCCGGCAGAGATCATGCCGTGCCGGATCACCTTCGACAGCAGCACCGGGTCGACGTTGCCGCCCGAGACGACCGCGACGACGGGCGGCTCGAAGGCGCCCGGCTCCTCGGCGACCGCGGCGACGGCGGCCGCACCCGCCGGCTCGACGACGAGCTTGGCCCGCTCCAGGCACAGCAGCAGCGCCCGCGACAGCGCGTCCTCGTCCACGGTGACGACGCGGTCGACGAGGTCGCGCACGTGCGTGAAGGTCACCTCGCCCGGGCAGCCGACGGCGATGCCGTCGGCCATGGTCGTCATGACACCGAGCGGGATGGGCTTGCCGCCCTCCAGCGAGCCCGGGAACGCGGCGGCGCCCTTGGCCTGTACGCCGACGATGGTCACGTCCGGGCGCAGCGCCTTGATGGCGACCGCGATGCCGGCGACCAGCCCGCCGCCGCCGAGGGAGACGACGACGGTCTGCACGTCCGGCCGCTGCTCGAGAATCTCCAGCCCGACGGTGCCCTGGCCCGCGATGACGTCCGTATGGTCGAACGGGTGGATCAGCACGGCGCCGTGCTCGCGGCCCCACGCGGCGGCGGCCGTGAGCGCCTCGTCCACGGTCGCCCCGTGCATGTGCACCGCCGCGCCGTACGCCTTGGTCGCGGCGACCTTCGGCAGCGGGGCGGACTCCGGCATGAACACTGTGGCGGCGCAGCCCAGCAGGCTCGCCGCGAGCGCGACCCCCTGCGCGTGGTTGCCGGCACTGGCCGCGACGACGCCGCCGGCCCGCTCCGCGTCGGTCAGCCGGGCGATCCGTACATACGCACCCCGGATCTTGAACGACCCGGTGCGCTGGAGGTTCTCGCACTTGAGCAGGACGTCGCCGCCGACCCTCTTCGTCAGCACGGCCGAGCCCTCGAGCGGGGTGACGCGGCTGACCCCTGCCAGCAGCTCGCGGGCGGCGTAGACGTCATCGATGCCCACGAGTGCGCCCACCGGCGCAGTCTTGCAGTTATGCGGGGAAGGCGAGCACCGACGCGGTGAACCCGTGCAGGTGGTTGCGGCCGCCGACCGGCCCGAGCTCGCCGCCGGCGAAGAAGCCGGCCACGCCCGTGGTCGCCAGCTC
>JBHENF010000272.1:0-4602 GCA_046262175.1 Mycobacteriales bacterium
AGCTGGACCGGCTCCTCCTGGACCGGTTCGAGCTGGACCGGCTCCTCCTGGACCGGCTCGAGCTGGACGACCGCCGAGTACGAGGAGCTCATGACGGCCTTCTGGGGCAATCGGCCCAAGTTCGGCCAGCGCGTCAACGGCGAGCTCAGCGACCCGAGCCCTCGGGCCGTGCTCGACGGCCTGTAGGACAGAGATCTCCACCAGAGGAACGGGAAGCACATGACCGAGACGACGGAAGGGACCCCGGCTGCGGCCGGCGGTCCCTTCCGTCGTGCCCGTGCCCTGGTGGAGCGCAACGTCCGGGGTCGGGAGCTGCACGCGTACGTCGGCACCGTCTGCACGGTCGGGCTGCTGCTCGCCGGGGCGATGCTCCTGCTCACGATGCTGGACCAGTCGCCGCCGGAGGCGTGGCGGGTCGCCCTCGTCGGAATCCTGGCACTGGGAGCGGACCGGTCCCTGCTCGAGATCCGGTTCGGCGCCGACAACGAGTCCTTCACCTGGGCCGAGGTCTGCGTCGTCCTCGGGCTGTTCCTCATCCCGCTGCCGCTGCTGGTGGTGCTCAACACCACCGGCGTCCTGCTGTACCACCTGCTGAAGCGGACCGACCTGCTCAAGGCGGTGTTCAACGCTGCGGCGTTCGGCATCGGCACCGGGCTCGCCGGTCTCGTGCTGCTCGCCGTCACCTCCGGCAGCAGCGACACGCTCTCCGTCCGCTACGCCGTCGGGCTGGCGCTCGCGGCCATCCTGTTCTCGGCCTGGAACGGCGCGGTCGTGACCGGGGCCGTGGCGCTCGCCGGCCGGGTCCGCTTCGGCCTCGTCTACCGCAAGGGCCTGCTGCTGCGCGGGCTGGTCTGCCTCGGCAACAGCACCGCGGGCGTCCTGGTCGTCGTGATGGTGCAGTGGAGCCGCCCGTCGGTGATCGTGCTGCCGCCGGTGCTGCTGCTCATGTACACCGCCTACCGCGGCTACCTGCACGCCATGCAGGAGAGGGACGTCTGGCAGCAGCTCGAGAGCGCGTCGCGTGAGCTCAACCAGCTCGACGAGCTCGCCGTCGCCGAGGCCGCCGTGGTGCGCGCGGCGCAGCTGCTCAAGGCCGACACGGTCCAGCTCGTCGTGGACGGGCACGACGGCAGTCGGGCGAAGACGTACATCGGCAACGCGCACGGCCTCATGACGCAGGGCGCCGAGGTCGGTGCCGACCACGCATCCCAGCTGATGCTCTACAGCGCGCTCCTCGAGGGGCCGCGCGGACGGATCGGCGTGCTGCGGGTCGGGTTCGGCGGCAAGGTGCAGCTGACGCGACGCGAGCAGCAGGTGCTCAAGACGTTCGGTCACGCCGTGAGCTCGACGCTGCAGAATGCCCGGCTCTACAGCGAGATGCGCGAGCACGCTGAGGCGAAGGCGTACGAGGCCTCGCACGACGGGCTGACCGGCCTCGGCAACCGCACGCTGCTGCAGGAGCGGGCCGTCGCGGCGCTGGACACCGCCCGGGCCGACGGGACGCAGTGCGCGCTGCTCATCGTCGACCTCGACCACTTCAAGGAGATCAACGACACCCTCGGTCACGCCGCCGGCGACGTCTTCCTCAAGCTCGTCGGGCAGCGGATCCGGTCCGCGGTCGAGCACAGCGACGCGGTCTGCCGGCTCGGCGGGGACGAGTACGCGGTCCTGCTCGGTGGGCTGGAGAACTCCGAGAAGGCCGACCAGGTCGCGGCCCGCCTGCTGGAGGTGCTCGCCGAGCCGGTGACGTTCGACGGGCTGCGCCTGTCGGTCGAGGGCTCCGTCGGCGTGGCCTGCTACCCGGAAGACGCCAGCACCTTCGACGAGCTGCTGCAGCGGGCGGACGTCGCCCTGTACCAGGCGAAGGACAGCCGCGGCTCGTACGCCCACTACCGCGTCGACCGCGACGTCTCGTCCGTGCACCGCCTGGCGCTGGCCGCCGAGCTGCGCATGGCGCTGACGAACGACGAGCTGGTCGTGCACTTCCAGCCGCAGTTCGACGTGGCGAGCGGACGCATCAACGGTGCGGAGGCGCTGGTGCGCTGGCAGCACCCGCTGCGCGGGCTGCTGCAGCCTGGGGAGTTCGTGTCCGCGGTCGAGCACTCGGGGCTGATCCGCGACTTCACCCTCGCGGTCATGGAGAAGTCCGTTGCCGAGTGCGCCGCGTGGATGCGGGCCGGCCGGCACGTGCCCGTCGCGGTGAACCTGTCCGCGCGCAACCTGCTCGACCGCCAGCTGCCCATGGACGTGGGCGGTGTGCTCGCGCGCTACGGGCTCCCGCCGGAGCTGCTGGTCCTCGAGATCACCGAGACCACGATGATGAGCGAGCTGGACGTCGTCGAGAGCGTCCTCGGCCAGCTGCGGGCGATGGGCGTTCAGCTGTCGGTCGACGACTTCGGCACCGGCTACTCCTCGCTCGCGTTCCTGCAGCGCGTGCAGGTCAACGAGGTCAAGATCGACCGCAGCTTCGTCAGTGGGCTCGGCCAGTCGGAGAACGACCGAGCCCTGGTCCGCGCGACCGTGCAGCTCGCGCACAGCCTGGGTGCGCGCTGCATCGGCGAGGGCGTGGAGACCGCGGGGCAGCTCGCGGTGCTCACGGAGCTCGGCTGCGACTCCGCACAGGGCTACCACCTGGGCCGGCCGGTGCCCGCCGCGGACGTACGACCGCTGCTCGGGCTCGATGCCACCGGGAAGACGCTGCCGCTGCCGCGCGACGAGAGCCGGCACCTGCGCGCGGTCAATGAATGAGTGACGGCATGACCGGTCCGGAAGAGCGGGTCGGCGTACGGTGTTGGGGCTCTCGTACGACGAACACCCGAAGGGGGTGACAGGTCTCGACTCCGGATGTCGAGGCAGGGGAAGCGGGCCGAGGAAGGCGACGATGATCTCGTTAACCACGAAACGTCGCAAAAAAAACAAGCGCCAGCGATAAGCCGGCCGCTCAGCACTACGCCTTCGCGGCCTAGTTGTTGAGCTGGAAACCTGGGAGCGCCTCCGGCCCAGGACCTTCCATCAGCTAGGAGGATCACCGCGCGGTCCGGTCACGGGAGCGCGCGGGACACTCAACAGTGACTGAGCCCGGCACCGTGTTGCTCGTGACAGCGGTGGGGCCGAGAAAACCACAGCGAGCTGCGCCCGGAGAAGCCCTGTCGAGGTACCGGAGGACGCGGGTTCGATTCCCGCCACCTCCAAGAGCGTGCTGTCCGCGGCGTCACGGCGTACGCACGTTGTTGGCTCCGCCCCTGCGGCGGCCTCACAGGCCGTCGCAGGGGGGGTGCCCCCCTCTGCACGGCGCGTCTCCTGCGTATCGCGCGAGCACCTCGTGCGCCCACGCGACAGCGTCACTCGCGCGTCTTCGCGCCCTACGCGCCGCCCACCCGCCGGGTGTCGCCGATCGGCACGCCCAGCGCGGGGTTGGCCCGCTCCTCCTTCACGGTGTGCGGCACCTGGAACAGCCGCAGCAGGGTGACGAGCAGGACGCCGCCGACGATGTTCCCGGCGGCTGCCAGCCCTGCTGTCTGAGCCCAGTCGAGGTAGCCGAACGGCGCCCGCCCGGTGTGCAGCGCCGAGAAGATCAGCAGCGAGTTGACGATCGCGTGGTTGAGCTGCGTGCCGGCCAGCAGGAAGCCGCCGGTGATGGCGGGGATCAGCTTGAGCCCGTCCGACTCGGTGTTGTGCTGCATCCAGGTCATGAGCGTGATGACGGCGCCGCCGAGGACCGCCAGCGAGAACGCCTTCATCCCGAGGCCGAGCTGGATGTAGTGACCGCCGGACGTGATCGCGGTGTCCGCGAGCTGCGGGTAGCCCTGAAGGATCAGGTACGTGAAGATCCACCCCGCCAGGAGGTTGCCGACGAGGGTGCCGACCCAGAGGCGGATGAGCATCCGGAAGCGCCCCTGGCGCGCGATCACCGTCGACACCGGGACGAGGAAGTCCTCGGTGAACAGCTCGCTCTTCGCCAGCGTCAGCGCGATGAAGCCGATCGAGAAGGCGAGGCCGGCCAGCAGGAGGCTCTCCGTCTCGTGCTCGACGAACAGCAGCGCGAGCACGCCGGTGCCGACATCGATGCCGCCCACGAGGCCGGTCGCCAGCAGCGGCCAGGTCTTGCGCGACATCCGCCGCCGGCCTTCGTCGACGGACCGCTTGAACGCCTCCTGGAGCTCTATCTCGGCAACGGCGTCGTGCTGGGCCGGGTCGGAGCCGACACCTGGCCGGTCGCTGTCCTGGTCCTGGGTCACGCTGGTCATGCTGCGCCGGTACCCGTCTGCGGCCGCGCGACGCCCGCGTCAGGACGTGATCTGCAGGACCTCCCTGGTGAAGTCCGGCAGCAGCGACGGGGGCAGGTCGTGGCCCATGCCGGAGAAGCCCACGAAGCGCGCGCCGCGGATCAGCCGGGCCAGCGCGAGGCCGCCGCTCGGTGCGACCAGCGGGTCGTGCAGCCCGTGCAGCACCAGGGTCGGCACGCGCAGCTCCGTCAGCTCCTTCGTCCGGTTCGGCTGCGCGATGACGGCCCCGAGCTGGCGCAGGTAGCCCTTGGGGTCGGTGGACCGGTCGTACGAGCGGCCGGCCAGGTCGCGCAGGTGCGCCTCGTCGAACAGCGCC
>JBHENF010000273.1:0-13449 GCA_046262175.1 Mycobacteriales bacterium
ACCACCGGTCGAGCCGGTGCCCCCGCTGCCGCCGGTGCTGCTGCCGCCGAAGCCGCCGCCGGTGCTACCGCCACCGGTGCTGCCGTCACCGCCGGTGCTGGTCCCGGACGAGAGCCCAGAGTTGCCGTCGGTCGCCACGCCCGGCACGCCGGGCACTGGGCCGCCCAAGCCGTCGGGTTGCGCCACGGCTCCACCCGGCGTTGCGCTGGTTGTCTCCACGGTGGACCCGCAGGCGGTCAGGACGAGCATCGCCCCCGCGGCTGCAGCCAGAAAGGTCTTCCGGGAACCGAGCATCGGGTCTCCTTCATGGGCGGCCTTGCAGCGCCACGACTCACCTAACGCGTTAGGTTACCCCGCCGCGAGGCTCGGAGGAAGGCAGGTCGGGCTCCGGTCGACGCCTTTGCGGCAAGCCGGTAGCGCAGGCCGGCGATCAAGGCTTCGAGCCCTTCGGCGACGATCGCGTCGCCCGCGAGGCCGACCAGAGCCTCCCTGCCGGTTCTGATCCCGGGGTAGCGGACGGGATCGACGCTGTCGAGTAGGGCGCGGCTCCTGTCCTGCGCTTCCTCAGCGGTGCTGCCCTGTGCGGCGCGCGCGATCGCGCGGGTCCGCACGAGAGCTGTCGTTCCGACGACGTAGCCGAAGAACTGCCCGTACGCCGCGACTGCCTCATCCGGGCTGAGCCCTGCTGCCGTGAGGCTGGTGATGAAGCGGTCGACCATGTCCAGCGCCACGGGGGCGGACATCGGGCGACGAAGCACCGACATGTACACCGCCTCGTGCTCGCGGAGCACCTCATGCCACCACAGGGCGGCGTAGCGAAGAAGCGGCTCCCACTCGACCGGTGGGTCCCAGGTGGCCGCGGCAGCGTCGAGGATGTCCGCGACGACCAGGTCGATCAGGTCGTCCTTGCTCGCGACGTACTCGTACAGCGACGGCGCGCTCACGGCAAGCCTGCGCGCGACCCCGCGCACCGTCAGCTCGTCGAAGCCGGCCTCGGCGACCATCGCGACGGCTGCCTTCGCCACGGCGGTACGGCTGAGCGCGGCTTGTCGTTCGGCCCGCGGTGAGGGCTCGGTCATCTGCCTCCCCGGCCATGGTCCTCACGCGTGAGGCTACGCCTGCGCGGCCGCTGCGGATGCTCGCCGGGCACCATAACTGGCCTGCGCTTCGGTCGGGACGGACGACCTGCCGCGCCGTGCCACCCCGCTACGGTCGCGGCTGGAGGTGTCGATGACGACAGCTGACGCAGGACCAGAGGGCAACCTCATCGAGGACGCGGAGCTCAGCGCCGTCGTGGCGGCCGAGTGCGAGCGGCTGGACGTGCCCGGCTGCGCCGTCGGCGTACGCGTCGGAGCCCGTTCGTTCACCGCCTTCCACGGCGTCACCGACGTGCACCACCCGCGGCCGATCGACGGCGACACGCTGTTCATGATCGGGTCGACGACGAAGACGCTCACCGCGACGACCGTGATGACGCTGGTCCAAGAGGGGCGGCTGTCGCTGGACGACCGCGTTGTCGACCACCTGCCCGAGCTCGCGCTGCAGGACGAGCAGGCGCGGCAGAAGGTGACGGTCGGGCAGCTGCTCGACCACACCGCGGGCTGGCGCGGCGACGTCGACGTCGAGACCGGCTGGGGTGACGACGCGCTGGCGCGTGCCGTGTCCGAGGTGGCGCCCACCGTGCCGCAGCTGTTCGCGCCCGGCGAGATGGCCTCGTACAACAACCTCTCGCTGGTGCTGGCCGGACGGCTGATCGAGCAGGTTACTGGCGAGGGCTACGAGGCCGCCGTACGAAGCCGGGTGCTGGAGCCGCTGGGCATGTCGAACACGTTCTTCTTCCCCTGGGAGGTGGCGACCCGCCCGATGGCGACCGGGCACGCGGTCACGGACGGCAGGACCGGCCCCGCGTACATCTGGCCGATGTCGCGCGGCATGAATCCCGCCGGCGGCGCCGTCAGCTCGCTGCGGGACCAGCTGCGGTACGCGCAGTTCCACCTCGACGGCACGGCATCCGGTCCGGCGGCGCTGGCGGACGACCTGCGCCGGCAGATGCAGAAGCCTCGGGTCACGTTGCCGAGCGGCGTGTCCGGGGTGGGGGTGTCGTGGCTGCTCAAGGACCGGGACGGCGTGCGGATGGTCACCCACGGCGGCAACTGCTCGAACCTGTACGTGTCGAGCTTTGCCTTGGTCCCCGACGAGGGGCTCGCGGTGACGGTCCTGGGCAGCAGCCGCGGCGGCGGCGCCGTCGGTGCGGCTGTCACCGAGTGGGCAGTGCAGCGCCACCTGGGTCGGCCGGCAGTCCCGGCGCCGGACCTCCTGCCGCTGACTCCCGAGCTGGCTGGGCAGTACGTCGGGCGGTATGACGCAGGGCAGTGGGACCTCGACGTGACGGCATCCGACGGCCGGCTGTTCGTGCAGCTGCAGCTCACCGACGTTCCCAGCGACACCCCGGAGGAGGTCCTCGCCGCGTTCCGGACGCCGCCGTCGGAGGTCGTTCTCGTCGCGCCCGACGTGGTCGCGCCGGCTGCCGCACCCGCCGACTCGGCCGGAGACTTCGTCCGCGACGACGCCGGCGCCGTCGCGTGGCTGCGGTACGGGCTGCGGCTTGCCCGTCGCCGCATGTGAGCGGCGGGCTGGACGCACTCGCGTCGCTGGCCGGCGACATCCCGTGTGCTGCAGCAGTTGCGCTGCTCGACACGGAGGGAGAGCGATGAGTGGGCTTGTCGACCAGGGACCCTGGACGATCGCCGGCACCGCGGTGCACTCGGTGGAGCACGGCGGCCGTTCATGGCGCGTCACGGTGGCGCTGCCGCAGCCTGCAAGGGAAGGGCCGCTCTCGCGCGTCGTCTACGTCCTGGACCCGTTCGGCACGCTCATGTCGTCCGTCCAGATCGCGCGCACCACCGCGGTGCTCAGCGGCGGCGCGCTGCCAGGACTGCTCGTCGTCGGCGTCGGCCCCGCGACGGACGACTTCCTCGAGCTGTCCCAGCAGCGGATGCTGGACCTGACGCCGACCCCGCCGGACGCGACGACGCGGGAGCAGACGGCCGGGTCCGGACAGGAGTTCGGCGGCGCGAACGCCTTTCTCGACCTGCTCCTGGGCGTGGTCGCACCGGAGGTCGAGAGTCGGTACGGCGGCGACCCCGCGGATCGCACGCTGGCCGGCTGGTCGCTCGGTGGCCTCACCGCGGCGCACGCCCTGCTCACGCGGCCTGAGGCCTTTCGCCGCTACCTCATGGTCAGCCCGTCGCTGTGGTGGAACGACGGCGCCGTGCTCGGCACGGCCGGCCAGCTGCCGTCGCACGACGGGCCGCTGGACGTGTACCTGACGGTCGGCGACCTGGAGGAGTCCTCCTGGGCGCGCACCTGGCCCCCGCTCCCGGAGGGCCTTGACCGCTCCGCGCTGCGGGACGCGCGGATGGTCACGAACACCCGCGCGTTCGCCGACGCCCTGCGCGCTCTGCGCCGTCCAGGGCTCACCGTGCACGCGGAGGTGCTGCGCGGCGAGCACCACAACACGCTGTGGGCCTCGGCCTTCACCCGTGGCCTGCTCGCACTGCACGCCGAGGGATATCAGGTCGACGGCTGAGCGACCGTCTGCAGCTGCTCGGCGACGTCGAGCACCAGCTCGTCCGCACCCGCTGCGCCGATCACCTGCACCGCTACCGGTAGCCCGTCGCTGTCGACACCGACAGGGATGCTGCACGCGGGCAGGCCGCAGAGGCTGGCGAGCAGCGTGTGCGGCAGCACCTGCGCGCGCAGGTCCTGCGGCTGGCCGCCGACGATCACGGCGTCCGGGTCGTCCACCCGGGACGGCCCGCTGCCCGCGACCGGCAGCAGCAGCACGTCGACATCGGCAAGCAGCGCTTCGACCTGCTGGCGCAGCTCTGCCAGCCGGCGATAGGCCAGGGTGAGGTCGTCCTGGCTCACCCGTGCGGCCCCGGCCAGCCGGCTGCGCACCCCGGCGTCGTACTGCTCCGCGCGGTCCGGCCAGTGCCCCAGCCGGCGGTGGTAGGCCGCCGCCTCGCCGCCCTGCACCGTCACGAAGAGCCCGCGCAGCCGCTCCCACGACGGCACGTCGACGTCGCGAACGTCTGCGCCGCCGGCGACGGCCGAAGCGAAGGTCAGGCCGAGCAGGCGCTCCACGTCGGCGTCGCACGCCGGAGACGCCCGATCGACCGCTCGCCCGACCCGCAGTCCACGCGGATCGCGCAGGCGGCGCTCGACCGGTTGGCCGGTCAGGACGGACAGCGCGAGCCGGGCGTCGGCGACGGTACGCACCAGCGCACCGCCGTGGTCGAGCGTCGGCGCGAGCGGCACCACCCCGGCCAGGCTCACCTTCCCGTACGTCGGCTTGTGGCCGACCAGCCCGCACCACGCCGCGGGCAGCCGGATGGACCCCGCCGTGTCGGTCCCGAGCGCCAGCGGCACCACGCCCGCGGCCACCGCTGCCGCGCTGCCGCCACTCGACCCGCCGGGCACCCGGCTGGTGTCCCAGGGATTTCGCGTCCCGCCCAGCTTGTCGTGCTGCGTCGTCAGCCCCCAGGCGTACTCGTGCGTGCGGGTCCTGCCGATGACGACGGCACCAGCCGCGCGGAGGCGTCGTACGGCCTCGGCGTCTGCCGTGGCGGCCCGACCGGTCGGCGGGATCCTCGACCCCGCCGTGGTCACGTCGCCCGCCACATCGAACAGGTCCTTCACCGCGACCGGGACCCCGTGCAGCGGGCCGCGGACACCCCCTGCTGCGGCCTCAGTGGTCCGCTGCTCGGCTTCCTGCCGCGCGCGGTCGGCAGTCACCGCGCTGAAGGCGGCCAGATGCGGCTCCACCACCGCGAGCCGCGCCAGGGCCTCCTCGACGAGCTCTGTCGCCGAGCGCTCACCCGTCTGCACCGATCGCGCGAGGTCGCCCAGCGAGCCCGCATCCCCTGTCACCCGCACCCCGGCAGCACACCACGTCTGGTCGGCGGCACGACGCATGCCGGGCTTGCTCGTCGGCGGGCACATGGCACGCGGCGGTCGAGTAGGACATCCTCGGCGCCATGAGCGACCTCCACGACCTGACCGCCCTCGAGCAGCGGGACGCGCTGCGCCGCCGGGACTTCTCGGCCGCTGACCTGCTCGAGCACTACCTGGGCCGCATCGACGCGCACGGTGCCTCGCTCGGGGCGTTCGTGACGCTGACCGAGGAGCTGGCTCGCTCCGAGGCCGCGTCGGCGGACCGGCAGCTCGCGGACGCGGCCGACGCGACCCAGCTGCCGCCGTTGCTGGGTCTGCCGCTGGCGTTCAAGGACCTGCACACCGTCGCGGGCGTGCGCAGCACCATGGGGTCCGCGGCGCTCGTCGACCTCCCGCTGCCGGCGGCGAACGGTCACACCGTCGGGCTGCTCCGCCAGGCCGGTGTCGTCACGGTCGGTACGACGCAGGCGCCGGAGTTCGGGCCGACCTGCTACACCGAGACGGACGTCGTGGCCCAGCCGGCCGTCACCCCCTACGACACGACGCGGTACGCCAGCGGGAGCAGCGGCGGCGCGGCGGCCGCGGTGGCGGCCGGGCTGCTGCCGTTCGGGCACGCCAGTGACGGCGCGGGCTCCACCCGCTCACCGGCAGCGGTCTGCGGGCTCGTCGGCATCAAGGCGACCCGCGGCCGCGTGAGCGTCGCGCCGATGACGAGCTTCCAGAGCTGGGGCTGCGAGGGCCCGCTGGGCCGCACCGTCGCGGACGCCGCTCTGATGCTGGACGTGATGGCCGATCCGCCGGCCAGCGACCTCTACGCCTGGCCGCGGGAGACGTCGTTCCTGGAGGCTGCCGGGCGGGACCCGGACCGGCCCCTGCGCGTGCTCCGGTACACCGATCCGGGACTCGACGTCGACGTTGATCCCGACGTGCTGCGCAGCATCGACGACGCGGCCGGTCTGCTGACGTCACTGGGGCATGACGTCGTGGACGGCACAAACCCGCAGCCGTGGGACGACGCCCTGCTGCAGGCCATGCTGGTGGTGTTCGGGGGTGGGCTGAAGGCGACCGTCGAGGCCGTCATCCCGCCCGACAGGCGGCACCTGGTGCGCCCCTACACGGCCTGGTGCGTCCAGCTGGGGGAGACGCTGGGCGCGTCCGACTACGTCCTCGCCACCGGGGCGATAGCGCGCGCGGCCTCCACGCATCTGGCTGCCACCGCGGCGTACGACGTGGTACTCACGCCCGTGTCCACTTCGCCCGCCGTGCCCGTCGGGTGGTTCTCCGAGGAGGGGATCGACCAGGAGGGGCGCCGCATGCTCGCCTGGTCGGCCTTCACGCCGTGGGCGAACCTCACCGGGCAGCCGTCGCTCTCCCTGCCGCTGCACACAACGGCGCAGGGGCTACCGGTCGGCGTGCAGCTGACAGGCGCCCGGCGCGGCGACGACGCGCTGCTGATCTCGCTGGCTGGGCAGGTCGAGCGGGCAGCGCCCTTCGCGCATCGGCATCCGCCTCAGTGGTAGCTGATCTGACGGCTGCCGCGCAGGCCGTGGTTGACGGACTGGCCTCGCCCGGGGCCGACGACGGTCCCGTGCGGCAGGCTCTCCGCGACCTGGGCACACCTGCACTCAGCGTCGCGGTGGTCCGTGACGGGCGGTGCGCGGCCGCCCGCGCCTGGGGCGTACGGCAGCCGGGCGGATCGGAGCCGGCCACGACCGCCACCCGCTTCATGGCGGGCAGCGTCAGCAAGCCCGTGGCCGCGACAGCGGCGCTGCGACTGGTCGCGGACGGCGTGCTCGACCTGGACGAGGACGTCGAGAAGCGACTCGCGGGCTGGCAGGTCCCGCCGCTGAACGGCTGGCAGCCCACGGTGACGCTCCGGCACCTGCTCTCGCACACGGCGGGAACGACCGTGCACGGGTTCGTGGGGTACCCGCGCACCAAGGCCTTCCCGGACACCGCGGGGATCCTGCGCGGCGAGGGCAACTCCCCGCCGGTGGTGGTGGACAGCCTGCCCGGGATCCGGTGGCGCTACAGCGGCGGCGGTACGACAGTCGTGCAGCTGCTGATCGAGGAGGCGACCGGCCGGCCGTTCGCCGACGTACTGGCCGAGCTGGTGCTGGAGCCGGCGGGAATGACGTCGGGGACGTTCGCGCAACCGCCACCGGAGCAGCTGCACCCGATGCTCGCCGAGGGGACCGGAGCCGACGGGTCGCCGGTGCCCGGCGGCTGGCACGTCTACCCCGAGATGGCGGCAGCCGGGCTGTGGTGCACGCCGACTGACCTGGCGCACTGGATCGGCGCGATCCAGGCGGCACGGGCCGGGAGAGCGGGCGCGCTGCTGCCGCCGGAGCTGGCGGAGCAGATGCTGAGCGAGCAGGCACCTGGTTGGGGCCTCGGGCCGAAGGTCACCCGGGCGGGTGAGCACCCGCGCTTCAGCCACGGGGGGTCCGACGAGGGCTTCCTGACCCTCCTCGAGGCGGGGCAGCGTGACGGCACCGGCGTGGTGGTGATGGCCAGCAGCAACGGCGCCGGGCTCCTGATGAACGCGGTGCTGGCCGCCGTGTCGGACGCGGAGGGGTGGCCGGACTTCCCGCCACGCCCGACGGACTCGGCCGCGGCGCTGGCGCGGTACG
Organism: Mycobacteriales bacterium; assembly: GCA_046262175.1. Lineage (GTDB taxonomy): Bacteria > Actinomycetota > Actinomycetes > Mycobacteriales > SCTD01 > RYN-124. The sequence continues at coordinate 7,590 of JBHENF010000273.1, forward strand.
CCGGCAGCTGGCGGTTCGCCGACGGCAGGGACCTGCACATCGAGGCCGGCGCCGAGGGGCTCCTCCTGCACCTGCCCGGCCAGCGGCCGCTGCCGCTCTCCCCGCAGTCCGCGTCTCTCTGGTCGACGTCGGTCGGGATGGAGGTGGAGTTCGCCCCCGTCGACCTCGACTCGAGCCCGACCGACCTCACCATCCGCCCGGCGTCCGCCTTCACCGCTCGGCGCGTAGACCAGCCCGAGGAGCCCCGCCCGTGACCAGCTCGCCGCCGTACCGCCGCGCCGTCCGGGCAGGCGACTTCCTGTACATCTCGGGCCAGCTGCCGGTGCGCGACGGGGACGTCATCGACGGCGACGTGGCGGCGCACACCACGCAGGCGCTCGCGAACCTCGACGCGGTGCTGGCCGAGCACGGGGCCTCTGCGCGGCAGGTCGTGAAGACCACGGTGCTGCTGGCCGACATCGGTGACTGGGCCGCCATGAACGTCCCGTACCTCGCTTTCTTCGACGCCGACGCGCTGCCGTCGCGGTCGGCCTTCGGCGTCGACCTGCCGCGGGGCGCGCTCGTCGAGATCGAGGCCGTCGCCTACCTCGGCTGACGCTGCCGGGGCACGTTGTCAGACCGGAACGGCGAGCCGGGCGTCCCTGACGGAGGAGCGACGGATCTTGCCGGCCTCGTCCCGCAGGGGGTAGTCGACGCGCTCGATCGTCCGGGGCTGCTTGTGCGGAGCCAGCCGCTCGGCGAGCAGCGTGTGCAACACGTCGTCGGGAACGTCGCGTGAGGTCTGCACGACCGCGTGCAGCCGGTTGCCGAGGTCGTCGTCAGGCAGCCCGACGACGCAGCTCGAGAGCACATCCGGGTGGGACTCGAGGGCCGCCTCGACCTCGGCCGGGTACACGTTGACGCCACCGACGAGGACCATGTCGGTGAGGCGGTCTGCGAGGTAGAGGTAGCCCTGGTCGTCGAGGTGTCCGAGGTCGCCGAGCGACTCCCATCCGTCCCGGCTCTTGGCGGTGCCACCCAGGTAGCGGTAGGTCTCGACGCCGCCCGCCGCGCGCATGTAGACCTCGCCGACCTGCCCGGCCGGGAGGTCGTTCCCGTCAGCGTCGAGGATCCGCAGCTCCCCGGTCAGCGGCCGCCCCACGGAGCCCGGGTGCGTCAGCCAGTCGCTGCCGCCGATGAGGGTGATGGTCTGGGCCTCCGTGCCCGCGTACACCTCCCACACCGCGTCGGCGCCCAGCCGGTCGATCCACCACCGCTTGAGCCACGGGGCGCAGGGGGCCGCCATGTGCACGAGCGTGCGGATGCTGGACAGGTCGCGGCGGGCGGTCTCGTGCTCCGGGAGCTTGGCGATGCGGGACATGACAGTGGGCACGGCGTAGACCCAGGTCGTCCGGAAGCGCTCGACGAGGTCCAGCATGCGCTCGGCGTCGAAGCGCTCCATCAGCACGATGTGCGCGCCTGCCAGCAGGGCCGCCGTCGCCGTGAGGAAGGGGCCGTTGTGGTGCAGCGGCGCCGGAGTCAGGTAGACGTCATCGCCTCGCAGGCGGACGGCTGCAGCAAGGCCGAGCAGCGGCTCGGCCACGGCGGGCGACGTCGACAGGATCACCTTCGGCTGCCCGGTACTGCCGCCGGACGTCGGTGCCTTCCACGACGGCGAGACGGCGGCAGGCAGGGGCGAGTCGTCGTGCGCCGCGCTCAGGTCTTCCTCGATGCCCAGCCAGGGCAGACCGGGTCCGGCGTCATGACCCACGACGAGCGACGGACGCGTCACGTCGAGGATCGCCTGCATCTCGGCAGGTGCGATCCGAGGGGAGAGCGGCTGCGGCGTCGCGCCGAGCTTCCACACCGCCAGGGCCGCCTCGACGAAGCGCCGGTCGCTGGGCAGCGCCAGGCTCACGATGTCACCCGGCCGCACCCCGAGCTCCGCGTAGGCCCGGGCCACGCTGTTGCTCCGGCGATCCAGATCGGCGCGCGACACCGTGCCGCGGGCGTCGGAGACCGCGGGAGCGTCCGGGCCGGCCTTGACCAGGCGGAGGAAGGCGGTCGGGAACGGCGTCAGCTCGGTCACACCACGAGCGTGCTGCCGTCGGTGCCGTTTGTCCTCGTCGCCCGTGACCACACCGGCGCGGTGTGTTCAGCGCCCCCGACAACGCGCCCGAATGCCGGCTCTCACTGCTGGCGGGCGCTTCCCGCCTCGGCCTCGAGCAGCCGGAACACCCACCACAGCTCAGCCAGCGTCTCGTGGTCGTCCAGGTCCGCGCCGGTGAACTGGCAGAACCTGCCCACCCGGTAGGCGACCGTGTTGTGGTGCAGGTGCAGCCGCTGCCCGGCGAGCTCGCGCCTCCCGCCGCACTCCAGGTACACCTGCACGGTCCTGAGTAGCTCCTCCGGCATGCCGCCCGTGCCCCGCAGCGGGGCGACGTACCGGTCCAGCAGCACCTGGCGGATCCACGGCTCGGTCTGGATGAGCAGTCGCAGTCGCAGGTCCTCAACCCGGTGCGGGCCGCGCAGCCTGAACGTCAGCGCGGCGTCGAACGCGCGGGATGCCTCGACCCACGCGTCCTCCACCTCGGACACGGCTACGGGTCCGGCGACCCCCGCCACCCAGACGGCGCTGCCGTTCGGCGGCGGGGCCTCGAGCAGGCCGACCACGTCCTCGCCCCACAGTGCGAGCACCGCGCGTGGCGGCTCGGGCACCCCCTGGGCCAGGACGCGCTGGAGCTGGTCGAACGGCAGCGGCTCCACCGAACGGGCGCGTACCACGTACACCTGCTGGTCGAGGTCGAGGCCGAGCCTGCGGACGTGCTCGGCGAGGCTCTCGTGGGCCACCGCGCCGCGCAGGAGCAGTCGAAGCCCCTGCGCCTGCCGCTCCTGCGCCTCGCGGTCGATGACCAGCTCACCGCGCCGGTGCGCCGCTGCCGCCGCGCCGACCATCTGGTTGAGGATGTCGGTACGGAGTTCGAGCGCCTCCAGGACGAGCTCGTGCGGAGCCGCCGTCTTGGTGAGCTCGTCGTGCAGGACGTCCCAGCTGACCCGGCCGGCCCGCGCGAAGGCCATCAGAACGCCTTCCAGGGGCAGCCCGTTGCGGGCGCGCTGCTCCACCGTGTCCGTGAGCAGCGCCAGCTCGTCGGGCTGGAGCCGGCGGTGCTCGCGGTAGGCGAGGAAGGCCAGCGCCTGGTTGCGCCGAAGCGCCTCCTCGAGCTGCGCGCGAGCCACCCGGTTGTACTCCGGCACCTCCTGCAGGACGGCGTCGGCCGAGCGGCTCACCACCTCGTCGAGCCGTCGCTGCGCAGCCTCCGCGGCGCGGACGACGGGTTCCCATCCGGGCGCTGGCACGGCGCCAGGCTACGAGAACGGGCAGCGCCGCGGGGCTCCGTCGTCAGCAACGGACACCGGAACAGCTCCACTCCGCCTTGTGTCGATCGGCAACGTCCACCCGCGAACGCCCCCGGAACACGCTTGGCCAGGGGGCGAGGTTTCGTCAGTCAGCACGAAAGGCGGCCGCCGTTCACTGTTGGTTCTGCTGTATCCGTCCCCCGTGCTGCGGCGCATGCTGGCCTCATGCGACCCCACCGCAAGCCTGGAAGCCACACCACGTCGGCGTCCCGCCGCCGCCACGCCGCCCGCACCGCGGCACTGTCCGCCGTGCTCCTGCTGAGCGTGGCGTGCGGCTCGACGGTGCCGACCACCGGCAGCGGCACCCTCGGCGCGGGTCCGGCTGCTGGTGCTGCCCCGGACGGGCTGTCGCTGCCGGCGGTCAACGGGGCGGGACAACCGCTCGATCTCGGCGCCGGCAGCACGGTGACGGCCGCCGACGGCAGCGTGGCCGTCGCCGGCGGCACGGGTGCGGCCGGCGACTCTGGCTTCGCAGGCACCTCGTCCTCCGGCGGCGGCGGCGTCGGCAGCGGCGGCGGCGGAAGCTCGAGCGGAGGTGCCCCCGGAGCAGGCGGCACCGCGCCGGGTGGGGCCGCCCCCGCGGCGGGGAAGGTTCCGGGCATCGAGAACGGCTTCATCAAGATCGGTGTCTTCAACGCGAAGAACACTGCAGCGGCCTACGCCGCCATCGGAGCGTCGGCGTTGGCCGGCAGCGGCTACGGCGAGCGCATGCGCGAGGCGCTGGTGAAGGAGATCAACCGCACCGGCATCAAGGGTCTGAAGGTGAAGCTCGTCAACTACGACATCGATCAGAACGACGCCTCCACTTCGAGCGAGGTGCACCAGCAGAAGGCCTGCGCCAAATGGACCTCGGACGATCGCGTCTTCGCCGCGATCGCGGGTGAGGGGGAGGTGCTCGACGCCTGCCTCGCCAAGGCCGGTGTGCTCGAGATCTGCGGGACGTGTGCCATCAGCACGTACGACCAGAGCAAGATGAACGCCGTGCCGCTGCTGTTCTCGCCGAACGGCGTGGCGGTCGACCGGCAGGACGAGTTCTACGTGCGGGGCCTGGTCGAGGGCGGCTTCTTCACCGGGATGGGCAATCAGGTGCCTGGGCCGCCCAAGGTCGGCTTCCTGACCTACAACGACCCCGTCCGCAAGCGACAGACGCCGCGCCTGGAGGCGGAGCTCCAGAAGCAGACCGGCCTGACCTTCGCCGAGCGGGGCGAGCTGCCCCAGCCGGGCGGCGGTGAGGGCGACGCGCGCTTCCTGAACGCGATCCAGAACTTCATGCTGCAGTTCAAGGCCAAGGGCGTCAACCGCATCATGATGCTCGACAACTCCGGTCAGACGGCGGCCTACGGCATGCAGGCGGCCGACAAGAACGGCTACTTCCCGCGCTGGGGCTTCAACAGCACCTCCGGTCCCGGCATCCTGTTCAGCGCCGGGGTCGTCCCCGACTCCGAGCTGCCCGGGATGACCGTCACTGGCTGGCAGCCCGCTTCGGACGTCGGCATCAAGAAGGACACGCAGCTTCCGCCGGGGCTGCCGGCGTGCATCGAGCTGTTCAAGAAGGCCGGCATCAACCTGGCCGGCGACACCGACTACCTGCAGGCCGGCAGCAACTGCGACGCCTTTCTGTTCTTCCGGGACGCCCTGGCAGCCGCCCCTGGTGTGTCGGTTCAGCAGTTCGGGGCCGGCGCCGCCTCGCTCGGCGGCGCCTTCAAGACCTCCGTGGTCTACGGCGCCAACCAGGCTTCAGGGCGTCGGGACAACGGCAGCGCGTACCGCGTCGCGGCGTACGACAAGCCGTGCAACTGCTTCCGCTACGTCGGTCCGCAGCGGCCGATCTGACGCAGGCAGGTGGGCTTCCGGGACTGGCAGACCGGCTGACCATCGACGTTCTGGCGGCGAACCATTACGAGGTGACGGCCCGGCTCCGGGCGCAGGAGCCGGTGGCGTGGGCGCCCGCGATGGACCGTTGGCTGGTCAGCAGGCACGACCTGGTGCTGTCGGTGGTCGACGACACCGCGTCGTTCGTTTCCGACCATCCGAGATCGCTGATCCGCAGCACCTTCGGCCCGCAGATGCTGAGCGCCGACGGTGCCGAGCAGCGGCGGCACCGGGGGCCGTACGCCGCCGCGTTCCGTCCGCGCTACCTGCGCACGACGGCGACGGCTTCGGTCCAGGCGCGCGCGGCCGCCGTCGTGTCGTCCCTCGCGCCGGGGGACGAACTGACGGTGCCGGCGGCACAGATGGCGGTGGGCACCGTCCTGGACGTGCTCGGGCTGTCGGACGTGGCGGACGTCGCGACCGTCTCCGCCTGGTACGCCGACCTGGCGGCGGCGCTGGCCAACGTGAGCAACGACGCCGTCGTTGCCGAGCGCGGCCGGCAGGCGGCACAGGGCTTCGCCGCGGCACTGACAGGAGCCCATGACCCGGGCTCGGGGCACGGTGACCTGTCGCCCGCCGAGCACGTCAGCAA
>JBHENF010000274.1:0-7847 GCA_046262175.1 Mycobacteriales bacterium
CGGACCTCCTGGCCCTCCTCGATGTGCGTCGCGTCGCCGAGGATGACGCAGCCGATCTCGCGCTCGTCGAGGTTCAGCGCCAGACCGAGCACGCCGCCCTGGAACTCGAGCAGCTCGTTGGTCATCGTCGACTGCAGGCCCTCGACCCGCGCGATGCCGTCGCCGGTCTCGAGGACGCGTCCGACCTCCTCACGGGTGGTCTCGGGCGTGTACGACGAGACGTAGCGCTCGATCGCGTCGCGGATCTCCTCTGGCCGGATGGAGAGCTCCGTCATGGGACTGCCTCGTTCCTGTTGTCGGTGTGGCTGGTGCTAGCTGGCGATTGCGCGGCGGGCCTCGCGCAGCCGGTGGACGGTGGAGCCGTCGATGACCTCGTCGCCCACGCGGACGACCAGCCCGCCGAGGACCTTCGGGTCGACCTCGACCTGGACCTGGACCTCGCGACCGAGCGAGCGACCCAGGGCGACCGCGAGCCGCTCCTGCTGCTCGGCGTCGAGCGCCACAGCACTCGTGACGGTGGCGACCGAGCGGGAGCGGATGTCCGCCGCGAGGGCGGCGTACTCGTCCAGGCCCGCCTCGAGCGTCCGGCCGCGGGGCGACAGGACGAGCTGCAGGACGATGCTCAGCGTCGCGGGCTGGACCCGCTCGCCCAGCAGCGACTGGAGCAGCTCGCGCTTGCGGTCCCCGTCGAGCGCCCGGTCGGTGAGCACCGCGCGCAGCGCCGGGTCGTGCGCGACGATCCGCGCGAAGCGGAACAGCTCGTCCTCGACGTCGTCGAGCGTCCCGTCGGCCTCGGCGACGAGGAAGCGGGCCTGCACGGCGAGCACCTCGAGCGCGTCGACCATGTCGCGGGCGCCGGACCAGCGCTGCGCGACGACGTCCTTGAGCGACTGCATCGGCAGCGGGTCGAGCTGGCTGCCGAGCAGGTTGTCGAGCAGCTCGTCCTTGGCCTGCGCCGGTGTCGTCGGGTCGGCGAGCGTCCGGCGCAGCTGGCCGGCGCCGTCGAGCAGCCGCACGACGGCGAACAGCCCGTCCGCGACCCCGTCGATGCCGGCGGCCTCGGGCAGCCCGGCCGCCAGCTCGGTGAGCCGGGTCCGGGCTGCGGCGAGAGCACCGCGGCTTGCTGCGGCAAGCATCAGCGGGCTTCTCCGGCCGGGGCGGCTTCCAGCTCGGCGAGGAAGCGGTCGACGACGCGGCGCTGCCGGTCGTCGTCGGCGAGCGACTCGCCCACGACCCGCTCCGCCAGCTCGACCGCGATCCGGCCGATCTCGCCGCGCAGCTGCGTGACGACCTGCTGGCGCTCGGCGACGAGCTGCTCCTCACCGCGAGCGGTGATGCGAGCCGCGGTCTCCCGCGCCTCCGCCGTGAGCTGGTCGACGATCGCCTTGCCCTGCTCGCGGGCCTCGTCGCGGATGCGCGCGGCCTCGTTGCGGGCCTCGGCCAGCTGCGTCCGGTACTGCTCGAGCGCCTCCTGGGCCTCCCGCTGCGCCTTCTCCGCCCGCTCCATGCCACCTTCGATGGCGGCGGTGCGGTCGGCGTAGGCCTTCTCGAACATCGGGAAGACCTTGGCGCGCAGGAACAGGAACAGCAGCGTGAACGCGACCAGGCCGACGATGAGCTCGGACAGGTGCGGCAGCAGCGGGGAGGGCTCCTCCTCCGCCGCCAGCAGAGCCAGTGTGGTGAGCACAGCTACAGCGCGAAGGCGAGGCCGATGCCGATGATCGCGAGCGCCTCGGCCAGGGCGAAGCCGAGGATGGCGATGCTCTGCAGCATGCCGCGCGACTCGGGCTGGCGAGCGACGCCGGCGATGTACGCGGCGAAGATCAGGCCGATGCCGATGCCCGGGCCGATGGCCGCGAGGCCGTACCCGACCATGTTGACGTTGCCCTCTACCATTTTCGATGCCTTTCAGAAGGTCGTTCAGAAGGTGTGGTGCGGGAGGTCCAGCGGAGCGGGCTAGTGGTCGTCGGCGAGCGCGCCGCCGATGTAGAGCGCCGTGAGCAGGGTGAAGACGTACGCCTGGAGCAGCTGGACGAAGCCCTCGAAGAACGTGAGGACGAGGCTGCCGAACAGGGAGACGCTGCCGGCGAGGATGCCGACGATGCCGCCCTTGTCGAACACGAGGTACTCGCCGCCGAGCACGAACAGCAGCAGCACGAGGTGCCCGGCGAACATGTTGAACGTGAGTCGCAGGGCGAGCGTGATCGGGCGGACGAAGAAGGTCGAGAACAGCTCGATCGGGGCGAGCAGGATGTAGACCGGCCACGGGATCCCGGGCGGGAACATCATGTTCTTGAAGTAGCCGACGAGGCCCTGGCGCCGGATGCCGATCGCGTTGTAGATCGCCCAGGAGATGATGGCGAGGAACAGCGGGATGGCGATGCGAGAGGTCGCGGGGAACTGCAGCACCGGGATGATCCCGGACAGGTTCAGCACCGCGATGAAGGAGAACAGCGTCGCGAGGTACGGGACGTACTTCAGGCCCTCGTGCCCGATCGCGTCGAGCGCGATGGAGTTGCGGACGAAGCCGTAGACGCTCTCGCCGGCGAACTGGCCCTTGCCCGGGACGGTCTGCGCGCGCCGGGCCGCGAGGTAGAACAGCACAGCCACCAGCAGGCTGCCGAGCACGATGATGAGCATCGGCTTGGTGAAGTCGCCGATCAGCCCGGGGTACTCGAAGTCGCGCGGTCCCGGGCTGTTGAAGCCCTCACCGTCTGCGGCGAGCGGGAAGCTCACGACGTCCTCTCCTCGGTCACGATCTGCCGTACTTGAACCACACCAGGTAGAGCGCGGCTCCCATGCCCAGCAGCAGCCCGAGCATGAGGAACACCCGGTTGTCGAGCCACTCGCTGACCAGCCAGCCGACGCCACCCCAGACAGCGACGCCCGAGATCATGAGCCCGAAGGCTCCCCAGGCGTCCTGCTCACCCTTGCGACCGGCAGCGCTACCGCTGTCGGTCGGGTCGGGGGGCATCGATCAGCAGCCTACCGGTCCGCTTTGCCCTCCGTTGACGCGGGGTCGGGCGTCCGAACACTCCGTACGACCTGCGCTCCGGTCCACACCACGGCCCCCACGATGATGCTCGCGCCGAGCCAGCGCCGGTCCAGCCCGCCGGCCAGCACGCCGACGCGCAGCACCGCCACAGCGACGGCCAGGCGGAACGTGTACGTCAGCAGCAGCAGGCCTGTCGCGAGCCCCTTCGCCCGGTCGTCCTCGCCCCGCACGACCAGCAGCGGCACGATCCCGCTCGCGAAGAACCCGAGGACGACGAAGGTGCCGACGATCACCGACACCAGCCCGGGCGCACCGTCGACGGCGGCCGCGATCGCAGCGCAGAGCAGGCCGGCCACCAGCGTGGCGAAGGCAGCCGGGTAGCGGGCTATCACTCCCGTGACGCGCTGCGCAGCCTCGGCACGCTGCTCGCGATCAGCGCGACGACGGCAAGCGCGCCGGTCACGCCGAGCACCGGCAGCGGTCCGCCGCTGACGGACATGGCGACGCCGCCGAACGCCAGGAGGGCCGTCCAGAAGTACATGATCAGCACGGCGCGGGTGTGGCTGTGCCCGATCTCGAGCAGCCGGTGGTGCAGGTGCGCCTTGTCGGGCGCGAACGGCGAGCGGCCGGCCCGGGTGCGGCGGAACACCGCCAGCAGCAGGTCGATGAACGGCACCGCGAGCACGGCGAACGGGAGCAGGAGCGGCAGCAGCGCCGGGAAGGTCACGGTGGCCGGCAGGTTCGCGTAGTTGAACTGCCCGGTCAGGCTGGTGGCAGCGCCGGCGAGCATCAGGCCGATCAGCATCGAGCCGGAGTCGCCCATGAAGACGCGCGCCGGGTTGAAGTTGTGCGGCAGGAAGCCGACGCACGCGCCCGCCAGCACGACCGCGATCAGCGTCGGGGAGCTGATGCGCTCCTGCTCGACGCCGGCGGTCACCGACCCGCTGGACAGCGAGTACGAGAAGGCGAAGAACGCGAGCGCGGCGATCGCCCCGACGCCGGCGGCCAGTCCGTCCAGACCGTCGATGAAGTTGATCGCGTTGACCGTCAGCAGGGCGAGCAGCACCGTCAGCGGGACACCCTCAGGCCCCAGCGACAGCGCACCCAGCCCGGGCAGGGTCAGGGTCAGCAGCTGCAGGCCGAGGAGCACCATCACGCCCGCCGCGACGACCTGACCGGCCAGCTTGGTGAGCGCGTCGATGCCCCACTTGTCGTCGACCGCACCCAGCAGCACGATGACGCCGCCCGCGATGGTGATGGCCTCCACGTCGGAGTAGCGGAACACGCCGGACAGCGCCGGCAGCTGGTGCGCGACGAGGAACGCGCCGCAGACGCCGCCGTACATCGCCAGTCCGCCGAGGCGCGGCGTCGGGATCGCGTGGACGTCGCGGTCCCGCGGCTCGGCCATCGCGCCCACGCGGATGGCGAAGCGGCGCGCGAGCGGCGTCAGCAGGTACGTGATCGCCGCGGCGACGCAGAAGACGAGCGCGTACTCCCGCACGAGCCGACGCTAGCGGGCGTAGGCGGGGTGGGCTTCCACGAGAGCCGTGACACCCCGGCGCACCTCGTCGCACGCTGACCCGTCCTCGTCGCGGACGGCGCGCGCGATGAGCGAGGCGACCTCCTTCATGTCGCCCTCGACCATCCCTTGCGTCGTGACGCTGGGCGTCCCGACGCGGACGCCGGACGCGATCGACGGCGGCTGCGGGTCGTTGGGGATGGCGTTCTTGTTCAGAACGATGCCGGCCCGGCCGGTGCGCTCCTCCGCGTCCTTGCCGGTGACGCCGACCTCGCGCAGGTCGATCAGCGCGAGGTGCGTGTCGGTGCCGCCGGACGTGGGCCGCATGCCCTCGGCGGCGAGCCCCTCGGCCAGCGCCTGGGCGTTGGTGATGACCTGCTTCGCGTAGTCCTGGTACGACGGCTGCAGGCACTCGCGCAGCGCCACCGCCTTGGCCGCGACCGAGTGCATCTGCGGACCGCCCTGGCTGAACGGGAAGACCGCCTTGTCGATGCGCGCCGCCACCTCGTCCTTGCACAGGATCATGCCGCCGCGCGGCCCGCGCAGGACCTTGTGCGTGGTGAAGCAGACGACGTCTGCGTACGGGACGGGCGAGGGGATTGCCTTGCCCGCGACGAGGCCGATGAAGTGCGCGGCGTCGACCATGAGCCAGGCGCCGACCGCGTCGGCGATCTCGCGGAAGCGGGCGAAGTCGATCAGCCGCGGGTAGGCCGTCGCGCCGGCGATGATCATCTTCGGCTTGTGCTCGTCGGCGAGGCGGGCCACCTCGTCGTAGTCGATGAGTTCGGTCTCGGGATCGACGCCGTAGCCGACGACGGAGAACCACTTGCCGGAGAAGTTGACCTTCGAGCCGTGCGTCAGGTGGCCGCCGTGCGGCAGCGACATGGCGAGGACGGTGTCGCCGGGGGTGAGCAGCGCGCCGTACGCGGCGAAATTGGCCTGCGCGCCGGAGTGCGGCTGCAGGTTGGCGTGCTCGGCGCCGAACAGCTCCTTGGCCCGTTCGATGCCGAGGGTCTCGGCCCGGTCGACGACCTCGCAGCCGCCGTAGTAGCGCTTGCCGGGGTAGCCCTCCGCGTACTTGTTCGACAGCGTGCTGCCGAGGGCGGCCAGCACCGCGGGGCTGGTGAAGTTCTCGCTCGCGATGAGCTGCAGGCCGCCGCGCAGGCGGGTGAGCTCCTCGAGGACGACGTCGGCGATCTCCGGGTCCTCGGCCTGCAGGGCGTCGAAGTCGGGGCCCCAGAACGGTGTGCTCGTCATGGGGGCACTGTAGTCAGCCGGCCAAGAGGTCCAAGGGTGCTTGCAGGCTCGTGTGCACCAGGGTTCCGCAAGCCGCGAACGCCGTCTCGGGCGCCTGGTACGGGTCGTCCAGGTCGTCATCCCGGGGGCGCTCCGGAGGTACCAGCCCGCGGTTGGCGGCCGCTGCCTTGACCAGCGCGCGCGCCCGCTCGACCGGGTCGCCGTTCGGCAGCGCAGCGGGGTCGACGGCGCTGGTCAGCCGGGCGAACTCGCGCAGGGTGAAGGTCCGCGCCGCTGCCCGCGGGTGCAGGACGACCGCGGCGGCACGGTGCTCGCGGGTCGCGCCGAGCACCAGGTCGGCCGCCGCCACGTGCTCGGCCACCAGCTCCCGCGCGGTGAAAGCCGAACCGTCCACGCCGTACCGCTGCAGCGTGCTGCTGGCGTACGACTCCATCGGCGAGCCGGTGTGGCCCCACGTCCCGGCCGACTCGACGACGAACAGGTCGGCGTCCGCACCGAGCCGCTCCTGCAGACCGGCGCGCATCAGGTGCTCGGCCATCGGCGAGCGGCAGATGTTGCCCGTGCACACGTGCAGGACGCGGAACGTCACGGCGGGACCTCGAGGTCCGGCGCGTGCTCGCGCAGCGCGTCCACCGCCAGCGCCCCGGCCCGCAGCACCCGGGCACGGTCGCCGGTGAGGTCGAGGATCGTGCTGGGCACGGGGTCGCCAGCCGGGCCGCCGTCCAGGTAGACGCTCACGGCGTCCCCGAGCTGGCGCTCCGCGTCGGCGGCGTCGACGGCCGGCGGCAAGCCGCTGCGGTTGGCGCTGCTGACGGCCAGCGGTCCGGTCTGCGTCAGCACCTCGAGCGCGACGGGCTGCAGCGGCATGCGGACCGCGACGGTGCCGCGGGTCTCGCCGAGGTCCCACGCCAGGGACGGCGCGGCCCGCACGATCAGCGTCAGCGGACCGGGCCAGAACGCCTCGACGAGAGTGCGCGCCAGCGGTCCGAGCTCGTCGACGAGGCCGTCCAGCGTGCGCCAGGAACCGACGAGCACGGGCACGGGCATGTCCCGGCCGCGGCCCTTGGCGGCCAGCAGCTTCGCCACGGCTGCGGGCGAGAACGCGTCGGCGGCGATGCCGTACACCGTGTCGGTCGGCAGCACGGCGAGCTCGCCGGACTGCAGCGCCGTGACCGCGGCCGCCACGCCGGCTGCCGGGTCGCTGGTGACGTCGTACGTGGTCACAGCTTGCGCGCCGTCACGTAGCGGTCCCGGCCGGTCAGGTCCTGGTGGTCCTGCACGTCGGCCCACCCGTCCGCGAACACCGCCGGCGCGGTCTGCCCCTGCCGGTCGGAGTGCTCGACGACGACGAGGCCGCCCGGCTTGAGCAGGCGCTTGGCCGTCTGCTCCACGAGCCGGATGACGTCGAGGCCGTCGGGGCCAGCGAACAGCGCGATCTCCGGGTCGTGGTCGACGACCTCAGGGTCGGGGATGTGCCGCTCGTCCTCGGCGACGTACGGCGGGTTGCTCGCGACGAGGTCGAACTGCCCGTCCATGTCCAGCAGCGCGTCCTCCACGCTGCCCAGGTGCAGCTGCACCTCGGGGTCACCGGCGGCGACGCGGTTGGCCGCGTTGCGCCGCGTCCAGGCCAGCGCGTCCGGGTCCCGCTCGACCGCGTGCACGGTCGCGCCCGGCACCTCGTTGGCCAGCGCGAACGCGATCGTGCCGCTGCCGGCGCACAGGTCGACCATGAGCCAGCCCGGCTGCGCGGCGTCGACGGCCCACTGCACGACCGACTCCGTCTCCGGCCGCGGCACGAACACACCCGGCCCCACCTCCAGCTCGATGTGCCGGAAGCCGACCCTGCCGGTCAGGTGCTGCAGCGGCACGCGCGAGGCGCGGCGGGCGACGAGGTCGTCGTACGCAGCCGCCTGCTCGCCGTCGAGCTCGTCGACTATGAGCAGGTCGCTCGGCTTGTCGAGGCCGAGGACGTGCACGGCCAGCGCTCGCGCGTCGTGCTCCGGCGAGGACACTCCGGCCTGGGCGAGCGTCTCGGTCGCCGCCGCGACGACGATGCGCAGCGCGGTCACTCGTCCC
>JBHENF010000275.1:0-6391 GCA_046262175.1 Mycobacteriales bacterium
GCGCACGGACCGGCCCCGCCAGCTCCGCGGCGCGCAGCAGCACGTCGAGGTTCGCCTCCGCCGTCACCGTCCGCGCCGGCAGGCCGAGCGCCTGCACGACCCGCGGGTGCAGCTCGCCCGCGAAGCCCACGCGTGAGCCGGCCAGCAGCACCTCGGCGCACCGGCCCGGGTGCCACGGGTCGGACTGCACCGCACGCAGTGCGAGGTCCAGCCCCAGCGCTCGACCCAGGGCGAGCAGCGCCTCGGTGGCGTCGCCCCAGTCGACCGGGCGGCCACCACGGCTGCCCGCCAGAGCCAGCGCGACGTGCTGCGGCTGCACGGGCAGCGTCGCGTCCAGCGCCGCCAGCTGCTCGTCCGTCGGCCGGGAGTCGGCGCCCGGCACCTCGGGTGAGCCGCCTCCCGGCGTCACGAAGACGACGCCGGTCTCGTACACCGCGACGTCGGACAGTCCCCGGCCGACGTTGCGCTGCAGCACCGCCAGCAAGCCCGGCTGCAGGCTTGGCCGCAGCAGCGACTCCGTCTCGGCCAGCGGGTTGACCAGCCTCGGTGGTGTCATGCCACCGCCGAGGGTGTCGAGCACCTGCTCGGACACGAACGGCGTCGTGACGACCTCGACGAGCCCGGCGGCCGCCAGCGCCCGCGAGGCCTGCCGCTGCAGCTGCTGCTTGCGCGTGAGCCCTCGGCCGGCCGGCGCGACGGGAAGCACGACCGGGATGGAGTCGTAGGCCTCCAGCCGGACCACCTCCTCCACCAGCTCGGCGGTGCCGGTCAGGGCCGGACGCCACGTCGGCGGCGTCACGTGCAGGGAGTCCTCGCCGCTGACGAGGCAGCCGACGTCCTCCAGCCGGCGGCGCACGACCGAGGGCGCGTACGGGCGCCCCGCGACGTCCCCCGGCAGGCCGACGGGCAGCGAGATCTCCGGCGGGTCGATGGTCTCGTCGACGTCCGTGACGCCGCCGGCTGTCCCCCCTCCGAGGGCGACCAGTAGGCGGACGGCCGCCTCGGCTGCCGCGTCGGCCAGGTCGGGGTCGACGCCGCGCTCGTACCGCTTGCTCGCCTCCGACGGCAGCTTGTGCCGTCGGGCTGTGCGCGCGACCGGGACCGGCAGGAAGTGCGCCGACTCGACCAGCAGCGACGTGGTGGTGGCGCCGACCTCGGTGGCCGCGCCGCCCATGACGCCGGCCAGAGCGATGGGCCCGTTGTCGTCGGCAATGACGAGGTCCTCGGGGTGCAGGGTGCGCGTCTGGCCGTCGAGGGTTACCAGCTTCTCGCCCTGCGACGCGCGCTTCACGACGATTCCGCCCGAGACCGCCTCCAGGTCGAACGCGTGCAGCGGCTGTCCGAGCTCGAGCAGGACGTGGTTGGTGACGTCGACGGCGAGCGAGATGGGCCGCATCCCGCACAGCACCAGGCGCCGCTGCAGCCACTGCGGAGAGGGTGCCCCCGGGTCGAAGCCGGTGACGGTGCGGGCGACGTAGCGGTCGCAGCCGGTCGGGTCGTCGATGCGCACCGGGTAGCCGTCCGCCGGCTCGGGCACGTCGATGGGCGCCGGGTCCGGGAAGCCCAGCCCGAACGCCGTCGCGGCCTCGCGAGCCATCCCGCGCATGGACAGGACGTAGCCCCGGTCGGGGGTCACGGCGATGTCGAGCACCTCGTCGCGCAGCTCGAGCAGGTCCACGACGTCGACGCCCAGCGGGCTGTCCGGCGGCAGCACGAGGATCCCGTCGTGCTCGTCGCCGAGCCCGATCTCGCGGCGGCTGCAGATCATGCCGTCGGAGGTGTGGCCGTACGTCTGCCTCGTCGCAATCGCGAAGCCGCCGGGCAGCACCGCACCGGGAACGGCGAAGGCGACCCGGTCCTCGGCGGTGAAGTTGGTCGCGCCGCAGACGACCTCGTGCACGCGGTCGCCGATGTCGACGTGGCAGAAGCGGATCGGCTTCTTGAATTCCGTCAGCTCCTCGACGTCGACCACCCGGCCGACGACGACGCCGTTGACGTCGTCGCCGAAGCGGAGCACCTGCTCGACCTCGAGGCCGGCGCGCACGAGCGCGCTCGCGATCTCGTCTGCGGACGCTTCCAGGCCGGGCACGAGGGCGCGCAGCCAGGACACCGGGACGCGCACGTCAGGCCTCCATGCCGAAGGGGAGGGTGAACCGCTGGTCGCCCTCGTAGAAGTCGCGGATGTCGGTGACGCCGTGCCGGAACATCAGCGTCCGCTCGACGCCCATGCCGAACGCGAAGCCGCTGTAGCGGTCCGGATCGATGCCGCAGGCGCGCAGCACCGCGGGGTTGACCATGCCGCAGCCGCCCCACTCGACCCAGCCCTCCGACGAGCAGACGCGGCACGGCGCGCCACCGGCCTCAGCGGACGCGCCGCGGCACTCGAAGCACTGCAGGTCGAGCTCGGCGGACGGCTCGGTGAAGGGGAAGTACGACGGGCGTAGCCGGGTGCGCATGCCCGCGCCGAACATCGCCGCGGCGAAGTGGTCCAACGTGCCGCGCAGGTGAGCCATCGTGATCCCCTCCGCGACGCACAGCCCCTCGACCTGGCTGAAGACCGGCGAATGCGTCGCGTCGAGCGCGTCGGCGCGGAAGGTACGGCCGGGGCAGACCACGTAGATCGGCAGCTCGCGGCTGAGCATCGACCGGATCTGCACCGGCGAGGTGTGCGTACGCAGGACGAGCCCGCTCCCCTCGGGCGCGACGAAGAGCGTGTCCTGCATCTCGCGCGCCGGGTGGTCACCGCCGAAGTTGAGCGCGTCGAAGTTGAACCACTCGTGCTCGACCTCCGGCCCCTCTGCCACCTCCCAGCCCATCGCGACGAAGACGTCGGCGATGCGCTCCTGCAGGGTGGTCAGCGGGTGCCGCGCGCCGACCGGGAGCCGGCCGGGCAGCACTGTGACGTCGACCGCCTCCTCGACCAGGACGCGCGCGTCCCGCTCGACCTCGAGCTCTGCGCGGCGCGCGTCGAACGCCGCGTGCACGGCTTGCAGCACGACGTTGACCCGCTTGCCCGCGTCGGCGCGGTCGCCGGCCGGCAGGGCGCCGAGTGCGCGGCGGGCCAGCGCGATCGGCGACCGGTCGCCGAGGTGCGACGTACGGGCAGCGGGCAGGGCGTCGAGCGTCGATACCGCGGCGAACGCGGCGAGCGCGTCGTCGCGCGCCGCCTCGAGGGTGGACGGGTCGAGCAGGGACGGATCGGGGGCAGACACAGCAACAGCTCCAGGGGTCGCGACGGGTTCCAGTCTGCCGGAACGCCCGCCGGGACCTACTCCTCGAAGGGAGCCTTCCCGGCGGGCAGCAGAAATCGGAACTGGGCGCCCCCGCTGGGCGAGCGGCCGACCTCGATGCTGCCGGCGTGCGCCTCGACCAGCCCCTTCACGATGTACAGGCCGAGCCCCGTCCCGCCGCGGCGGTTGCCGCCGCGCCAGAACCGCGTGAACACCCTTGACGCGGTCTCCTCGGGGATCCCGTCGCCCTCGTCGCCCACGGTCACCTCGGCGCCGGGCGGCTCCTCGCAGCGCCGGACCCGTACGGTGACGGTGCCCTCACCGTGCCGGAGCGCGTTCTCGACGAGGTTGCCGACGACCTGCTCGATCTTGTCCGGGTCGAGCCACATCTCGGGCAGCTCGCCCTCGACGTCGACCACGAAGCGGTCCGCCGGCTCACCACTGGCGACGCAGCCGGCCACGCACTTGTCGACGACCTTCGCCAGGTTGACCACCTGCTTGCGCATCTCGAGCCGACCGGCGTCGATGCGGCTGACGTCGAGCAGCTCCGTCAGCAGCCGGGTAACTCGGTCCGCGTCCGCGTTGACCGTCTGGAGCATGACCTTCTTCTGCTCGTCGTTGAACCGGTCCCACTTGGCGAGCAGTGTCGCGGTGAAGCCCTTGACGCTGGTCAGCGGCGAGCGCAGCTCGTGCGCCACGGTGGAGACAAGGTCGGCGCGGCTGCGCTCGATGCGCTCGCGCGTCCGGGTGTCGCGCAGCGCGATGACGAGCCGGGTGAGCGCGCCGCCCTCTCGTACGTACGAGGCCGTCACGAGCAGGTCGCGGTGCGCGGCCGGACC
This sequence comes from Mycobacteriales bacterium, assembly GCA_046262175.1. Lineage (GTDB taxonomy): Bacteria > Actinomycetota > Actinomycetes > Mycobacteriales > SCTD01 > RYN-124. The sequence goes on from JBHENF010000275.1 coordinate 4,070, forward strand.
GCTCGCCACCTGGAGCCGCCGCTCGGGCTGGCGGGTGCGGCTCCGCAGGCCGGCGTACGGGTCGGTGCAGGCCCACCAGTCGCGATCCTGCTCGTCGATCAGCGGCAGCACCTCGCGGTAGCTACGCCCGACCGCGGCGTCGGCGGTCGTGCTCAGCAGCCGCTCCGCCGCCGGGTTCAGCGCGACGACGACGCCGGCCGCGTCGGCGACGAGGACGCCGTCGGGGAGGTCGTCGTAGGCCGCCTTGTCCAGGTCGGTCACGGTTCCTCCTTCCAGGCCGCTGCAGCCCGGTTCACTCTAGGGCTGCCGGCCTGGTCCTGGTGCCGTCTTGCGGTGAGCGCGTGCCGTGGCGTACAGGCAGACGGCGGCGGCGGCGGCGAGGTTCAGCGACTCGGCCCGACCGACGATCGGGATGCGCACCCGCCGGTCGGCTGCGGCCAGGGCCTCGGCGGACAACCCGGCCGCCTCGGGCCCGAACAGCCAGGCCGTAGGCGCCGCAAGCGTCCCGTCGTCGGCCAGGACGTCGAGGTCGCTGTCGCCGCCCCCGGTCGTGGCGAGGATCTGGAGGCCCTGGGCGCGCAGGTGCGCGAGGGCCTGCCCCAGCGGCACGGCCGACACGACGGGCAGGTGCCACAGGCTGCCGGCGGTCGCGCGGACGCACTTGCCGTTGTGCGGGTCGACGCTGCCCTCGGTGAGCACGACGGCGTCCGCGCCGGCCGCGTCGGCGGTCCGCAGCACGGTTCCGGCATTCCCCGGGTCGTTGACGACGTCGAGGACCGCAACGAGCCGGGGCGCCTGCACAGCCTCCAGCGGCACGTCGAGCAGCCCGGCGACGCCGAGCACGCCCTGCGGCGTCACCGTCTGCGCCATCGCCTCGAGGACGGTCGCGGACACCTCGGTGACCGGGGTGCCCGCGGCGCGCGCCGCGGCGACGAGGTCGTTCTGCCGACCCGGCTCGTGGAACAGCTCCAGCAGGTGGCCGTACGCGAGCGCCTCGCGTACGGCCTGCGGGCCCTCGACGACGAACCGGCGCCCGGCCACACGGGCCGAGCGCCGGGTCAGACGTCGTACAGCAGCCACCCGCGGCGAGCGGGTGGAGGTGATGTCAGGCAGCGGGAGCCGCGGAGTCAGCGGCCGGCTTCGCGGCGCCGCGGGACTCGGGCACCGCCGCCCGGGCGACCTCGACGAGCGCGGCGAAGGCCGGCGCGTCGGTGACGGCGAGGTCGGCGAGGACCTTGCGGTCCACCTCGACGCCAGCGGCCTTGAGGCCCTGGATGAGCCGGTTGTAGGTCATGCCGTTCTCGCGCGCCGCAGCGTTGATGCGGGTGATCCACAGCTGCCGGAAGTCGCCCTTGCGCTTCTTGCGGTCGCGGTACTCGTACGTCGCGCTGTGGAGCAGCTGCTCCTTGGCCTTGCGGTAGAGACGGCTGCGCTGACCGCGGTAGCCACTGGCCTTCTCGAGGACCTCACGGCGCTTCTTGTGGGCGTTGACCGCCCTCTTGACGCGTGCCACAACTGCACCTGTTCCTGTCGGTCGAGCTCGGGGTTGGAGGCTTAGAGGCCGAGCAGCTTCTTGACCGCACCACGGTTCGCCGGGGCGACCTCCGTGGTGCCGGTCAGGCGGCGGGTCAGCTTGGAGGGCTTGCGCTCGAGCAGGTGACGCTTGCCGGCGTGCTCACGCAGCAGCTTGCCGCTGCCGGTGACCTTGATGCGCTTCTTCATCCCGCTGTGCGTCTTCTGCTTGGGCATGCTGCCGTCGTCTCTCTCGTCGGGTCGTGCTCGTCGTCGTGCGGAGTGCTGCGGGTCTAGCTCTGGCCGGTCGCGATGGCGACCTCGTCCGCGATGTCCGCTGCCGGGTCGGCCGTCGGTGCGCCCTTGTCGGTCGCCTGCGCCGCCTTCTTCAGATCCGCCGCGTTCTTGTGCGGGGCCAGGACCATGATCATGTTTCGCCCGTCCTGCTTCGGCGCCGACTCCACGAAGCCGAGCTCCGAGACGTCCTCGCCCAGGCGCTGCAGCAGCCGGAACCCCAGCTCGGGGCGGGACTGCTCGCGACCGCGGAACATGATCGTGATCTTGACCTTGTCGCCCGCCTTGAGGAAGCGGACCACGTGGCCCTTCTTCGTCGCGTAGTCGTGCGGGTCGATCTTCGGGCGGAGCTTCATCTCCTTGATGACGGTGAGGACCTGGTTCTTGCGGCTCTCACGCGCCTTCTGGGCGGTCTCGTACTTGAACTTGCCGTAGTCCATGAGCTTGCACACCGGTGGGCGGGCCATCGGAGCGACCTCGACGAGATCGAGATCGCTCTCCTGCGCCAGCTTCAGG
>JBHENF010000276.1:0-13786 GCA_046262175.1 Mycobacteriales bacterium
GATCGAGTTCGCCAACGCCAAGTTCGACACCATCCTCACCGGCATCCAGGCGAACCGGTACGACGTCGCCTTCTCCTCGTTCACCGACAACAAGGAGCGCCAGGCGAAGGTCGACTTCGTCGACTACTTCACCGCCGGCACGTCGATCCTGGTGAAGAAGGGAAACCCCGAGAAGATAAGCAAGCTCGAGGACCTCTGCGGCAAGAAGATCGCGCTCGAGTCCGGCACCGTGCAGGTCGACATCGCGAAGGGCGCCAAGTGCCCGGCGGGCAAGCCGATCCAGATCGCGCAGCTGGCCGACGACGCGGCTGCGCGGCTGCAGGTCAAGACCGGCCGCGCCGTCGCCGACATGAACGACTTCCCTGTCGCGGCCTACACCGCCAAGACGTCCGGCGGCGGCAACGACTTCGAGGTCGTCGGGACGCAGTACGAGACGGCGCCGTACGGCATCGCCGTCAACAAGGAGCTGAGCGGCCTGCGCGACGCCATCCAGGCGGCGCTCAAGTCCATGGTCGGTGACGGCAGCTACAAGGCCATCCTCGACAAGTGGGACATCGCGCAGGGCGCGCTCGACGACGTCACGATCAACGCCGGCAGCTAGTGGCATCCGCTCCCGCGGGGGCGGCCGAGCCGCCGGTGATCGTGCCGGTCCGGCACCCCGGGCGGGTCGTCGGCGGCGCCGTCGTGCTGATCCTGCTCGGGTTGCTCGGGCTCAAGCTCGGGACCCTCGACAAGATCAACTACCCGTCGATCACGGCGTACCTGTTCCAGCGCTCGATCGTCGAGGGCGTCATCACGACGGTCGAGCTGGCCGTGCTCAGCCAGCTGATCGGGACCGTCCTCGGCACGCTGCTCGCGACGATGCGGATGTCGCCCAACCCGGTGCTGTCGTCGGTCAGCTGGCTGTACATCTGGTTCTTCCGCGGCACGCCGCTGATCGTGCAGATCCTGTTCTGGTACAACGGCTTGCTCTACCTGCTGCCGCGGTCGATCACCATCACGCTGCTGCCCGGTGTCACCCTGTTCAACGGGCTGACGGCCGACCTGCTCACCATCTTCGTGGCGGCGACGCTGGCCCTCGCGCTGAACGAGGCGGCGTACATGGCCGAGATCGTCCGCGGCGGCATCCTCGCGGTCGACAGCGGGCAGCAGGAGGCGGCGGCGGCGCTGGGCATGACCTCCGGCCAAACGCTGCGCCGGGTCGTGCTGCCCCAGGCGATGCGGGTCATCATCCCGCCGACGGGCAACGAGCTCATCTCGATGCTGAAGAACACCTCACTGGTCGTCGTCATCGGGCAGACCGAGCTGCTCGGCCGGACGACCGCCATCTACTCGCAGTCCGGCGAGGTGTTCGAGCTGCTGGTCATGGCGAGCATCTGGTACCTCGCGCTGACGAGCGTGTCGTACGTCGGCCAGTACTACCTCGAGCGGCGGTTCGCGCGCGGCAGCCTGCGCGACCTGCCACCGACCCCGCTGCAACGACTGCGGAGGGTCGCCCGATGACCGGACCGATGGTGCTCGCGGATGACGTGCACAAGTCGTTCGGCCGCAACGAGGTGCTCAAGGGCATCGACCTGGAGGTGGCCCGCGGCGAGGTCTGCTGCCTGCTGGGGCCGTCCGGCTCGGGCAAGTCGACCTTCCTGCGCTGCATCAACCACCTGGAGAAGGTCGACGCCGGCCGGCTGTCCGTCGACGGGCACCTCGTCGGCTACCGGCAGGACGGGAACCGGCTGCACGAGCTGCGCGAGAAGGAGACCGCGCGGGCGCGGGCCGAGATCGGCATGGTCTTCCAGCGGTTCAACCTGTTCCCGCACATGACGGCGCTCGGCAACGTGGTCGAGGCGCCGGTACGGGTGCTGGGCGAGGCGAAGGGCTCCGCGGCCGACCGTGGCCGCGCCCTGCTCGACCGGGTCGGGCTGTCCGACAAGCACGACGCGTACCCGGCCCAGCTGTCCGGCGGTCAGCAGCAGCGGGTGGCCATCGCCCGCGCCCTCGCGATGAAGCCGAAGCTCATGCTGTTCGACGAGCCGACCAGCGCGCTCGACCCCGAGCTGGTCGGTGAGGTCCTCGACGTCATGCGGAGCCTCGCGTCGGACGGGATGACGATGATCGTCGTGACGCACGAGATGGGGTTCGCCCGCGAGGTGGCGGACACGATCGTGTTCATGGACGACGGCGTCGTCGTCGAGCAGGGCAAGCCGGCGCAGGTGATCGGCAGCCCGCGCGAGGAGCGCACGAAGTCCTTCCTGGGCAAGGTGCTCTAGCCTCTCGCCGGTGCAGACGACGGTGATTCCGATGACCACGTGCCCGACGCGGATCGACGGCCTCGTCCTGATCACGATGAAGCAGGTGACGGACGCGCGCGGCACGGTGCGCGAGTTCTACAGGCAGTCGTCGTGGCGGGAGGCGGGCCTGCCCGATCTCGGCCCGTGGCAGCAGGTCAACCTGACCGAGACCGAGCCCGGTGCCCTGCGCGGTCTGCACGGCGAGGCGATGCACAAGCTGGTCGCGATCGCTGCCGGCCAGGCCTTCGGCGCCTACGTCGACGCGCGCCCCGACAGCCCGACGCGGGGCGTGGTGGAGACCGTACGACTGACCGCCGGCCAGCAGGTGCTCGTACCGCGCGGCGTCTGCAACGGCTTCCAGTCACTCGGGGATACACCGACTCAGTACCTCTACTGCTTCGACGCGGAGTGGGCGCCGGGCATGGCAGGCGTCGCCGTGAACCCGCTGGACCCGGCTCTCGGCATCGCGTGGCCGCTGCCGGTCGACGTCGACGACCCCGCCGTCATCAGCGCGAAGGACGCGGGCGCACCCCCGCTCGACCGCGCCTGACCGGCCAGTAGCGCAGCAGCACGCGTCCCTGCACGTCGACGACCCCGGACGGGCCGCTGACGAATGGGTTGTCCGACGACACCAGCCAGCCGCCCTCGCGCGCCTCGACGGCCCGCTTCACCACGAGCAGCTCCGGTCGCTCCCGGAATCGCCCGACCACGACGTCGCCCGGCCGCACCCGGCCGCCCCACAGCACCAGCAGGAAGTCGCCGTCCTTCAGCGCCGGCGACATCGACGGGCCGCTGACCGCCGCCGTCCCGATGCGCACGTCCAACCCCCGCGCACTAGGGTCGGAGCCAGGAACCGACCGGAAGGAATCCATCATGCGGTTCAGCCCCAGCACGATCGTCTCGGCCCACTGCGACCTGCCGTGCGGCGTCTACGACCCCGCCCAGGCGCGCGTCGAGGCGGAGTCCGTCAAGGCCATCCAGGAGAAGTACCAGGGCAACGAGGACCCCGTCTTCCGCCAGCGCGCGGTGCTCATCAAGGAGCAGCGCGCCGACCTGGTGAAGCACCACCTGGCCGTGCTGTGGCACGACTACTTCAAGGCACCGCACTTCGAGAAGTACCCGCAGCTGCACACGCTGTTCAACGACACCATCAAGCTGGCGAGCGGCACCGGCAACAAGCAGTCCATGGACCCGGCCGAGGGCCAGAAGCTGCTCGACGCGGTCAAGGAGATCGACACGATCTTCTGGGAGACCAAGAAGGCCTAGCTCGTCATGGGCGAGCTCTGGCTCGTACGGCACGGCGAGACGCCCTGGTCGATCACCGGCCAGCACACCGGGCGTACGAACGTCCCGCTGACGCAGCACGGCGAGCAGCAGGCGCGCGAGCTACGCGACCGGCTCGACCGGCCGTGGACGCTGGTGCTGTCCTCGCCGCTGCTGCGCGCCCGCCGCACGGCGGAGCTGGCCGGGCTGTCGCCCGTGTTCGCCGACGGGCTGCTCGAGTGGGACTACGGCGACGCCGAGGGCAAGACCACGAGAGAGCTCAGCGAGCAGCGCGGTGGCTGGAGCGTCTGGACCGACGACTCCCTGCCCGAGACGCCGACCACGGTCGGCGAACGGGTCGAGCGGGTGCTCGAGGACGTCGCGCCCGCGCTGGAGGACGGCGACGTCTGCCTCGTCGGGCACGGCCACACGCTGCGGATCCTCGCCGCCGTCTGGCTCGGTCTGGCGCCGGTCGACGGCCGGCTGCTGGCGCTGTCCCCCGCGTCGGTCAGCGTCCTCGGCTCCGAACACGACCTGCCGGTGCTGCGCCGGTGGAACGCGTGATCCGGCCAGCCGTCGAGGCCGACGTCCCGGTGCTGCTGCAGCTCGTGCACGAGCTCGCGGCGTACGAGAAGGAGCCGGACGCGGTCGAGGCGACCGAGCCGATGCTGGCCGCCGCGCTGTTCGGCCCGGAGGCCGTGGCCTCCTGCTCGGTGGCCGAGCTGGACGGGCGGGTCGTCGGCTTCGCCCTCTGGTACGTCACCTTCTCGACGTGGAAGGGCCTGCCGGGCCTGTGGCTCGAAGACCTGTTCGTTCGGCCCGAGGCGCGGAGGGCCGGGCTCGGGAAGGCGCTGCTGCAGGAGCTCGCCCGTACCTGCGTGTCCCGCGGCTGGGCGCGCTTCGAGTGGTGGGTCCTCGACTGGAACGTCGACGCGCAGGGCTTCTACCGCTCGCTCGGCGCGCGGCCGGAGGACGGGTGGACGGTCTGGCGCGTGGACGGAGACGCGCTGGCGGCCCTGGCCCGGCCGCAGTAGAGCGACCGTCAGGACACCGCCAGCCCCAGAGCGGCAGCGCCCAGGCACAGCACCAGGCTCGCGGCCACGTACCCCGCGCCTACCCGCCGTGGCAGCGCCTCGGCCTCCACGGCGAACGTCGAGAACGTGGTGAACGCGCCGCAGAACCCGGTGCCTAGCAGCCCGTACGTGGACGCGCCCAGCCCGGCGAACAGGCCGAGCAGCAGGCTGCCCAGCACGTTGACCAGCAAGGTGGCACGCACGCCCGGCACCGCGCGCGCGACGAGCAGCCGAGCCGGCGCGCCCGAGGCCGCCCCGGCCACGACGAGCAGCGCGATCAACGCCGCACTCGCAGTCCCGCGGCCGCAGCGAGCAGCCCGCCCCCGACGGAGAGCGCCACGTACAGCAGCGCGACAGCAGGGGCGTCCACGAGCAGGTGGTCCGTCTGCACCGCGAACGTGGAGAACGTCGTGAAGCCGCCCAGCACGCCCGTGCCCAGGAACGGCCGCAGCCAGGGCGCGTCGCGGCACCGCGCGACGAGGACGCCCAGCAGCAGGCACCCGACCACGTTGACCAGCAGCGTCCCGACCGGCAGGGCTGCGTGCCGGTCGGGGAGCGCAACGGCAACCGCGTACCGAGCGAGCGCTCCGAGCGCACCTCCTACCGCCACGACCGCGAGCAGCGCGCCCAGCGGCACAGACCTCGGCGGCAGGTCGGGGTCGGTCACTCCTCGACGGGCCGGCCCGACGCCCACCGGGCCGCGCCGGCGGCGGCAAGCGCCGCGGCGGCCAGCACCGCCCGACGCTCGCCCGCGCCAGTGGCCGGCAGCTGGCGGGGCGTGCTGGTCGGCCGCGACTCCGGCTGCTGCGCCGGGACCGCGCGGGTCAGGGCGAACGGCGCCTTGACGAGCAGCTCGACGTTGCGGTCCTCGACCTTGCCGCGTCGCGCGTCCGTGCGCTCCTGCCAGTCGTTGGCCGCGAGCTCGCGGGCGAGCGACGCGAGCGACAGCGACGTGTCGAGCCGCCCCCCGTACGCGAGGGGGCCGGCGCCGTCGATGACGGTGCCGAAGATCGAGAGGGTGCCGTCGGCGTTGTCGACGAGCTCGATCAGCCGCGCCTGGCACGGGTAGTCGACGTGCGCGGCTGTGTTGATCTCCCAGAAGCCGCCGCCGCCGGCCTTCAGGTACGGCGTGACGCGGTTGACGTGCGTGTGCCCGTTGACCAGCGCGACGACGTTCGGGAACTGCAGCAGCAGGTCGCGCACCGCCGGCCCCAGCACCCGCTGGCCCGGCGCGTCCGGACCGGGGATCGAGTTCGTCATGGAGCCGATCGTGTGGTGGCTGAAGACGACCACCAGCTTGTCCTTGCCCGCTCCAGTGACCTCCTGCAGCCGCGCCTTCAGCCAGGCGAACTGCGCCTGGTCCAGCGAGCCGGACGACTCGCCGTTCGGGTTGACGCTGTCCAGGACGATGCCGCGCACCTGCGGGTGCGGGTCGAACGTGTAGTACGCCGTGCCGTCCGCGAGGTTCTTGGCGGTATAGCCGTGGCCGAGCGGGGTGCCGCCGCTCGTCAGGTGCTCCTTGACCGTCTCCGTACGGGTGATGACCTTGCGGTTCGGGTCGGCGGTGACGACGCGCGCCGGCGCGGCCAGCAGCGCCGCGCCTGCAGCCGGGTCGCCGCGCTGGAGGTCGTCGGGCGAGACGCCGGCCGGCACCGAGACCACCTTCAGCGGGCCGGTCGCGAGGTTGGTCAGCTGGAACGACTGCGGGAAGTTGCCCTGGACCAGCCCATCGTGGTTGCCGTAGCACGTGTACCAGGGCATCGACAGGCCGTGCGGCGTGAAGCGGCGGGTCGCCGCCGCGAGCAGCCCCTTCACCACCGGGAAGCCGTACAGCCGGCGGGCGTTGTCGTCGGTCTTGCCGGCCGGCGTCCCGTCCGGGTGCCAGTAGTGCTCGTCGTACGTCGTCGGCTCCTGGTCGTGCACGCCCTCGAAGCGGGCGGGGTCGCCCGAGCTCGGCGCGAAGGGCGTCCCGTTGAGGACCGCGATCTGCCACTGCAGCTCGTTGCGCTGGCAGTTGTCGGCGTTGTCGCCCGTGCAGATCGCGAATCCCAGCGGCCCGCCCACCGCGGGACCGACGCCGACCTCGTCGACGCGCGTCACGATCGAGTCGGCGATCTGCGGGGTGAGGAACTCCTGCGGCCGGTAGGCGGAGCCGAAGACCAACGGGTCGCCCGGGCCGTCGTTGTAGCGGTCCAGGAATTCCACGCGGGCCGGCGACTGCGCGTCCACCACGTGGATGTCCGTGAGGTGCGCGAACGACAGGACCGCGGTGCGGCGGCCCTCCCGGCCGCCGGCAGCCTTCGTGCCGAGGTCGGTACGGACCACGTGCGGCTCGCCCGGGCCGCTGGCGAGCCGGACGTAGCCCTGCGGGTTGACCTTGGGCCCGCGTACGACGGTCGCGTCCAGCGTCGTACCCTCCGGCGCGACGGGGCCGCTCGCGGCGGCCGACGCACCCCGAGCGGGGTACTGCGCCAGTCCCGCAGCGGCAGCCGTGGCTGCCGCACCCTTCAGCACCTGCCGACGCGTTGCGCGCACGTGTCCTCCTCCGTTTGGAGCAGAGCCTCTCATCCGCACGCACTGTGCGGCCGGAGTCCGTCCGCATAGGATCGGGTCGTCCGGTGGTGCTGCGCCGGGGCCGCCCGCGTGGGTGGCCGGCCGACGGCGACCTGGGAGGGAGCATGACCGAGCAGATGGGCACGACGAAGGCTGGAGAGGCGCTGTCCGGCGCCGGACGTGACGTGGTCACGCTGAAGCTCCCCGCGGTGGGCGCGTACCTGTCGGTGCTGCGCACCGCGACCGCCAGCCTGGCCTCGCGCCTGGACTTCACGATCGACGACATCGAGGACCTGCGGATCGCCGTCGACGAGGCCTGCGCCATGCTGCTCACCCAGGCGGTGCCGGGCGCCGACCTCGAGTGCAGCTTCGAGCTCACCTCCGACGCGATCGCCGTCAGCGTCGCCGTGCTGACGCTCGACGGCGAGCAGCCGTCCCGCGACACGTTCGCCTGGACGGTCCTCACCGCGCTCGCCGGCGAGGTGGACAGCTCCGTCGACGCCGACCAGCGCGTGACGCTGTCGCTGCGCAAGCGGCGCGGCGAGTTTCCGGGCGACTCCGAGCAGTCCGAGACCCCGTCGTCGTGAGCAGCGACGACGTCGCCGAGGCGACCGCCGTCCCGCTGCAGCCCACCGGGGAGACCGTGGACACCGTCGAGACCGAGGACGCGGACGCCGCTGCCGCCCTCGCCGAGCTGCCGCCCGCACTCGCCGCGCCTACGCGGTCCGAGCGCAGCGCTGCCGACCGCGCGAAGGCGCGTGAGCTGTTCGTGCAGCTGGCCGCCATGGCCGAGCACGACCCGCGCCGGGCCCGCCTGCGCGACGAGCTCGTCGAGGCGCACATCCCGCTCGTCGAGTACCTCGCCCGCCGGTTCCGCAACCGCGGCGAGCCGCTCGACGACCTCATCCAGGTCGCGACGATCGGGCTGATCAAGTCGGTCGACCGGTTCGACCTCGAGCGCGGCGTGGAGTTCTCCACGTACGCCACGCCGACCATCGTCGGCGAGATCAAGCGGCACTTCCGCGACAAGGGCTGGGCGATCCGCGTGCCGCGCCGCCTGCAGGAGCTCAAGCTCAGCCTCACCAAGGCGACCAGCGAGCTGTCGCAGAAGAACGGCCGCTCGCCGACGGTCGCCGAGCTCGCCACCCACCTGCAGATGTCCGAGGAGGAGATCCTCGAGGGGCTCGAGTCCGCCAACGCCTACTCCGCCGTGTCGCTGGACGCCCCCGACGGCGGCGACGACGACTCCCCCGCCGTGGCCGACACCCTCGGGATGATGGACGACTCGCTCGAGGGCGTGGAGTACCGCGAGTCCCTCAAGCCGCTGCTCGAGAAGCTGCCGCCGCGCGAGAAGCGGATCCTGCTGCTGCGCTTCTTCGGCAACATGACGCAGTCGCAGATCGCCGCCGAGCTCGGGATCAGCCAGATGCACGTGTCGCGGCTGCTCGCCCGCACCCTCGCGCAGCTGCGCCAGGGACTCCTCGTCGAGGAGTAGCTACTCCCGCTCCAGCGTGGCCAGGTGGAACAGCGTCGCACCGGCGAGGAGCAGCACGGGGATGCCGGCGGCCCAGACGTGGCCGCGCAGCAGGTCGGTGCCCACCGGCAGCGCGAGCAGCTGCAGGACGACCGACGGCGTACGGGCCCAGGCGTGCCGGTGTGACACCGCTCGCGCGAGGCCCGCCAGGAGCAGCCCGCCGAGCACCGCGAACAGCGTCGTGGCCACGGCCGCCGAGCGGTCCTGGGCGTCGGCGCGCAGCCCGTCGACGAGGCCCACGACCCCGAGAGCGAGGCCTTCGACGGCGAGCAGCGCCGCCGCGCGGCGGGTCATGGGCAGGTCCACCGGGCGAGGCTAACGGCCCCAACTACCCTTGCCGGGATGCGCGCTCTGCTGGTCGTGAACCCGAAGGCGACGGCCACGACGGCCCGGGCGCGGGACGTGCTGGCGCACGCGCTGGCCAGCGAGACCAAGCTCGACGTCGTCCAGACGACGCACCGCGGGCACGCGATCGAGCTCGCCCGCGAGGCCCGGCGGGACGGGCTGGACGTCGTGGTCGCGCTCGGTGGCGACGGCACCGTCAACGAGGTCGTCAACGGCCTGCTCGCGGACGGGCCGGCGGCCGACGTGCCGGCGCTGGCGGTGGTCCCAGGCGGCAGCACGAACGTCTTCGCCCGCGCACTGGGCCTGCCGGAGAGCGCGGTGGAGGCCACCGGCGACGTGCTGGAGGCGCTCGCCGCCGGCCGCCGCCGCACGATCGGGCTGGCGCAGGCCGACGACCGCTGGTTCACCTTCTGCGCCGGCATGGGCCTGGACGCGCAGGTGGTACGCCGGGTGGAGCACCGCCGCGCGGACGGCCGGCGCGCGACGCCGCAGCTGTTCGTCCGGGAGGGCCTACAGGAGTTCTTCACCAGTCGGGAGCGCAAGACGCCCCCGCTGACGCTGACCCGCGACGGAGCGGAGCCGACGCGGCTGGGGCTGGCCCTCGTCTGCAACACCGCGCCCTGGACGTATCTCGGCCGCAGGCCGGTGCTGCCCTGCCCGGACGCGTCCTTCGAGGAGGGCCTCGACGTCTTCGGGCTCCGCAAGCTCGGCACCGTCACCACCCTGCGCTACCTGCGGCAGATCCTGTCCCGCAGCCCGCGGCTGCGCGGGCGCAACGTGGTGCTGCTGCACGACGTCGACGGCTTCGTGCTGAGCAGCGACCAGCCCCTGCCGTTCCAGGTCGACGGAGACGACCTCGGCGAGCGGACGAAGGTGGCGTTCCGGGCCGTACCCGGCGCTCTCGACCTCGTCGTCTGAGGCAGTTCGGGCCTACCAGGTGTGAGCCGTTCCGGGGCGGGCAGTGCCTCGCCTTCCGGCGTGTCGCGAGCGTGACGAAGGCGACACGAACCCGAACCGAATCCCGTTCGGAAACCCTTGCCAGCCGCCTGCAGACGGTGCAACTGTGGCTCCACGACCCGCAGCTGTGCCCCCCGCGCCGGGTCATCCGACGAAGGAGTTGGACCGCATGGACTGGCGCCACCGCGCGCTCTGCCGCGACGAGGACCCGGAGCTGTTCTTCCCCATCGGGACGGCTGGACCGGCCGCGACGCAGGTGGACGAGGCCAAGCAGGTGTGCCGCCGGTGCACGGTCGCCGAGCCCTGTCTCGAGTGGGCGATCGAGACCGGCCAGGACGCCGGCGTCTGGGGCGGCACCAGCGAGGACGAGCGCCGTGTGCTCGCCCGCCGCAGCCTGGACGTCCGGGTTCCCGCGAGCTGAGCCGGCTCATGGGCGAGCAGTACGTCCGCCCGCCGCTCGTGCCCCGCGAGGCGCCGCCGGCGTGGCGGGCCGTGTGGCGGTTCCGCCTGGTGGCGCTGCTGCTGCTCGGCATCGTCGTGCTGATCGGCTACCGGGTCTTCCAGCAGTTCTCGGGCGCGACGGACCAGGACCCCGGCGTGGGCGCTAGGGCGCGGGTGTCAGCGGCACGCTGACGGCCGCCTCGGTACCGCCGTCCGCCCCGTGCACCAGGTCGATGGTGCCGCGCAGCTCTCCCTCTACCAGCGTTCGGACGATCTGCAGGCCGAGCCGCGTCGACGCGGCTAGGTCGAACCCGGCGGGCAGGCCACGGCCGTCGTCCGCGACGACCACCGTCAGCCGCGACGCCGTCCGTTGGACGCGCACCTCCACCGTCGTCGCCTGCGCGTGCTCGACGGCGTTCTGAACCAGCTCGGTCAGCACCATCGCGAGCGGCGTTGCCACCTCTGCCGTCAACTCACCGAACTCGCCTACTCGTACGACCCGGACGTCGGACTCCGCGACGGCCACCTCCGCGCACATCGCGAGCACCCGGTCGGCGATGGCGTCGAACAGCACCGACTCGTCCAGCGCCAGCGACAGCGTCTCGTGCACGACGGCGATCGTGGACACCCGGCGGACCGACTCCTCCAGCGCGGCCCGCGCCCGCGGCTCGTCCAGCCGCCGGGCCTGCAGGCGCAGCAGTGCCGCGACCGTCTGCAGGTTGTTCTTCACCCGGTGGTGGATCTCGCGGATCGTGGCGTCCTTGCCGAGGATCTGCCGGTCCCGGCGGCGCAGCTCGCTGACGTCACGTACGAGCACCACCGCGCCCCGCGCGACGCCGGCGGTCACCAGCGGCAGAGCGCGCAGCAGCACGGTCGCGCCCTGCGCCTCCACCTCGGACTCGCGCGGCTCCTGGAAGCGGAGCACCGCGGCCAGCGCCGCCGACCCGCGCGGCTCGTCGAGGCCGTCGCTGCTCAGCCGCGCGATGGTCCGGCCGAGGTGCGCGCCCAGCAGGTCGGCGCTCACGCCGAGCCGCCGGTACGCCGACAGCGCGTTCGGGCTCGCGTAGACGACGTGCCCGGTGCGGTCCAGCCGCAGGTACCCGTCGCCCACCCGCGGCGCGTGCTCCGGGTCGGGGCTCGACCCGGGGAACGGGAAGGTCCCCTCCGACACCATCTGCAGCAGCTCGCCCGCGGACGTGAGGTACGAGAGCTCCAGCTGGCTCGGCATCCGAGCGGCCGTCAGGTTCGTGTCGCGGGTCAGCACCGCGACCTGCCGGTCCCCCCGCCGTACGGGCACCGCCTCCTGCCGTACGGGCACCCGCGCCCGCCACTCGGGCTCACCGTCCCGGGCGATCCTGCCGTCGCGTGCCGCCCGGTCGACGCGGTACCGCAGCTCGTCCGGGAGCGTGGAGCCGACCACGTCGAGTGGGTAGGCGGTGAGGCCCGTCGTCGGCCGCATGTGCGCCACCGCGAGCCAGCTGTCCTCTCGGGTGCGCGCCCACAGGACCAGGTCCGCGAACGACAGGTCGGCCACCAGCTGCCACTCCGCCACGAGCCGGTGCAGCCACTCGACGTCGTCCTCGCGGAGGTCGGTGCGCGCGCGGACCAGCTCCGCGAGGGTCGACATGCGGACACCCTAGGCAGGCTGTCATGATCGCGATCATGCGCTGCTTCGGGGACGGGAACGACCTGTACTCGGCCTACCACGACGAGGAGTGGGGCCGGCCGCAGCACTCGGAGCAGGCGCTGTACGAGAAGATCTGCCTGGAGGGCCTGCAGGCAGGGCTGGCCTGGATCACCGTGCTGCGCAAGCGGGAGGCCCTGCGTGCGGCGTTCGCCGGATTCGACCCCGAGGTCGTCGCGGGGATGGACGTGACGCCGCTGCTGGCGGACAACAACCTGATCCGCTCCGGGCCGAAGCTGCGCGCGTGCGTGCGCAACGCCGCGGCGACGCTGGAGCTGCGGAGCAGCGGCGGCCTGCCGGAGCTGCTGTGGTCGGTCGCGCAGGTGCCGTCGCCGGTGCACGCCAGCTGGTCGGCCACCCCGGCCTCGACGCCCGCGTCCGCCGCGATGGCGAAGGCGCTGAAGCAGGCCGGGTTCGTGTTCGTCGGGCCGACGACGGTCTACTCGCTGATGCAGGCGTGCGGGCTCGTCAACGACCACGTGGTGGGCTGCGACGTGCGGGACGAGGTCGAGCGGGAGCGCCAGGCGGTGCTCGCCTGATCCTCGTGGCGCTGGCCGTGGCGGTAGGGGCTGTCTCGCAAGCCGTCAGCGGGATCGGCTTCTCACTGGTGTGCGGGCCGTTCCTGGTCGCGCTGCTCGGTGCGCACGAGGGCATCCGGCTGTCGGTGCTGCTGTCGCTGCTGCTCAACGTCGCGCTGCTCGCCCGGCTCCGCCGCGAGGTCGACGTACGAGGAGCGCTGCTGCTGCTCGGGCCCGCGGCGCTCGCCACCCCGGCATGGGCCGTGCTGGCGAGGTCGCTGCCCGACCGGCCGGCGCGCGCCGCCGCCGGGGCGGTCGTGCTGCTGGGCGCGGGGCTGCTGGCGTTCGGCGTGCGCTGGGCGGCGGCCACGGGGCCGGCCGGCGCCGTCGGCACCGGTGTCGTGGCGGCGCTGACGAACGTCATCGCGGGCGTGGCCGGGCCGCCGGTGGCGCTGTGGGCGGAGAACGCACGCTGGGGGGCGGCGCGTCAGCGGGCGACGCTGCAGGCGTTCTTCCTCGGCCTCAACCTCGTGGCGCTGCCGAGCCTCGGGCCGCCGCACGTCGGCGCCGCGACGCTGGTCGCCTGCGTGCTGGCGATGACCACGGGGGTGCTGCTGGGCGTACGGCTCACCGTGTCGGAGGGCGTCGCGCGGCGGGTCACCCTGGGGCTGGCCGCGGCGGGCGGCCTGGCGGTGCTGCTCAGCGCAGCACTCCGGTGAGGAAGAGCAGCAGCAGGGTCAGGCCGACGGACAGCAGGAGGCTGGGCAGGCAGCCGAGACGGTTCGAGAAGAGGAAGAACATCTCCCCGTCGTACCCAATGCTGCGGCGCTAAGCCACCAGCCCGAGGCGGCGCAGCTCGACGGTGAGGTCGTGCGGGCTGGTGCTCGCGGACATCGCCGCCTCGAGGGTGATGACGCCGTCGCGGATGTACGACACGAGGTGCTGGTCGAAGGTCTGCATCCCGTAGTAGCCACCCTCGGCGATGAGCTGCGGCAGCGTGGAGGTCTTGTCGGGGTCGACGATGGCGTCCGCGATGCGGCCGGTGTTGACCGCGATCTCCATGACCACGCAGCGGCCTTCGCCGTCGGCGCGCGGCACCAGCCGCTGGCAGATGATCCCGCGCAGGGCACCGG